>DASPKS010000148.1:0-9699 GCA_035628035.1 Rubricoccaceae bacterium
CGCGCAGCCTGCCCTCACGCGGCCCTCGCTCCTCCCGCCCGACTATTACCCGGCGAACCCAGCGTACTGGAACACCCCCACCGGGTACACCGACTTCTCGCTCCCCTGGTCCATCACGCTCGACCTCACGTTCGGGCTGACGCCGGCGGTGGGGAACCGCCCCGTGCAGCGGAGTGCCGTCCTCTCCATCACCAACTTCGACCTCGCGCTGACCCCGAACTGGAAAGTGGCCGGGCGGACGGGGTTCGATCTCGAGCGAGGCGAGCTGGCGACGACGCAGCTCTCGGTCGTGCGCGACCTCCACTGCTGGGAGATGCGGCTCAACTGGATCCCCTTCGGGGCCTTCCGCTCGTTCGGGTTCTCGCTCTACGTCAAGAGCGGGTACCTCCGCGACCTCCTCCGGCTCGACTTCCCCCGCGCCGACCCGCTGGGCCGCTTCCGCACGCTGCTCTGACGCGCTACCGGAGGAAGACCACGCGGCGCGTGGCGACGGTACCTACTCCTTCAGCACGGACGACGTAGACCCCGGCCGGGAGCGCGCCGACTGTGAACGGATGCGTGCCCGCCCCGAGCGGGCCGTCGTGGAGAACGGCGACCGCACGGCCGAGTGCGTCGTAGACCGCTACGCGTACGGAAGTAGGCTCCGAGAGCGCGAGACGGACGGTGGCGCCCGCGCGTGCAGGGTTCGGCAAGACCGTCAGGGACAAGCCCACAACGGGAAGCTCCGGCTCTGTAGTAATGGGTAGCGGGGACATCACGGCCCGCCACCCAACCGACTCGCCCTGCGGACTGCTCCCGCACCCGACCACTACGGTCCCACCGGGGGTCACACCGTGCGAATGGTAATCCTGATAGAGCCGCCACCCCGCGAGGTCGAGGCCGTAGTCCTCCTCCAGCACGTCTTGGAGCCAGCGCGACCCCCGCACCGCCGTCCAGACAAACGTCTCCACCACGCCGGGGACACCCGTACGGGCGTTGCCCACGATGACGCGGCCGTCACCCGAGACCGAATGCGCCGGCCCGGGGACCTCCCCTCCGGGGAGCGGCGGGAGCAGCTGGAACCCCCCCGAGGCCGTCCAGCGGAACCCGTGGGAGCCAGCACTGCCGACGACGACAGAGCCATCGTCCGAGACGTCGTAGGCGTAGGAGCTAGAAAAGCCGGGAGGAACGCCGAGGGGCTCGTGGACCCTGCCCGTCCACCGCGCTGCCTGCGCCTGGCCGGCGGACTCTGTCCAGCCCACCACCACGTGGCCGTCCGGCGTGACGGCCTCCGCTACCCCGCGACCCCCGCCAAGCTGCACGATGGTGGAGTTCTCCCAGAGGACCGGCACCGTCGGGGTTGGGGGAGGAGATGGGGATACCCTCGCCTCCCCCACGACCACGGAACCGTCCGCCGAGACGTCGAAGGCCTTGCGCCAGAGCGTCCCCTGGGGCAAGTCGGGGAGCCAAGCCATCGCGCCGCCTTCCCAGCGGAAGGCCTCCCACTCGACCGATCCCACGATCACGGTGCCGTCGGGGGAAATACCGTAGGCGACGCCGCCACTCTCCGATCCGGGACGGAGGCTCGCCATCACACCGTTCTCCCAGCGGAACGGCTCGTAAGAGAGCTCGGCCCGGCCCATCCCCACGACGACGAGCCCGTCGTCGGAAACCCCGTGCGCGCAGCTCCCGACGAAGGCACCAGGGAGGTCGCCGAGGGGGGTGAAGCTGGCCTCCTGCCCGAGAGCGCGGAGCGGGCCGAAGAGGAGCACCGCCGCGAGGAGCCTCGTACGCATGGCCGTGGGCGCTGAACGCCTGCTCAAAGTAGGGCGCGGCGCTCAGAATCCAAGGAGGGATCGACGGTCGAGAGGGAAACGCGGCGGTACGATTCGCGCCGCCATCGGCGGGGCCGGTGGGGCGGTTTTGAGACGGCCAGGCCCCTCTCAGCGCCATTTTCTGCGCGCTTCACGCGGATCACGGCCATGAATCCCTAGTTTCCGGCCGCCGGTACGGGCTTTGTAAAGCCTCCGGTCAGACCCTCCCGCCGCTCCGCCGTGGCCTCCTTCTCCCCCGCCGTCCCCGTCCCGCCGCAGATCCGCGCGCTCGTCCGCGTGCTCCAGGAGCGCCGCGCGCGCTCCTCGGCCGACCGCGCCCTCGCCCGCCGCCTCCACGACGCCTTCGCGGCGGCCCGGCTGGAAGTGGACGGCCTCAGCCTCTACGTCCACGAGGGCGCGGTGACGCTCTACGGGATGGTCCGCACGGAGGCCCACCGCGAGGCGGTCCTGACCCTCGTGGCGCAGCAGCCCGGCCTCCGCCGGATCTCGGACCACCTCCAGCTCCCGCCGGCCTGACCGCGCCGCGCTGCGACGGCTAGTAGCGGCGGACGTACTGCCGCTCGCGGCGGCGGAACCACTCGTCGAGCCCGAACCGCCCGCTCCCGGCGATGAGGAAGAAGAGGGCGATGACGAGGAAGAGCAGCGCCTTCTCCTTGTCTGTGAACGGGTCGGCCGCGTGACGGAGGAACGCCGCCGTCGCCATCGTGCAGGCGATGAAGAACGCCGACGGGCGGGTGAGGAGGCCGAGGGCCAGGAGGATCCCCCCGATGAACTCGGCCAGCCCGGCGGCCCAGGCGAACACCTCCGGGAGCGGGAACCCCAGCCGGTCCACGCTCGCGAGGAACCGCTCGGACGGGGGGAGCTTGTTCACGCCGTGCGCGAAGGCCAGCATGAGGCCGGCCACGACGCGGAGGAGGAGGAGCCCGAGGTCGGCGACGGTCGAGCCGCCGCCGTCCCCGCCGAAGAAGACGGACGCGAGGCGACGCATGCGGGCGGTAAAGCGGTGGGGTGCTAGAAAGATAGCCCTTCGTCGCAACGACGAAGTTTCCAGCGGCCTAGGCCCGCCGCACCCAGCCGTTTTCGACGCGCTCGAACCCGAGGCGGTCGTAGAACCCGACCGAGAGGTTGGAGTCGCGGAGGACCAGCTCGGCGCCCTTGCACCGCTCTAGTACGGCGTCGATGAGGTGCTTCCCGATGCCGGCTCCCTGCACGTCGGGCTCGACGGCGAGGTCGCAGAGGTAGGCCACCTGGACGCCGTCGGTGAGCACACGGGCGAGCCCGACGAGGCGCTCCCCCTGCCACGCCGAGAGCACGAGCTGGCTCGCCTCGAACGCGCGCCGGACCAGCTCCGGCGCGTCGGTCTGGCGGAGGAGCGGGGCACGGCGGTAGAGCGTCGCAATGCGGGCGGGCGTGAGGCCGTCGAGCCCTTCGCGGATCGTGACTTCGGGAGTTTCCATGGGGCGTCCAGAAATGGGAGGCGGTAGACGACGGACGAGGCCGGCGTCGGGTCAGGCACGCACGCGGCGGTGGCGCGTGGTGCGGACGAACAGCTGCTCGGGCACGGGTCGCTGGGGGTCCGCCCACAGCCGGAGGCGCTGGCCCCCCGCCTCGACCGTCCACTCGGCGTGAGTGCCCAGGAACAGCCGCGCGAGGCACCGCGCGGGTACGGCCCCCGGTGCTTCGGCGTCGACCGGCTCCAGCGCGTCGGGCCGGACGGCCAGCGCCTCGCCGGGCGCAAGCGCTTCGCCAGTAAGCACCGCGGCGAGGGGCCCGTTTTCGATCACGTTCGCGCCGCCGAGGAAGCGGGCGACGTAGGCCGTGGCGGGTTCATCGTAGAGCTGCTCGGGTGGCCCCTCCTCCACGATCTTCCCCGCGTGCATGACGGCGATGCGATCGGAAAGCGCGAGGGCCTCGGCCTGGTCGTGCGTGACGTAGAGGCTCGTCGTGCCCAGCTCGCGCTGGAGGCCCTTCAGCTCGGCCCGCGTGCTCTCGCGGAGTGCGGGGTCGAGGTTCGAGAGCGGCTCGTCGAAGAGCAGCACGGCGGGCTCGACGGCGAGCGCGCGGGCGAGGGCGACACGTTGCTGCTGCCCGCCCGAGAGCGCCGAGACCGGGCGCGCCTCGAGCCCTGCGAGGTCCACGCGCGCGAGCGCGCGCTCCACCTTCTCGCGGACGACCGTCTTCTTCTCCTTCCGCACCGTGAGCCCGTAGCCCACGTTCTCCCCCACCGTCATCGTTGGGAAGAGGGCGTAGTGCTGGAACACCATCGCCGTGCGGCGGGCCTGCGGCGGGCGGCGCGTCACGTCGGCGGCGCCGATCCAGACGCGCCCGGCGTCGGGCGTTTCGAACCCCCCGACAAGGCGAAGCAGCGTGGTCTTCCCGCAGCCGGAGGGGCCGAGCAGCGAGACGAACGCGCCGGGCGGCACCTCAAGCAAGACCCCGTCCACCGCCGCGACGGCGCCGTAGCGCTTCGTCACCGCATCGAGGCGGACGCCCGCGTCCGTGGAGCGAGGCGGGGCCTCCATGGGATCGCCTGCGGGACCGCTCAGGCCCGGCGCGCCAGCGCTTCCTGCACCTTGTCGGCCGCCTCCTGGAGCCGGATGGCCGACGCGATGGGGAGCCCGCTCTCCTTCAGGATCTGCATCCCCTCCTCCGCATTCGTCCCCTGGAGCCGGACGATGAGCGGGACGCGGAGGTCCACGTTCTTCGCCGCCTCGACCACACCGAGCGCCACGCGGTCGCACCGGACGATCCCCCCGAAGATGTTGACGAGGATGGCCTCGACGTTGGGGTCGGAGAGGATGATGCGGAAGCCGGCCTCGACCGTCTCCGGGCTCGCCGTCCCGCCGACGTCGAGGAAGTTGGCAGGCTCGCCGCCGGCCAGCTTGATGAGGTCCATCGTCGCCATCGCGAGGCCGGCGCCGTTCACCATGCAGCCCACGTTCCCGTCGAGCTTGATGTAGTTGAGGCGGTGGCGGCCGGCTTCCACTTCGAGCGGGTCCTCCTCGTGCTCGTCGCGCAGGGCCGCGAGGTCGGCGTGGCGGAAGAGCGCGTTGTCGTCGAGGGTGATCTTGGCGTCGAGTGCGATCACGCGGCCGTCCTCCGTGCGCGCGAGCGGGTTGATCTCGGCGAGGCTCGCGTCGGCCTCCTCGTAGGCGCGGTAGAGCGCCATGATGAACCGGACGGCGTCCTTGAACGCCTCGCCCTCGAACCCCAGCTTGAACGCGATCTCGCGGGCCTGGAACGGGCGGAGGCCGACGGCAGAGTCCACGTACACCTTCGCGATCTTCTCAGGCGTGTGCGCGGCCACCTCCTCGATGTCCATCCCCCCTTCGGCCGAAGCCATCACGACGTTCTGCCCGCGCGCGCGGTCGAGCAGCACGCCCACGTAGTATTCGTGCGCGATGTCCTCGGCGGCGGTGACGAGGATTTTCCGGACGGTCTGCCCCTCGGGCCCCGTCTGCGGCGTGACGAGCTGCATCCCGAGGATGGCCTCGGCCTTCTCGCGGACCTCCTCGACGCTCTTCGCCAGCTTGACGCCACCGCCCTTCCCGCGCCCGCCCGCGTGGATCTGCGCCTTCACGACGAACAGGCTCACCCCCTCGGCCGCCATCCCCTCCGCCGCCGCGACGGCCTCCTCGACCGTCTCGGCCACCGCGCCACGCTGCACGACGACGCCGTGCTTGGCGAGGATCTCTTTGGCCTGGTACTCGTGGAGCTTCATGGGACGCGCGGGCTAGAACCGGAAGGGGCGGAGAAGCTACCACCGCCGCCCCGGCGGGCGTCGTATCCTCGCCCGTTCTTCGCGTACCCCGGCCCGCGCCGCGTGACCCGCTTCGACCGCCACCTCCTGGCCCGCTTCCTCGCGGCGTCGGCGCTCCTCGTCGGCCTCCTCATCGTCACGTTCATCGTGCTCGACTACGTGGAGTACATCGACGACTTCATGGACCGGGGCGCGACGCTCCGGCAGGTGTTCGGGACGTACTACCTCCACTACGTCCCCGAGATCGTCCGCTTGACGAGCCCGCTCGCGGTATTCCTCGCAGCGATCTACACGACGGCCCGGCTGAGCCAGTCGATGCAGCTCACGGCCCTCACGATGGCGGGCGTCTCGCTCTACCGGTACCTCCTCCCGCTCGCGCTGGCGGCGCTCGCGATCACGGCCGGGATGTTCGCCTTCAACGGGTACGTCGTCCCCCGCGCGTACGCCGTCGTCCTCGACTTCCAGCTCCGCTATTACGCCGACGCACCGGAGGAAGAGACCTCGGAGGTGTTCCGGCAGACCTCGCCCGATGGCCTCCTCGCCGTCGGGTTCTACGAGCCCGAGCAGCACCGCGGCTACCGCGTCGCCCTCTACACGTTCGCGCTCGACTCGACGGCCGGTGCCTCCGTTCCCACCCGCCTCACCGCCCGCCTCGACGCCTCCGACATGACGTGGGTAGACTCGCTGTCGCGCTGGCGGCTCGACAACGCCGCCCTCCGCACCTTCGCGGAAGACGGCAGCGAGACCGTCCGCGAGGTCGGCGCGCTCGACACGGCGCTGGCCGTGCTCCCGCGCGACCTCGCCCGCACCGAGCGCGATGCGCAGCGGATGACGATCCCGGAAACACGCGCCTACGTCGAGGCACTCCGGCGGGCCGGGGCTAGCCGCCTGGGTCGTCCACTCGTCGAGTACCACGCGAAGTACGCCTACCCGGTGGCGAACTTTTTTCTGGTGATCGTCGGGGCGTGCCTTGCGGCACGGCGGCGGAAAGGCGGGCAGGCCATCCAGTTCGGGATCGGGCTGCTCGTCGCGTTCGCCTACCTCGCGCTGCAGCGGGTGATCGAGCCGTTCGGCTACGCCGAGGCGATCCCGCCCACCGTGGCGGCGTGGCTGCCGCACGTCGTGTTCGCGCTCGTCACGCTGATCGTGCTCTGGCGCGCGCCGAAATAGCGATGGGACGTGTCGCCGGAGTGCTCCTGGGTGCCCTGCGGCTCGTGGCCGTGCTCGTGCTGCTGGTGGTAGGGACGGCCGCCGTTCTCCTGGCGGTGCTGTGGCCCGCGCGGGTGGGCGGCGTCCGGCCCGCGCTGTGGCCGGCCGTCGGGCTGTGCCGGGCGTTCGTCGCGCTGATGGGCGTGCGCGTCGTCTGCCCCGACCCGGACGCGATCCGACGCCATCACGGGCTCGTCTTCTTCAACCACCTCTCGTACCTCGACGTCGTGGTGCTCCTCGCCCTCGGACCGATGCGGTTCCTCAGCGCCGAGGGCGTGCGGCGGCTCCCGCTCGTCGGGCCGATGGCGACGAGCGTGGGAACCGTCTTCGTGCGGCGCGGCGACGCCGACAGCCGCGCGGCCTCGCGCGTGCAGCTCGTCGGGAAGCTCCGCGCGCGGCCGTTCCCCCCGCTCGCGCTGGCGCCCGAGGGGCAGATCAGCCACACCGGCGCCGTGCTGCCGTTCCGGCGCGGCGCGTTCGAGGTCGCTGCCGAGGCCGGGGTACCGATTCGGCCCGTAGCCCTCCGGTACAGCCCCTTGGCACCCGTGGTCTGGCGTAAGGGCGAGTGGCTGTTGCAGGCGGTAGCCCGCCTCGCTACGCACCTTCCGGGCGTGGCGGCCACGGTGATGCCGCTACCCGTCGTTACCCCCACTCCCTCCGACGATCCGGGAATTCTCGCCTCCTCGATGGAGGCTGCGATGAAGCAGGCGGGGGGGGCTCAGGCGGACGCGCCGTCGAGTTGATCGGCCCACCAGCGCTCCAGCCCCTCCTCACTCATCCCGAAGGGGAAGCCTGCCTCGCGGTAGGCGCTCCATGCGATGGCGCGGTAGCCTTCGAGGAGCGCAACGTCGCCGGCGGCGAGCTGAAGCAGCGCCAGGCCAAGAGAACTGGGAGCACGTGTAGAAACGTGCTCGGGGGAGGCGGAAGCGAACGGGCGGTCCAAGGGATTGCGGGCGGTAGAGGCTTCGCGGAGGGTTTGACAAAGCCTGTGCCGCGCGAGAAAAAAGGGCGAACCGGGAAGGGCTCTGCTCCTTCGCGTGGCCTCCGCATCGGTTCCTGACGGTGGAAAACTGGCACCCCGGCGGGAGGGCTTTCATTCTTGTCAGAAATGCCATTAATTACAGGCGGCTCTGCGCTCGCCCTTCCCCAGGTCCCCGAGCTTCCACCTTCGGAGCCCGACCCTGATGCCCGCCTCCGTCCGCCCCGACGACCCGGCGCTCACCGTCCGGGACATCTTCCTGCACGGCCGCCGCCTCGACTTTCGCGAGCGCACGCAGTTTTTCTCGGACTGGCGCGAAGCCACGCGGCGCACCCACACCGACGGCCTCCGCCTCCGCCTCGTCCTCTCGCCGATGGACCGCGAGGTCCTCGTCCGCGACGCCGACGGGCACGAGCAGCGGATGCTCATGTTCGGGTCGAACAACTACCTCAATCTCGCCACGCACCCCTACGTGCGCGAGCGCGTGCGCGCGGTCGTGGACCGCCTCGGCGCGGGCGTGGGCGGCCCCCCCCTGCTCAACGGGTACTCCGCGCTCCACCGCGAGCTGGAGGAGCGGCTGGCCGCCTTCGAGCACGTCGAGGACGCTGTCCTCTATGGGAGCGGGTACAGCGCCAACGTCGGGCTGATGAGCAGCCTCCCCACGAAGCGCGACCTCATCTTCTGCGACGAGCTCCACCACGCCTCCTGCCACGACGGCCTCGCCCTCGGCGGGTTCACCAGCGTGGCCTTCCGCCACAACGACATGGCGGCGCTCGAGGCCCTCCTGGCCGCTGCCGACCGGAAGGACGGCGACGTGTTCGTCGGGATCGAGGGCGTCTACTCGATGGACGGCGACCTCGCGCCGCTCGACGAGGCCGTCGCTCTCTGCCGGCGCTACGGCGCCATCCTCCTCCTCGACGACGCGCACGGCACCGGGATCTCCGGACCGGGCGGAACCGGCACAGCCAAGCTCTTCGGCGTAGAGGGCCAGGTGGACGTCGTGATGGGGACGTTCTCGAAGGCGTTCGGCGTCTCCGGCGGGTTCGTCGCCGCGCCGAAGGCGGTGTGCGACTACCTCCGGCTGTTCTCGCGGGCGTACATCTTCTCGGCCTCGCTCTCGCTCGTCAACGTGGCGGCGGTGCTGGCCGGGCTGGACCTCCTGGAGAAGGAGCCGGAGATCCACGCGCGCCTCCGCGCCAACATGGCCTACCTCTCGGCGGGCCTCCGCCGCCTCGGGTTCAACGTGGACGACCGCTCCGCCGCCGTCCCCCTCACCGTCCCGCCGGGGATGGACATCCAGCAGGCGGCCTACGCCTTCCACCGCCGCGGCCTCTTCCTGAACCACATCGACTACCCCGCCGTGAAGTACGGCCACGAGCGGTTCCGCGTCTCGATCATGGCGCAGCACACCGAGGCCGACCTCGACCGGCTGCTCACGGGGATCGAGGAGGTGTGGGCCGAGTGCGCGCCGTCGGGCGACGGCCAGCCGCGCGGCCCCGTCGCGCTCTGAGGCGCTACGCCTCTGCTTCCGGCACAGAGAACCCGAACGGCGGCGCGTGCCCGGCCTCCTCGATGGGGCCGAACTGCGCCTCGTACTTGTTGATGTTGTCGTTGAGCGCGGCCAGGAGCCGCCGCGCGTGGGGCGGCGTGATGATGATGCGGCTCTTGACGCGCGCCTTCGGCACGCCCGGCATCACCCGGATGAAGTCGAGGATGAACTCCTCGGGGGAGTGCGCGATCATCACGAGGTTCGAGTAGATGCCCTCGGCGATGTCCTCGGTCAGTTCGATGGAGAGCTGCGGCGGCGAGACGGCCTCGTTCGGGTTCATGGGGCTGGGGCTATGAAGAGGAAGGCGGGGAACCGGAAAGCGTGATGCGGGCGCGTCGGGGGGAGCGGGGGGGCGGAGCGGGTCAGGCCCCGCCTTTCCCGTTCCGCG
>DASPKS010000149.1:0-4295 GCA_035628035.1 Rubricoccaceae bacterium
TCGGCTGACGGCTCGGTCGTCGTGGGGTATAGCCACATCGGCGGGCCGATCTCGTCCGATGGGGCGTTCGTGTGGGAAGCAGGGGTAATGACGCGGCTACCCGACCTCCCTGGTGGTCGGGACGACGCGAGGGCTCACGCGGTCACCGCCGACGGGCGGATTGCCGTGGGGTACGGCACCATCGAGGACGGTGAGGGGGCCGACGTGATTGAGGCGGTCCGCTGGGTAGACGGCGTCCCCGAAGGGCTCGGCTTCCCCGCAGGCGGCACTCACACGTACGCCGGTGACGTGAGCGACGACGGCCGCGTCGTCGTCGGGCACTACCGAACGGAAACCGCGGCGGCCTTCGCGTTCGTGTGGACGGAGGGGGAGGGGATGACCCCGCTCCCCGACATCCCCGGCGGCTCGTTCTACCGCGAGGCTACGGCCGTCTCCGGCGACGGCCGCGTCGTCGGGGGAGTGGCGGGGTGGGAGGCGTTCGTGTGGACGGCGCGGACGGGGCCCGTCGCGCTGAAGGCGTACCTGGAGGACGAGCATGGTCTTGACCTCGCGGGGTGGAACTTGCAGGCGGTCCTCGCCCTCTCGTCCGACGGGCGCGTCGTCGTCGGGCAGGGGTACAACCCCGAGGGGAGCGCGGAGGGGTGGCGGGTGGACCTCCCGCCGTGGCCCGTCGCCGCCGAGCCGGAGCCACCCGCACAGAGCGCCCTCGCGCTCTCGGTCTCGCCGAACCCCACGCGGGGCCGCGCGGCCCTTCGCCTCACCCTCCCCGTACCGGGGCCCGCCCGCGTGGCGCTCTACGACGCGCTCGGCCGTGAGGCCGCCGTGCTCCACGCGGGGCCGCTCGGTCCGGGCCCCCACGCTTTCTCGTTCGACGCCTCAGCGCTCCTCCCGGGGGTGTACCTCGTCCGCGCCGAGGCCGGGGGGCGCGTCGCCACCCGCGCGCTCACGGTGCTCCGCTAGCACGCGGTGCAGGGGGTCTACGACGGCTCCCTCGAACGGGCCCTCCGCCTCCTCGGCGGCACGAAGCCCTGAGCCGCCCCTGATACGAGAGGCCCCGCCGGATGCACACCCGGCGGGGCCTCTCTTTTCCGTTCGGGCCGGTCCGCTACCGGAGGTCGCGGCGGTCGTTCGTATCGCGGCGGCGCATGAGCCCGGCGAGCCCGGCCAGCCCGAGGAGGCCGATCCAGCCGAGGTCCGTGCCGTTCTCGTCGTCGTTCTGGGTCGTGACGTCGTCGTCGTCGGGCTGCGCGTAGACGGGGGCGCTCAGTAGCAGCGCGGCCCCGAGGGCCAGCACGCGGAAGAAGGGGGTAAGCGTGGTCATGGAGAGGGGGGTTGGAGAGCGTGGCCCGAGGAGCGCGGACCCGTTCAATCGCGCACCCCCCTGCATGTTCATCCGCGCGGGCAGGGAGCGGCCCCGCGCCGCCTTGACGATCCGGCAATCCCTCTTCAGGAGAGGAGGTACCCGTCGCCGCCCTTCGCCGGGCCGGGCACGGCCGGCTGCACGTCCACCTTCGCCAGGGGGAGCAGGCCCCGCAGCGCCTCCACCCCCACCCGATTCACCTCCGACGCGACGGCGGCGGCGACGCCGTCCTCGCCGCTGACGGCGTCCTCCTCCCACTGCCCCCACCGCTCGTCGGAGACGTTCACCTCCACGCGGCGCTGGGACCTCCCCTCGCGGACGTAGACGATGTAGCAGTGGAAGCGCCCGCGGGAGGTGTACGTGATGGGCTGGGGACGGGCGATGTGGACCATGGGAGAAGGGCAGTCGTCGGCACGGCGGCGGGCGTTGCGCCGTAGCGAAGGAAGGGGAAAAAGGGCCGTGCCTCCACGGCCCACAGCGAACCCGTCGTCTGCCTCCAACAGGCCGGGCCCGCCGAAGTTGCAGCGGCGGCCGAGGGAGACGGCGTTTCCCCCGCGATGCGGCCCCCGGAGGAACGGGCCCCCGCCCGGCCCGTAGCACCGTTCCCCCTCCGAGGTCCCATGAAGCCGCCCCCCTCCTACCCGCCCGTCGACGAGCTCCTCGACGTGGACCGGGAGTACCGCGCGAAGGCGGCCAAGGGGGAGCTCCGCCTCATCGCGCCCCACGAGAACAACCCCTCGGGGGAGGCCTGGCTGCCCATCCTGAACACGCGGTGGGGGGAGCGCCGCTACACCGCGCTGTTCTCGAACACCGACCGCGCGCACGAGCTCGGCAAGACGAACGACTGGGTCGTGATCTACCAGGACGCCCCTATCTCGGATGGCCCGTGGACCGTCGTGACGGAGACGTCGGGGCCGCTCGAAGGGAAGCGCGTCGTGCGCGGGCGCGAGGCCGAGTGCCGGTCGCACTACCGCAACGCCGAGCGGCCCTCCTGAGGGCGGCATTTCCTCCGGCGAGCGGCGAGTTCACCCCGTCCACACGGGGCCGCCGGGGGCGGTTTCGTATCTTCTGCCAGCGACCAAGTAGGTCGCCATCACACCGTTCCCGGTTCTCTTGAGTCTCGGAAGCGGATTCCAGACTCGCTCTCCGAGATCGACCTCGCTGGCTCTGACCGGGCCGAAGGTGTTTCCCGACGCGCCGCCTCAGGCGCGGGGGGATGTGGTTTTGCGAAAGCGTGTTGACCCGTCGAGGCATCGGCATCCCGCCGGCCCGCCTTCGCACCTATACCTCATCATGACCACGTTCCACGCGCTCGGCCTGTCCGAGCCCCTCATCAAGGGCGTCCTGGCCTCCGGCTACACGACGCCCACCCCCATCCAGGCCAAGGCCATCCCGATCGCCCTCGCCGGGCGGGACCTCACCGGGTGCGCCCAGACCGGCACCGGGAAGACGGCCGCCTTCGTGCTGCCGCTCCTCGACCGGCTCCTCCCGGCGCCGCCTAGCAAGAAGTGGCGGCCCGTCCGCGCGCTCGTCGTCACGCCCACGCGGGAGCTCGCGCTCCAGGTGGAGGAGAGCGTCCGCACCTACGGCGCCTACACCGGCCTCCGCAGCGTCGCCGTCTACGGCGGCGTGGGGATGCACCCCCAGCTCCAAGCGTTCCGCCGCGGCGTCGACGTGGTGATCGCCACGCCGGGCCGGCTCCTCGACCACCTCAACCAGGGCGCCCTCGACCTCTCCCGCGTCGAGGTCCTCGTCCTCGACGAGGCCGACCGCATGCTCGACATGGGGTTCGTCCCCGACGTCCGGCGGATCGTGGCGAAGCTCCCGAAGCAGCGGCAGACGCTCCTCTTCTCCGCCACGATGCCCCCGGCCATCCGCGCCCTCGCGGCGAGCCTCCAGGACCGCCCCGAGCGCGTGGAGGTGGGCGAGCGCCAGAACCCCGCCGCGACCGTCACGCAGCGGGTCTACCGCGTGGCGACGGAGCAGAAGACGGACCTCCTCCTCCACGTGCTCCGCACCGAGCCGGCCGAGAACGTCCTCGTCTTCTCGCGCACGAAGCGCCGCGCCGACCGCATCGCCAAGCGGCTCGCGCAGAGCGGGATCTCGGCCGAGGCCATCCACTCCGACCGCTCGCAGGCCCAGCGCACGCGCACCCTCGCCGGGTTCAAGCGCGGCGCCTTCCAGGTCCTCGTCGCCACCGACGTGGCGGCGCGGGGGATCGACGTGGACGGGATCACGCACGTGATCAACTTCGACACGCCGAACCAGGCCGAGGACTACATCCACCGCATCGGGCGGACGGGCCGCGCGCACGCCACCGGCGACGCGCTCACGTTCGTCGCTGCCGACGAGGAGGGCTACCTCCGCGAGATCGAGCGGCACACGGGGCGGCGGTTCGAGCGGGGCACGTACCCCGGCTTCGTCTCCGCGGCGAGCCCGTTCCCGCCCGCCCGGCGGCGGTAGCCGCCCCGGTTCGGCGTGCCGGGTCGAGCCCCTGCCGTCTTCATCCATTACCAAATCGTAGGGGTGGGGACGGCAGGCGCGCTCGCGCGTAGGAGGCACGACGCATCGCCCCTCTCGCATGGCTGACCGCTCCTCCAACGGCGCCCCCCGGAACGGCGCCGCCGACTTCCGTCGGGAATCTGGCGATTTCGCGCGCCATCTGCGCCCGCGCGGGCTCTACTGCAACCGGACCCTGAACCTCCGGCAGATCCGCGCCATCGGGTACGACATGGACTACACGCTGGTCCATTACCACGTGGCGCTGTGGGAGGCCCGCGCCTACGCCTACGTCAAGGCCGGCCTCGCCGCGCGCGGGTGGCCCGTCGACGACCTCACGTTCGACCCCGACCTCATCGTGCCGGGGCTCATCGTGGACACCCAGCTCGGCAACGTCGTCAAGGCCGACCGGTTCGGGTACGTCAAGCGGGCCATG
>DASPKS010000150.1:0-22550 GCA_035628035.1 Rubricoccaceae bacterium
GGCTCACCGGAGAGGTCCCGAGGCTCATTGATGAGGCCAACACCCTCTCGGGTGAGGTTCCGAACCTCTCCGACGAAGCAAAACGCCTCATCGATGCGGTCTGGACCCCCTGGATCTCACTAATTTCGGCCTTTTCGCCCTTCAAGTAAATCGTGAAGCCCCGACCTGGGCCGGGGCTTCACGGAGCCGAAAACGCCGTTTCAGGGAGCCGGCGGGGGCTCGGGGGCCCGGGGCGACTTGGCGAAGCGGCGGCCGAGCGCGGCGGCGGTCTCGTTCAGCGCGGCCGAGCCGGGCATCCCGCGCACGAAGTGGTACACGAGGCGGGCCGCCTCCATCGCGTCCACGCCGGCGAGCATCCGCGTGTCGTCGATCCGTTCGAGCACGTCGCGGAGCGCCATGAGCGGCTCCGAGAGGGCCTCGTAGAGGTCCACGTCCTGCTCGAAGGCGGCCACATCGAACGAGGCGGGGAGGGCGTCGGGGAACTGGCGGGCGGCGTCGCGGGCGGTGAGCACGAACGTCCGGCTCTTGTCGCCGAGCTTGAACAGCTCGCGGCGGTCCTCGGGCGAGAGGTCGAGGAGGAACGGGAGGTTCGTGCGGAGGGTCTCGACGGCGTCGAGGACGGCCGTGCGCTGCGCGGGGGTGAGGGTGGCCGAGATCCGGTTGTCCATGGGAGCGCGGAGTTGAGGGAAACAGGCATCTATCCCTACAGGGACTCCCCTACAGACACCGGAGCCCTCCGCGCTGTAACCCCCGCCCCGAACTTTTTGAACGCGCAGCGCCCCGCCCTCCCCCTCCAGGGAAAGGCGGGGCGCCCTCCTTCGCGCTCCTCGGGGCTCCCTGCGCAGAGGCCCCTCGCGCGATCAGCCCGCTCCGCTTCCGGCGAACCGCCCGCGTGGAGGGCTTACCCGTTGATCTCCAGATGGTAGTCGCCGCGCTCGCTGGGCGTGTAGGTCCGCACGCCGAGGGCGTAGACGCCGGGGGCGAGGGCGTCCATCTCGATCCGCGAGTTCGTGTTGGTCGGGTAGTCGATGTCGTCGTTCTGGGCGATGACGGTGCCGTGGCGGTCGATGAGGAGGAGCACCGTGTCGAACTCGGTGGAGGTGACGTTGGCTTCGAAGAGGATGCTCCCTCCCGTGAACTCGAAGGCCCACCAGTCGATGGGGGCGCCGCCCTCGTGCACGCGGCAGTCGGCGTCGGTGATCTCGCCGTCGTAGTCGGCGAAGAGGGCCCCTTGCACGCGGTTGCAGCTGGTCGCCGTTCGGATGATCTCGACCTCGTTGTCCCCTCCGGTGCAGCTGGGGTGGTCGGGGTTCCGGTCGCAATCGACGTCGGCGCTGTCGCACCCGGCGAGGGGCACGCCGAGCACGAGCGGGAGCGCGCCGACGAAGAGAAGGGAGAGGGCGTAGGCGAGCCGGGGGTGCAGGGAACGCATGGCTTCGGGGACTTGCGGGAGGAGGCCCGCCGGGGCGGCGGGATTGCCGGTAGCGTAGGGCTTGGCCCGCGCCCGCACCATCCCGAGAACTCGCCATATTGCCACCGGAGGCGTCGCCCCTTCTGTCATCCTGCGCGGGGTGAGGGATCTACCTGATCTAGACGTTTCGCCACAGGCGAGCTAGATCCTTCGCTCCGGGCTTCGCCCTCTACTCAGGATGACGTAGCGGAAGGGACGGGCTCAGACGAGCCGCTCGCGGAGCGCCTTCGCCACAGCGCCCCCGCGCGAGTGCACGTGGAGCTTCTCGTACACGCTGCGGACGTGCTTGTCGACGGTGTGGTAGCTCACGCAGAGGCGGTCGGCGCTCTCCTTCATCGTGAGCCCCTCCACCATCAGCTCCAGCATCTCCTTCTCGCGGGGGGTGAGGCCGTAGTCGGCCTGCGGGCCTACCAGCCGCGTGAACATCCCCAGCACACGCCCGGCGATGTACCCGTTGATGGGGGCGGCGCCGGCCTGCACCTCGCGCACGGCCTCGACGATCCGCTCGGGCGAGGACGGTTTGAGGAGGTACCCCGAGGCGCCCGCGCAGATGGCGTCGAACACCTTCGCGTCCTCCTCGTGGACGGTCAGCATCACCACGCGCGCCGTCGGGACGCGCGCGCGGAGGCGGTGCGCCCCCTCGATCCCGCTCATCCCCGGCAGCCCGATGTCCATCAGCACGAGGTCGGGCGGCGCCTCGCGGTCGAGCGCATCGAGGGCCTCCTCGCACGAGGCCACGGCGACGGGGCACGTCACCCCGTCGGCCGCGTCGAGGACGGCGGCGGTGCTCTGGCGGTAGAGGGCGTGGTCCTCTACGACCCACACGCTGATGTCCTCGGGGGGATGCTCCATCGGGCGGCGTTTTGAGGAGCATACGGCGCGGGCTCCGGCTCCGCCATCCCGAGTTCACGCCATGGGCAGGCGGAGGTGGAGCCGCGTGCCGGCGCCGGGGCGGCTCACCACGTCGAGGTCGGCGTGGAGCGCCGCCGCGCGGGCGCGCATGCTCCGCAGCCCGTGCCCGCCCTCTACCTGTTCGGGGTCGAACCCCTGCCCGTCGTCCTCGACGGTGAGGTCGAGGTGGCCGTCGCGCTGGGCGAGGCGAACGGATACGCGTGTGGCGCGGGCGTGCCGGGCGACGTTGTGGAGGGCCTCCTTGTAGAGGAGGAGCACGTCGCGGCGCAGCGTCATCGCCACGGCGTGGGCGCCGGCCGGGACGTCCGCCTCGAAGGTGTGGTCGAGCCCGGTGAGGAGGCGCGCGGCCACCTGGCGCATCCGGCGGACCATCGCCTCCAGCGTGTCGTGCTCGGGGTTGATCGTCCAGACGATGTCGCGGAGCCCGTCGACCATCGCGAGCGCGGTGTCGCGGACCTCGGCGAGCTGGCGGCGGTCGTCGTCGGCGAGGTTGGGGTGGCGGTGGAGGAGGTCGGTCACGAGGGCGATCCCGCTGAGGTCGGTCGAGAGGTCGTCGTGGAGGTCGCCGGCGATGCGGAGGCGGAGGCGCTCGACGGCCAGCAGGCGGCGCACGCGAAGGCGGTAGGCGACGGCGAGGGCGGCCGCTACGGCGGCGAGCCCGAGGAAGCGGAACCACCACGTCCGCCAGAACGGTGGCAGCACCGTCACGGGGAGCGCGGCGCCCTGGAGGTTCCACACGCCGTCGTTGTTGGCCGCGCGCACGCGGAAGGTGTAGCGGCCCGGAGGGAGGCTCGCGTAGCGCGCCGTGCGCTGCGTGCCCGCCTCCACCCAGTCGTCGTCGAGGCCTTCGAGGCGGTAGGCGTAGCGGTTCTTGTGAGGGTCGGTGAAGTTGAGCGCGGCGAACTCGAACGTGACGGCGCTCTGGCGGGGCGTGAGCGTCAAGCGGGCGAGGGCGGCCGGGTTCAGCATGGCGGCGCCGTCGCGCCCATCCGTCTCGATGCGGGTGAAGACGACGGGCGGAACGTGCGGGTTGTCGCGGACGCGGTCCGGGTGGAAGACCGTCAGCCCGTCCACCCCGCCGACGTAGAGCGTGCCGTCGGCGTCGCGGAACGTCGCGTGGCGGTTGAACTCCATCGTGCCGATCCCGTCGGAGAGGTCGTAGGCACGGAAGGTCCCCCGCGCGGGGTCGAGGCGGGCAAGCCCCCGGTTGGTGCCGACCCACAGCGCCCCCCGCGCGTCCTCGGTGATGCTGTAGGCAACCGCACCGGGGAGCCCGTCGGCGACGCCGTAGACCCGGAACGTTCCCACCGACGGCTTGAAGTGGAGGAGGCCCGCGCCGGTGGCGAGCCAGAGCGTACCGTCGGCCGTGCGGTGGAGGGCGTAGGCCGCCTCGCTCGTGAGCGGTGCGCCCCGGTCGTCGCGCGGAACGAAGTGGGTGAAGCGGCGCGTCGGGACGTGGAGGCGGCTGAGGCGGCCCTGCGCGCCCGCCACCCACAGCGTCTGCGCGTCTTCGATGAGTACGGCCGTGACCCCGATACTGGTGGGGTCGGCGCGTCCCTCGCCCGCGGGGTAGTAGCGGGCTTGGCCGGTAGCGGGGTCGAGGTGGAAGAGCCCCTGGAACGTCGCCACCCACAGTTTGCCCGCTGGATCCTCGGCGAGGAAGGTCGGCCCCACCGCGGCCGTGCCGGCCCCGGGAGGAAGCCGCAGCGGATACCGGTGAAAGGTCTCGGCGGCGGGATCGTAGCGGGCGACGCCGCCGTTGGTCGCCATCCAGAGCTGGCCCCGGCGGTCTACGAGGAGGTGCCAGACCACGTCGTCGGGGAGGCTCCGGGCGTCCCCGGGGCGGTGCCGGTAAGCACGGGCGCGTCCGGCGCCGTCGATCCGGTTCAGCCCGCCCCCGAACGTCGCCACCCAGCGCGCGCCGTCGGGCGTGCGCGCGACGGCGGAGACGGCGCTGGCGCTCAGGCTGTTCGGATCGTGGGGGTCGTGCCGGAGGAGCACGAACGGCTTGCGGTGGGGGTCGTGCCGGTAAACGCCGCCGTAGGTGCCCACCCAGAGCGCCCCCGCCCGGTCGTGGAAGACCGAGCGAACGTAGTTGTGCAGCCACGCCGGGCTGCCGGGGGCGAGGGGCTGGCAGCGCAGCGCGTCGCCGTCGGCGCGGCAGAGGCCGCGCCCGTCGCTCGTGCCTACCCACAGCGCGCCCGTGGGCCCCCGCCTCACCTCGAACGCGGACACGGGGCGCTCCGGGTGCGCCGGGCGGAGACGGCCGCCGTCCCGAAGCCCCGGCCCTCGCTCGTTCATCCAGGGGCGGCCCTGCTCGTCGAAGTCGAACCGCTCGAAGCGACCCCACTCCGCCCCGACCACGACGCGCTCCACCGCTCGGCCCGCGCCGTCGAGACGGTACAGGTGGCCTGCCGTGCCGTCGGGCGTCGCGCCGAGGACCCAGAGGTGCCCCTGCGCGTCGAGGCGGAGGTCGAACGCGAAGGCGCTCGGGGGCCACCACGCGGCGCGCACGAAGCGGTCGGCGGCGGCGTCGTAGCGGAGGAGCCCCCCGGCCGTGGCGGCCCAGAGCGTGCCCGCCGCGTCCTCGGCGAGGGCGAACCCCATCCGCTGCCCGGAGCGCGCCGCCGGCACGTCGTAGCGCGCGAACCGCTCCGCGCCCGCGTCCATCCGGTCCACCCCCCCTTCCGTCCCGACCCAGAGCTGCCCCCGACGGTCCTCGTAGAGCGCACGGACGAGGTTGCTCGACAGCGAGGCGGGGTCCGCGCGGTCGTGGCGGTAGACCGTGAAGGCGTAGCCGTCATACCGGTTGAGCCCGTCGACCGTGCCGAACCACAGGAACCCGGCGCGGTCTTGCGTGATGGCGTAGACCGAGTTGTGCGAGAGCCCGTCGGCGCTGTGGATGCGCTCGAAGGGGAGCGGGGCCGGCTGCGCCCGCACGGCGGCACAACCGGTGAGGAGAAGGAAGAGCCCGCGTGAGGCGGACGAGCTGCGCATCGGCCCCTGCCGCTCGACTACCGGGCGAACATACGCCGCGTCCGTAAACCGCCTGCTGTGGAGCTGGGGGAGCGCCGGCTCCACGCCCGCCCCCGGCTGAGCGCCCGCTCCCTTGACGAACCTGGGCCAATAGGGCTTCCGGCGGTGCGCGGAGGCGCGCGCCACATCCGCGCTGGGAGGCGGTTGTGCGGGATCTCCCGCGGTGCGTATCGTGTAAGGGGTCTCGGTGCCACTCCCGGCACGCCCCTCCCTAACCCTCCTTTCCTCCCATGACCCTCTTCGCTACGACCCTGCGGCACGCAGCGGTGGTGCTCCTCCTCGCGGTGCCCGCCCTCGCGCTTGCGCAGAACACCCAGCAGCACACCACGGGCACGGTGCAGTTCACCGTGTACAACAACGGCCTCGTCGGCGCCGGCCCGCAGCCCTCGGGCGGCTTCCGGTACACCGGCGTCTCCGGCCTCTACGAGGGGACGGTCCTCGTCGGCGCCGGCCCCACGCAGGTCTCCGGCGAGGCGTACGCCCTCGCCCCCGGCGGCGGCGGCAACACCGAGTGGACCGGCGGCACCCCCGTCACGGCCATCCCCGGCCCGCCGGCCCCGTTCAACCAGGCCTTCTCGACGACGTTCACCGATGCCGCGGCCGATGACCCCATCGGCGTCTCGGTCACGCAGCGCTCGTACTCCAGCAACGTCGCGCCGAACCAGGACTTCGTGGTCGTCCGCTACACCGTCACCAACACGTCGGGCGCCTCGCGGACCGTCCACATCGGGCTCTTCAACGACTTCGACGTGAGCGACCAGGGGACGACCTACACGCAGAACCTCGCGAACTACGACGCCGCGCGGAAGCTGCTCTATGTGTATCACGCGACGGGCACGGTGCCGCAGTACTTCGGGGTCGCCGTGCTCGGGGCCACGCCCGTCTCGGGGTACGCGTTCGACGCCGGCGCCGGTTCTAACCCCGTCGAGTTCGACCTCTGGGAAGGGATGACCACCTTCGCTTCGCCGCCGCCGACACCGGACGACCGCCGGACCGTCATCGGCACGGGCCCCTTCGTCCTCCCGGCCGGGACCTCCGCCACCGTGGCCTTCGCCTACGTCGCGGGGGATAACCTCCCCGACATCCAGGCCAACGCGACCACCGCCCAGGGGACGTTCTCCGTCTCCTCGGAGGAGACCGAGGCGCCGACGAGCTTCCAGCTCCACGAGGCGTACCCGAACCCGTTCAACCCCGCCACGCGGATCGGCTTCGACCTCCCCGAGGCGGCCGACGTCCGCCTGGCCGTCTACGACGTGCTGGGCCGTGAGGTCGCCGTCCTCGCCGAGGGCCGGCACACCGCGGGCACGCACGAGGTGGTGTTCGACGCGGCGGGCCTCCCGAGCGGCGTCTACGTGTACCGCCTCGAGGCGGGCGCCCAGACCCTCACCCGGACGCTCACCCTCGCGCGCTAAGCGCGGGGCGTAGCCCGAGCTGAAGGATGAGCGGCCCCGAAGCCTGGCGCTTCGGGGCCGCTCTCCGTTCGTTCTTAGGGCGCGCTCAGCGGGTGAACTCGGCGACGGTCACCCGCTCCCCCTGCTGGGTGAGCGTCCCCCGCTGGGAGTCTCGGAGCTGCCCGTCGACGCGGACCTCCACCTCGTAGTCGGTCGAGGGCTCCCCGCAGGGGCTGAAGTACACGACCTCCACGCGGTACGTCCCCGACGGGGACTGCCCCGTCGGCCAGTACACGTTCTCGACGGGGGTCGTGGTAGCGCCGCATCCCGCATTGGCGTCGACGTCGAGCACGCCTCCGCTAGCCGCATTCCGGTGCGAGAAGTAGATCTCCTCGTTGGCGGGGTCGAACACGTGGAGGTCCACGTCGGACCCGTTGTTCCACCGGAGGGTGACCTGCACGTCGCCGGTGCCCAGCGTGGGCTCACCGGGCCGTTGCCCCCCTGGCTGCGAGATCGGCGGCCTGTTGCTCGCGCGGAAGGGCGAGGGCAGGATGCCCTCTTGGATGGCAAGGCCGACCCCGACCACCCCCACGATGATGACGGCCACCCAGCCTGCCGGCGACAGGCATCCCTTCGCCGTTGCGCCGCGGGACCCGCCCGTCGGGAGCCTGCTCGGGGTGGGGGGCGGGACGGGCGGAGACGGAGGCATGGGGTACCCTCCCCCCCCGGGGTAGCCCTGGTATCCGCCGGGCGGCTGTCCACCGCCCGGATAGCCCGGAGGATAGCCGGGGTAGCCGCTGGGCGGCGGGGTGCCTGGGGGCGTGACCGGCGGTGGAGGGCTCCCGCCCGGGTAGGGTGGCGTGCCGTAGGGAGGCGGTGGGGTCGTCCCCGACGACGGGGCCCCGCCCGGATAGGCCCCGGTGGTCGTGGTGCCGCCTCCGCTCGGCGGCGTCCCTCCGCTTGGAGGGGGCTGGCTTCCCGCTGGGCCTCCCCCTTGCCCCGGTGGTGTGGGCGCACGCGAGGCCGCTTTCGCAGCGGCTCGGAGCCCGGAGAGCTTGGAGCAGAGCCCCCCGGCGTCGGCGAAGTTGGGGTCCAGCCGGAACAGCTTGCCGAGGAGGTCCTGCGCCTGCTCCCAGGCCTGCTCGGCCACGAAGCCCTTGGCCTCCTCGTAGAGCTGCTCGAGGAACGCGCGGGACTCGGTGGTCGGCGCCGGGCGCAGGACCAGCTCGGACCCGTCGGGGATGCCTGCCTGCTCCAACGTCTCCACGTCGGGGAGCACCCGGTTGTCGTGGCGGTGGACCAGCTCGTACCGCAACTCGCCGGGGAGCGCGAGGCGCTCGGCCAGCAGGGCGACGAGCGAGCGAACGGCCCGGTCCCGCGGGAGCAGTTGCGACCACTGGTATCCCGAAGGGTCGAGGACCCTGTACACGGTCTCATTCATGGCATACGGCCGTTGGATGAGCGAGGGCCGCGGGCGGAGTATAGGGCTTGCGTTCCAATGGTTTGCAACGCGCCCACGCCCTACGCCATACACATAAACGGCGCGGCCCCGCTTCCCGGAGGAGGCAGGGCCGCGCCGCTCGTTATGGCCGGACTCACCGCACGTGCGTGACGCGGCGGGACAGCCGCAGCCCGGCGCCGGCGATGCGCACGAGGTAGGTCCCGCTCGGGAGGTCGCCCGGGGCCCACTCCACCTGCACGGGGGTGCCGGCGGGGACGGTCGCGTCGTACAGGACGGCGACCTCACGGCCGCCGAGGTCATACACCGCCACGCGGACACGCTCGGTGCGAGACGGTGTCATCGAGAACCGCGTCACGTCGCGGAACGGGTTAGGCGCGGCCTCGCTGACTGCCGCGCCCTCGGGCACCTCGTCGGCCGATCCGGACGTGCCTTGCACGGTAATGGTCCCGCTCATCGTGGGGCCATGCACGCCACAATCGTAGGTGTACTCGCCGGCGGTCTCGAATCCGAAGGTGTAGACCCATGCGCCGCCCCCGTGCTGGGGGTTGCCGAACCCGGCGGGCGGCGTAGGCGGGGGGGTGGTCTCGTGCACGTTGTGGATCCCCGCCGTGTTCTCCCACCGCACGGAGTCGCCCTCCATGATGGTGAGGTCCGACGGGTCGAAGAAGAAGTTGCCCACCAGGACAGTATGCGTCGTGGGCTGGGCGGCTGCGAGGGGAGCTAGCGTGAGGGCCGCTGCGAGGCAGACGAGAAGGCGCATGGGGGTCTAGAGCGAGGAGAGGGGAAAGTAGGACATGCCGTCCATTCACTCCAGGGGGCAGAGAAATGCCCCGCTTGTTTGCGCTATGCGCGCGCTTCCCCCCGCACTTCTGCGGGGTCCATGTCCTTGTCGAGCGTGAGGGACGCGGAGTTGATGCAATAGCGGAGGCCGGTCTTGTCTCGCGGCCCGTCGGGGAAGACGTGGCCGAGGTGCCCCCCACAGACGGCGCACGTCGCCTCGACGCGGTGCATCCCGTAGGAGCGGTCGTCGTGAAGGGCGATGTTGCCTTGGTCCACGGCGTCCCAGAAGGACGGCCACCCCGAACCGGAGTCGTACTTCTCGTCGGAGGTGAACAGCGGGGTGCCACACCCCGCGCAGCGGTACACGCCGCGCTCCTTCACGTCGTTGTAGGTGCCGGTGAAGGCAGGCTCAGTGCCCTTCTCGCGGAGGACGCGGTACTGCTCGGGGGTCAGGCGGGCGCGCCACTCCTCGTCTGTCTTCGGGAGGTCACGCTGGGCGTCGTCGTTCATGGGGAGGGGAGGTTAGGGAACGTTCAACGTCCCGGCGGGCCCGCGGCGTTCCGCTCAGTAGCGGAGGAGCGCGGCGACGTGGCCGACTTCGGTGAGCGCATCGAAGGGGTCGGTGAAGTCCACGTCGGCGCCGGTCCGCTCGGCCCGCTCGACGAGCGCCTCCACGAGGTCGACCTCGAACACGTCGGCGGAGCCACAGCGCTGGCACGTCCGCGGCGTCCCGTGGACGACATGCGCGCAGGCGCGGCACTTCGTGCCTCCGAACGTCGCCTCGCGGTCGAGGAGGATGGCCTCCACACGAGCCTGCTCGACGGCCTCCAGCACGCGCGTTGCCCCCGACACGGCGAGCCCGTCGTGGAAGAGCTGCTCGCGGATCTCGTCCCACAGCCGCCGCTCGGCCGCGCGCTCGCCCTCGAAGTAGACGGCGAAGGCGGCCTCCAGCGTCTCCTCTTCGGTCCCGCCGGTGGGGACGGCGCGGGTGCCGGCGAGCTTGTCGGCGAGGGCCGGCGGCAGCCGCTCCACGACGGCGCGGACGGACTCGTCGGCACCGAGGACCACGAGGCGGGCGTAGGGACGCTCGCGGTCGAGCTCGGCGAGGGCCTCCCCCACCTCCTCGGCGTACTGCTCGAGCTGCTTGTCGCGGCGGCGCGCGTACCGCTTCTGGCTCCAGCCCCCCACCTTCACCCGGTTCTTGACGTCGCCGCGCACGCGGCCCTCCTCCTCTGCCTCCGCCGACGAGACCACGTAGAGGCGGGCGGCCGTGCTGTCGACGAGCGCGAGCGCGAAGTCCTCGTACTCGTCGCGCAGCTCGGCAATGGGGCGGATGTAAGGGGCGTCACCCACCCACACGCGGTCCTCGACCGCAACGGGTAAGGGGTAGGCCCGCGCGAAGTCGTTGGCCCAGCACGCGAAGACGGCCAGCGCCTCGGCGTCCTTCGGGAAGTCTGCTAGGAGCGGCTCGGCGAGCCTCAGGCTCTCCTCGAAGTGCGCGAGCTCATCGGGCTCGTCGACGAGGAGCGCGCGGATCGTCTTGAACCGGTGCTCCAGCCCGGAGGCTGCGTCAGGACCGGAGAGGTAGATGGAGAGGAAGGCGCGCTCCGGGCCGTGCATCTCGGCCAAGTCGCGGAGAGGGACCGCGTCGATCATGTGGGGGAATGGCGAAGGGGGCGCTGAGAGCCTGGACCGGCGGCGACGGTTCCCTCTCCAAAAAGGGCGGCGCCCCGCGTGGAGCGCCGCCCTCGATCATGGGGAGCGGAGTCCTCAGCCCTCCTCGCCCGCGCCCTTCTCGGCAGCGTCGGGCTCAGCGGGCTCCTCGGCCGGGGCGTCGACCGCCGGCGCGCCCGCGGCCGCCGCTTCGGCCTCACCCATCTGGTCGCGGAGGGCGGCCAGCCCGGAGAGCTCGCCGAGCGTGGCCGGCCCGGTGTTCCCGCGCGCGTACTCCTCGACGGCGCGGCGCTCCTCGTTCCGCGTCTTCGACTTCGTCGTGCGGGTGGCCTCGCGCTCGGCCCGCTCGGCGGCCCGCTTCTTCGCCGTCTGGCTGAGCACGATCACGCGCTCGTCGCGGTCGAGGCGGAGCACCTGGAGGTCGAGCGTCTCGCCTACCTGGTAGCTGTCCGACGGCTTCCCGGCGCGCTCGAGGTGGCTCGCTGGGACGAACCCCTCGGCCTCCAGTGGGAGCTCGACGACGAGCCCGCCGTCGTTGATCTCGGTGACGGTCCCCGGGGTGTCCGTCCCTTCCGCGTAGACCTGGGCGTACTGCTGCCACGGGTCGGTCATGACCTGCTTGTGGCCGAGCGAGATCCGCCGCTGCGCCACGTCGATGTCGAGCACGACGACGTCGAGCTCGTCGCCCTTCTTGACGATCTCGCCGGGGTGCTTCACCCGCTTCGTCCACGAGAGGTCGGAGACGTGGACAAGCCCGTCGATCCCCGGCTCGATCTCGACGAAGGCGCCGAACGTGGTCAGGTTGCGGACCTTCCCTCGCGTGACCGTCCCCACGGGGTACCGCTCGATGAGCCCCTCCCACGGGTCGGGCTCGAGCTGCTTCATCCCGAGGGAGATCTTCTTCTCGTCGTGGTCGATCTTGAGGATCTTCACCTCGACCATCTGCCCGAGCTGGACCCGCTGCGTCGGGTGCTTCACGTGCTCGGTCCAGCTCATCTCGGAGATGTGGACGAGGCCCTCGATCCCCTTCTCGAGCTCGACGAACGCGCCGTAGTCCGTGATGGAGACGACGCGGCCCTCGACGGTCTGCCCCTCGGCGTACCGCTCGGTGACCTGCTCCCACGGGTGCGGCTGGAGCTGCTTGAGGCCGAGCGAGATCCGCTGCCGCTCGCGGTCGTAGTCGAGCACGACCACGTTGAGCTTCTGGTCGAGCTCGATGACCTCGCTCGGGTGGCCCACGCGGCCCCACGAGAGGTCGGTGATGTGGAGGAGGCCGTCGACGCCGCCGAGGTCGACGAACACGCCGAAGTTGACGATGTTCTTGACCTGGCCCTCGAGCACCTGGCCGACCTCGAGCGTGTCGAGGATCTGCTGCCGCTGCTCCATGAGGTCCTTCTCGATGAGCGCCTTGTGGCTGACGACGACGTTCCCGTTCTGGGGGTTGATCTTGACGACCTTGAACTCCATCGTCTTCCCGAGGTAGGTGTCGAAGTCGCGCACGGGGCGGACGTCGACCTGGGAGCCCGGGAGGAAGGCCTCAGCGCCGAGGAGGTTCACGATCATGCCGCCCTTGATGCGGCGGACGATCTGGCCCTCGAGGATACCGCTCGTCTCGAACGCCTCCTCGATCCGCCGCCAGCGGCGGAGGTCGTCGGCCTTCGTCTTCGAGAGGTTGAGCTGGCCGCGGCGGTCCTCGAGGCGGTCGACGTACACCTCGATCTCCTCGCCGACCTCGACCTCGTGCTCGAACTCGTTCTTCGCCACGACGCCGTCGCTCTTGAACCCGATGTCGACGACGATCTCCTTGTCGGTGATGGCGACGACGCGGCCGGGGACGATCTCGCCCTCGGCCACCTCGCTGAGCGAGGTCTCGTAGAGCTTGCGGAGGTCCTCGTCGGAGGTCATAGCGCCGTCGCCGCCGCTCTGCTTCTGCTCGAACTTCTCGAGCTCGGCGAGGGTGACGGTGCGGCCCTGGATCTCGCCGGTGTAGCCGAGGCGGCCCCGCGGGTGCATCCGCTCGAGGTCCTCGGCCGAACGGACCGAGGTGAGCACGGAGGCGCCCTCGGCGTCGGTGTCGGTGGGCGTGGGGGAAACGCGCTCGCGGACGGCGCCGACGGCGTCGCCGACCTTCTCGGTGACGGTCTCGGCCACGTCGGAAACGGTGTCCTTCACGCGGTCGGCGGCGTCGCCGGCCGTTTCAAGGGCGGAGCCAGCCACGTCCTTCACCTTCTCGGCAGCGGCGTCGATGGCCTCGGCGGCCTTCTCCGTGACGGTCTCTACGACCCCGCCGACGGTGTCCTTCACGCGGTCGAGGAGCGAGTCCCCGTCCGGAGTGTCGACGGTGGGGGCGGCCTCGGGGGCGAGGTCCGCTTCGGCAGTGGCGGTCTCAGGGGTTGCGCCCTCAGGCGCGTCGGGGCGGTTGGTGTCTTCAGCCATGGGGTGGGTCCGGTGCGCGGTCGGTGCCTGGCCGGAAGGCCGGGGTCGAGAGGGACGGCGCACCGTGTGGAGTCTGGGGGTGGGTTCCGCCGGACGGCCTCTCGGTGCCACCTCGACGGGGTGAGGGTTTAGTGAGTAGGGATGGAAATCCGGCGTGGGGCCGGTCAGGGCCGGGCGGCAGCCGAAGGCTGAGGTGCCCGTTCTCGGATGAGCGCGAGGACGCGCTCGACCTGCTCCTCTACCGAGAGCGCCGTCGTGTCTAGGAGGACGGCGTCTTCGGCGGGGCGGAGCGGGGCGAGGGCGCGCTCGCTATCGCGACGGTCGCGGGCGTCGAGCTCCTCCGAAACCCGATCCAGCGCGGGGGTCTCCCCCACCTGGGCGTCGAGCTCGGCGTGGCGGCGGCGCGCGCGGGCGTCGAGGTCAGCAGTCATGAACACTTTGACGTCGGCGTCGGGGAAGACCACGGTGCCGATGTCGCGCCCCTCAAGCACCACACCACCACCGGTTTCGGCCTGCTGCCGCGCGATGCGGCGCTGGGCCTCCACGAGGGCGGCGCGGACCGGCGCGAGCGCGCTGGCGCGGCTGGCGGCGTCGGCGACCTCGGGCGTGCGGAGGCGGTCGGTCACGTCGCGGCTGCCGAGCACCACGCGTGATCCCTCCGGCGCCGGCACGAGGTCCACGGCGGCTTCGCGCAGGAGCACCCCGGCGGCCTCGTCGGTGAAGGGCCGGCCCGCTTCGAGGAAGGCGAGACCGATGGCGCGGTACATCGCCCCCGTATCGAGGTAGAGCCAGCCCATGCGCTCGGCGACGCGGCGGGCCGTGGTGCTCTTGCCCGAGCCCGCCGGGCCGTCAATCGCTACGATCACGCGGGCGTGGGGCTTGGGGAGCCGGTCAAACTACTCCCAAATCCCCGCCTCATTACGCGTTTGGGCCATGAAAATGAGGCAAGGAGCCAAGGGCACCCAGCCGTGCACTATTTCTTCACCGCCGCGTAACAATCCGGCAGGGCGCCCCGTTTCCCGGGCATCCCCCAGTGCCTCGAGGATGTTGAGGCAGGGGGTTCTCCGTAGCCGAATGTGCTAATTTTTTAGCATGCCCGCCCCCGCCATGCGCCTCCTCTACTGCGTCTCGGCCCTCCTCCTCTCCACGTCGGCGGTCGCCCAGCCCACGACCCTCGCCTCCACCGCCCCGGGCCGTCCCGGCCCTGACTCGACCGCGACCGTCTCTGCCAGCCGCACGTTCACCGCCGTTCGAACGGCGTCCCCTCCTTCGATCGACGGGCGGCTCGACGACGCCATGTGGGCGTCGGCCGTGCCCATCGAGGGGTTCCGGCAGCGCGAGCCGGAGGAGGGCGCGGAGGCTTCGCAGCGGACCGTCGTCCGCGTGCTCTACGACGACGCGGCGCTCTACATCAGCGCGCGAATGCACGACACGGCGCCGGACTCCATCGTTGCCCGCCTCGGCCGCCGCGACGCCGACGTCCACACCGACTTCTTCATGGTGGCGCTCGACCCGTACCACGACCGCCGCTCGGGGTACTACTTCGGCCTGAGCGCCGCGGGGACGCTCTACGACGGCGTCCTCTATAACGACGGGTGGGACGACTCCTCGTGGGATGGGGTCTGGGAAGGGCGGGTCGCCCGCGACGCCGAGGGGTGGACGGCCGAGTTCCGCATCCCCTACTCCCAGCTCCGCTTCAGCCGCGCCGACGTCCAGGTGTGGGGCGTCAACTTCCGCCGCGACATCGCCCGGCGGCAGGAGCGGGCCTACCTCCAGGTGGTGCCCAGCACCGAGAACGGATTCGTCTCGTTCTTCCCCGACCTCGTAGGGATCGAGCGCATCCGGCCGGCGCGGGGGTTCGAGGTCGTCCCCTACGTGACGAGCCGGGCCGAGTTGACCGACCAGCCCGCCGGCAACCCCTTCGACGACGGCTCCGACTTCGAGGCCGAGGCCGGCGCCGACTTCCGGCTCGGCCTCACGTCGAACCTCACGCTCAACGGCACCCTCAACCCCGACTTCGGACAGGTCGAGGTGGACCCCGCCGTCGTCAACCTCTCGGCGTTCGAGACGTTCTTCGAGGAGCGGCGGCCGTTCTTCGTCGAGGGCTCGTCGATCTTCGAGTTCGGGTATGGCGGGTCGAGCCGGAACATGGGGTTCAACTGGGTGAACCTCGACCCCTTCTACTCCCGCCGCATCGGGCGCGCGCCGGGCGGGGTGCTCCCGGCCCACGAGTATGCGGACCGCCCCGCGTCCACGCGCATCCTCGGCGCGGCGAAGCTGACGGGGCGCCTCGGCGCGACGAGCGTCGGCGTGCTCAGCAGCGTGACGGGACGCGGCATCGCGCAGCTCCAGGTGGACGGCGCGCCGCAGGAGGTGGAGGTGGAGCCGATGGCGCACTACGGCGTCGTCCGCGCGCTCCGCGAGTTCGACAGCGGCGCGCACGGGCTCGGCGTCCTCGGCACCGCCGTCAACCGCGACATCCGCGACGACCTCCAGCGGGGGTTCTTCAACACCGGCGCCTACGTGGGCGGCGTGGACGGGTGGACGCGGTTCGGCGACGGGATGTGGGTGCTGAAGGGGTGGGCTACGGCCTCCCACGTGACGGGGAGCGAAGACCAGATCGCCCGCCTCCAACGCACGGCCGTGCACTACCTCCAGCGGCCCGACCGCGAGCACTTCCGCTACGACCCCACGCGGACCAGCCTCACGGGCTTCGCCGGGCGCCTCGCCCTCGACAAGACGCGTGGCAACTGGATCGTGAACGCTGCCCTCGGCGTGGTCTCCCCCACGTACGACCTCAACGACGTCGGCTTCCTCGGGCGGACCGACCTCCTCAACGCGCACCTCTTCGTGGGCCACCACTCGAACGAGGTCAAGGGGCCCACGCGGACGCGGCTCTTCATGGCCGCCGCCTGGAACAACCTCGACTTCGACGGCAACCGCACCAGCACCGGGTTCTGGGGGCGCACGGAGCTCCAGTTCACGAACTACTGGTTCCTCACCGCGGGCTCGTCGGTCGGCCTCGCGAACATCGACCCCTACATGACGCGCGGCGGCCCGCTCGTGTGGACGCCGATCGGTGTGGACGGTGACTTCTGGCTCTCGACCGACAGCCGGAAGGCTCTCCAGCTCGGGTTCGGCAGCTACGGCGGCATCTGGGAGGGCGGCAGCAACGTCGGCGGCGACATCAACCTGACGTGGCAGCCGCGCCCGAACGTGAACGTCTCCTTCGGGCCGGGCTACTTCCACAACGTCACCGACGCGCAGTATGTCACCGCGCGCCCCGACGAGCTCGCCACCGAGACCTTCGGAAGCCGCTATGTCTTCGCCCACCTCAACCAGTGGCAGGTCTCGGGCAGCCTCCGGCTGAACTGGACCTTCACCCCCACGATGAGCCTCCAGCTGTTCGCGCAGCCGCTCGTCGCCTCGGGCGCCTACAGCGAGTTCAAGGAGTTCGCCCGCCCCCGCACGTTCGACTTCAACCTCTACGAGGACGTGGAGGAGGTCGAGAACGAGGACGGCTCCGTCACGGTGACCGTCGACCCCGACGCCGAAGGTCCTGCCGCGCCGTTCTCCTTCGGCCGGCCCGACTTCCGCTTCGCGTCGCTCCGCGGTAACGCCGTCTTCCGCTGGGAGTACCGCCCCGGCTCGACGCTCTACCTCGTCTGGACGCAGCAGCGCGAGGACTTCGAGCCCGACGGCGTCTTCCGCTTCGGCCACGCCGCCAACCGCCTCCTCAACGTGCCCTCCGACAACGTGTTCGCGCTCAAAGTGACGTACTGGCTCGGCCGGTAGCAGCGGGCCAGCGTCACACGGGGAGCCGGTTGCGTGCCCGGCTCCCTTTTTTGTTTCAAGTGGGGCGTGGTGCCCTTCCCGGTAGGGTCTCCCCCTTCAGGCTACCGCTGCCCGACGGTCCGGCTGACGATGGTGATCTCGCCGGGGTAGCGGATGGGGCCGAACTCGGTCGTGATGGTGGGCCGCGCGGCGAGGCGGATCTGCGTGGGCGAGGCCTCCTCCCCTGCCACCGCGAGTGCGACGTCGATGAGGTCGCGCGCGTTGCGGCCGAAGAAGCGGACGAGGTCGAGCTCGATCGAGATCGGGAGGTCGGCCGTCGTGCCAGGCTGGATCAGCCGCTCATCGTTGAACGTGCCAGCGACGGTCTCGGTGTCGTTGAGGAACAGCCGCCAGTCGAGGCTGACCAGACGTGCCGCCGTGGGGTTCGCGGCCGGATTCTCGGCGGCGACGTGGAGCGTGAACCGGAGCGGGACTTCCCCCCGCGCGGCGGCGGCCGTGAGCCGCACCACGTCGGACGGGCGGAGCTCCCCGTAGTCGCGCACGCGCTCGATGGGGACGCCCGCGAGCAGGCCGTTCGAGACGCGGTCCAGCGTGAAGTCCACGCGCGTGAGGGCCGCGAACTGTTCGAGCGTCGTGCAGCCGGGCACGAGGAGGAGCAGGCCGAGCACGGCGGGGAAGAGTCGGGCGAGCGGGTTCATGCGAGCGGCGGATGAGGCGGAGGGGTGCGCGTTCGATGCCTTACCCGGCCGCGCGGTTCTCCCCCGACGTAACCTCCTCCCCCCTTCTTCACCCGCCATGCCCCTCCACCCTATTTCGGTTGTCCTCCCTGACGTGCGCTCGGCGTACAACGTTGGCTCCATCTTCCGCACAGCCGACGCGGCGGGACTGGCCCACGTGTACCTCACCGGCTACACGCCCACGCCGGCGCACCGGGGGGTGAAGAAAACGGCGCTGGGAGCCGAGACGGCGGTGCCCTGGAGCCAGCACGACGATGCGCTCGGGCTCGTCGAGCGGCTGCGGGCGGAGGGGCAGACGGTGGTCGCCCTAGAGCGGACACCACGCGCGGTCGGGCTGGAGCAGGTCGGGCCGGAGCACTTCCCGATGGTGGTGGTGGTCGGAAACGAGGTGGCGGGCGTGCCCCCCGCCCTCCTCGGCGTGGCCGACCTCGTGCTGGCGCTCCCGGTCTACGGCGTCAAGACCTCGCTCAACGTGGCGGTGGCGTTCGGTGTAGCGGCCTACGGGCTGGTAGGGCGGTACCGAGCGGATTCCTGACGGGGCGAGGCGGAAGCCAAAATCCCCTGGAGCGGGGAGAGCGAGGAGCGAAGCGCGCGTCCTACTTTTCCGCCGCCTGCTCGCACGTCGCTATGCAGGTTCTCCTTAACCAGGCCCTGTCCTACCCCCATGCGCTCGCGCTTCCTCCTCCTTCTCGGAGGGCTCCTGTTCACCACGCTCCCCGTCGCCGCCCAGCCCGACGCGGCCACCCAGATCGGCCGCATCCGCGAGGAGGCCGGCTCGACCGAGTGGGCCGACCGCGTGGAGTCCGTCCTCGTTGGCCAGTTCGACCGCAACAACTCCGGCACCATCGACACGCGCCTGGAGCTGGCCCAGGTGACCTGCGATATCTGGCAGGCGCTTGAGGCCGCCCACCCCAGCGTGCTCGAGATCTACGGGTTCGCCCCCGACTACATCTGGGTCGGCTACGCCTTCGGGTTCGACGAGTCGCTCCGACAGACCGCCTACGAAGAGGGCTTCCGCTGCATCACGGGGGGTGCTGACCCCGATGCGGTGCTGGGTGTGTACGAAGGCGCCACGGGCGGCGACGCCGCTGCCGACCTCCGCGCCATTTCGGCCTCCTCGTTTTACGGCGGGTGGGACGACGCGGCCGGCCGCATCCTCGTCCGCCACTTCGACAGCAACGGCTCCGGGATGCTGGAGGCCGGCGAAACCGGCCTGTTCGGGTGCGACGTGTGGCGCGAGGTGGCGACGGCCTACGAGCGGGAGTACGGGGAGAGCGACTTCTGGATCGGGATGGGCTTCCGCGAGGACCTCATCTGGAACGCCGAGGGGCTCCAGATCGCCGAGAGCGCGCGGGCCTCGACGTGGTCCGACATCCAGGAGTGCTTCAACCTCAACGGCGGCAGCACCAGCGGCACGGGTAGCGCGGCGGCCGACCTGCGCGCCCTCTCCTGGAACGACTTCTACGCTGACTTCGACGACCAGGCGGGCGACGTGCTCGTCCGCTACTACGACCGCAACGGCTCCGGCTCGCTTGAGGCCGGCGAGGTGGGCTCGATCACGTGCGCCGACTGGATGGCGATCCAGAGCGCCTACCAGCGAGCGTACAGCGGTAGCGACTTCTGGATCGGGATGGGCTTCCGCGAGGACCTCATCTGGAACGCCGAGGGGCTCCAGATCGCGGAGGGCGCCCGCGCCGCTTCGTGGGCCTCGATCCAGAACTGCTTCGGGATGAGCAGCTCGTCGTCCGGCACCAGCAACAGCCCCTACGTGTCCGAGCGCCTCGCGTACATCAACGAGCAGTTCCGCCTCTACAACACATACAACACGAGCTGGTCGGTGGACGAGAACGCGCGGACGTGGAGCGTGACCGACGAGTTCGGCACCGTCACAGGCGACCTCGCCACGACGGAGGTCCGGGGCGACGGGAGCGGCAACCTCGGCATCTTCTGCGTCTCCGGCGGCACCTGCGTGCGGGGCTACGACGGCCCCACGAGCTCCTACACGATGGGGCTCACGACGAACGGGAACGTGATCCCCCACTTCGACGCCGTCATCCGGCAGTTCCAGGAGATCCGCTCGTACGTCCTGGGCGGGACGCCGTCCACGGCCGTCAGCCCCTACGTCGGCCAGCGGCTCGACTACATCAACGAGCAGTTCCGCCTCTACAACGAGTACGACACGAGCTGGGGCGTGAACGAGGCGACGAAGACGTGGTGGGTGACCGACCGCTTCGGCACCGTTACCGGCGACATGGCGACGTCGGAGGTTCGCACCGACGGTGACCTCCTGGGCATCTTCTGCACGTCGGGCGGGACGTGCCTCCGCGGGTACAACGGCCCCGAGAGCTCCTACACCATGGCGCTCTCGACGAACGGCCGCACGATCCCGCACCTCAGCACGGTCATCCAGAAGTTCCGCGAGATCCGCTCCCACGTGATGGGCCGGTAGCGGCCCCTAGTTCACCGACCCAGCGGCGGGCCCGTGTGCGGGCCCGCCGCTTTCCTTTCTAGCCGGCGTGCTCGCCCCAGACCATGCGGAGCCGGCCGGCGATCTCGCCCACCGTCGCTTCAGCCTCGACGGCGGCGAGGATCGGCGGCATCAGGTTCTCTCCCGAGCGCGCAGCAGCTTCGATGGCGTCGAGCGCGGCGGCCCACCGGGCGGCATCGCGGCGGGCACGAAGCGCGGCGAGGCGCTCGGCCTGCTGTGCGCGGAGGGCGTCGGGCACGCGGAGCGTCTCGACGTCGGCGCTCTCCTCCGTCTGGTACCGGTTCACCCCCACGACGACGGCCTCCCCCGTTTCGACGGCCACCTGCTGGCGGTAGGCCGAATCCGCGATGGCGTCCTGGTAGAACCCCTCCTCGATAGCCGCTACCGCACCGCCCCTCTCATCGATCTGGCGGATGAGCCGCTCGGCCTCCTCCTCCAGCTCCGCCGTCAGCCGCTCCACGAAGAACGAGCCCGCGAGGGGGTCCACGGTGTCCACGATGCCCGTCTCGTGGGCGATGACCTGCTGCGTGCGGAGGGCGAGCGTGGCGGCGGCCTCCGTCGGAAGCGCGAGGGCCTCGTCGTAGCCGTTCGTGTGGAGGCTCTGCGTCCCGCCGAGCACGGCGGCGAGCGCCTGCAACGTCACGCGGACGACGTTGTTGAGCGGCTGCTGCGCGGTGAGCGTGCTGCCCCCCGTCTGCGTGTGGAAGCGGAGCATCATCGCGCGCGCGTCCGTAGCCCCGAAGCGCTCCTTCATGATCCGCGCCCAGAGCCGCCGCGCCGCGCGGAACTTGGCCACCTCCTCGAAGAAGTGGTTGTGCGCGTTGAAGAAGAACGAGAGGCGGCGCCCGAACACGTCCACGTCGAGCCTGGCCTGACGCGCGGCCTCGACGTAGGCGATGCCGTTGGCGAGGGTGAAGGCGAGCTCCTGCGCCGCCGTCGCGCCGGCCTCGCGGATGTGGTAGCCCGAGATCGAGATCGTATTCCAGCGCGGAAGCTCGCGGGCACACCACGCGAACACGTCGGTGATGAACCGCATGGAGGGGCGCGGCGGGTAGATGTAGGTCCCGCGCGCGGCGTACTCCTTGAGGATGTCGTTCTGGATCGTCCCGCCGAGCTTCGCGAGGTCGCCCCCCTGCTCCTTCGCGACGGCCACGTAGAGCGCGAGGAGGATCGGCGCCGTCGCGTTGATCGTCATCGAGGTCGTCACCTGCTCCAGCGGAATGCCGTCGAAGAGGCGCCGCATGTCCTCGATGGAGCAGATGGAGACGCCCACCTTCCCCACCTCCCCCTCGGCGATAGGGTCGTCGGCGTCGTAGCCGATCTGCGTGGGGAGGTCGAAGGCGACCGAGAGCCCGCGCGCGCCGGCGGCGAGGAGGTGGCGGTAGCGGGCGTTGCTCTCCTCGGCCGTGGCGAAGCCGGCGTACTGCCGCATCGTCCACGGCTGCGCGCGGTACATCTCGGGGTAAACGCCGCGCGTGAACGGGTACGCCCCTGGCTCGCCGAGCCGCTCGGCGAGCTCATCGGGAAGGTCAGCCGGGCGGTAGACGGACTGGACCTCGATCCCGCTGCTGGTGGTGCGCACGTCGGTAGCGGTGCTCATGGCGCGTCGGCGGTGAGGAGGAGGGGCGCCTCCGGCTTGAGGAGGCCGAAGAGGAGGGTGTGGCGAGGCTCCCCATAGGGCCACCACCGGTCACGGAGGAACCCCTCGCGCGTGAACCCGAGCCGCTCGAGGAGGCGGATGGACGGTTCGTTCTCGGGGTCCACGTCGGCCTCGACCCGGTGGAGCCCCATCGGCCCGAAGGCGAACCGGAGCACGGCGGATACGGCCTCCGCGGCGAGGCCCTGGCCCCAGTGCTCGCGGCCGAGGATGTAGCCCAGCTCGGCGCGGCGGTGCTCGCGGCTCCACCCGGCCAGCGTGCACGTGCCGATCAGCCGGTCCTCGCCACGTACCGTGATGCCCCACTGGAAGAGGCTGCGGCTGGCGAAACCGTCGGCGATCTGGCGCGCATAGGCGAGCGCGGCCTCGCGGTCCCTCATCGGCGCGTGGCTCCAGTACTGCATCGTCTCCTCGTCGCCGAAGACGGCGAGGAGGGCGTCGGCGTCCTCCGGCCCCACCGGCCGGAGCCGCAGCCGGGGCGTTTCGAGGACGGGCAGGCGGTCGCCGAAGGGGTCGGTCATGACTCGGGCAGCAATGCGCCGGGGAGTTTACGCGCCTGCGCCGTCCGGCACCGCCCGGCGTGCCTCTGGGGTCAGATTCCCGCGCTTCTCCACACCGACGCGGGAATCGCCCTGGGTCCTCCGCGTTATCGTTCCTCCGCCTTCGCCCGACCTCCACGCCTGTGAATCCGCAGGATCCCGAAGGGAAACC
>DASPKS010000151.1:0-7659 GCA_035628035.1 Rubricoccaceae bacterium
ACGGCCCAGGTCGAGCACGAGGCGACGACGTCAAAGGTAGGCGAGGACCAGATCTTCTACTGCAACCAGCGCGGCATCAGCGAGGAGGACGCCATCAAGCTGATCGTCAACGGCTTCTGCAAGGAGATCCTCGCCAAGCTCCCGATGGAGTTCGCCGTCGAGGCGCAGAAGCTGCTCTCCGTCCAGCTCGAAGGCTCCGTTGGATGAGAACGGGTGAACGAGAGAAGGGGAGAGCGGGTAAATGCTCCCTCCCCCTTCCCCCTCTCCCCCATTCTCCCTTTCATTCCGAAGACGCACACGAATGCTGACCATCGACAACCTCCACGTCCGGGTCGAGGACCACGAGATCCTCAAGGGCCTCAGCCTGGACGTGAACCCCGGCGAGGTCCACGCCATCATGGGCCCGAACGGCTCGGGCAAGAGCACGCTCGCCGGCGTGCTCGCCGGGAAGGAGGACTACGAGATCACCGAGGGCACCCTCCGCTTCAAGGGGCAGGACCTGACCGAGATGGAGCCCGAGGAGCGCGCCCGCGAGGGGCTCTTCCTCGCGTTCCAGTACCCCATCGAGCTGCCGGGCGTCTCGACGATGCAGTTCCTCAAGACGGCCGTCAACTCCGTACGGAAGCACCGGGGCGAGGCCGAGCTCAACGTGGCCGAGTTCCTCCGGCTCATGCGCGAGAAGGCGGCCCTGGTGAACCTCGACCCGCGACTCATGCAGCGCGCGGTGAACGAGGGGTTTTCGGGCGGCGAAAAGAAGCGCGCCGAGATCTTCCAGATGGCGCTCCTCGACCCCACGCTCGCCATCCTCGACGAGACCGACTCCGGCCTCGACATCGACGCCCTCCGCATCGTGGCCGACGGCGTGAATGGGCTCCGCTCGCCCGAGCGGTCGTTCGTCGTCATCACGCACTACCAGCGCCTCCTCAACTACATCGTGCCCGACGTGGTGCACGTCCTCGTGGACGGCCGGATCGTCCGCACGGGTGGGCCGGAGCTCGCGCTGGAGCTGGAGGAGAAAGGGTACGACTGGATCAAGCAGCACGCGGCCGTCGAGGCCTGAGGGATGGCGCGCACGACTCCTGAGACTCACCCCCTCGCCCACCGCCTGGAGGACGCGTTCGCGGCCAGCTTCCAAGGAGACGGCGCGCCCGGCGCCTTCGCCGCGCTCCGTCGGCGCGCGATGGAGGCCTTCGTCGCCGAGGGCTTCCCGACGCCGCGCCGCGAGGCGTGGAAGTACACCGACCTCCGCCGCACCCTCCGAAGCGACTACGCGCTGCAGCCCGCCGCGCCTGCCCTCTCGGTGGCCGACCTCGACGCGCTGGACCTCCCCGGCCTCGACGCCTCCAGGCTCGTCGTCGCGGATGGGCACTTCGTAGAGGCGCTCGCCGACCTGAGCGGGCTGCCGGAAGGGGTGATGGTGTCGAGCCTCCGCGGGGCGCTGGCTTCCGGCCAGCCCATCGCCCTCGCGCACTTCGCGCACGTCGCCGCCGTCGAGGGCGAGCCCTTCGCCGCCCTCAACACGGCCTTCGACCTCGACGGGTTTTTTGTGCACGTCCCGGATGGAACCGTCGTCGAGCGGCCGATCCACATTGTCCACCTCACCACGACGGACGAGCCCGCATTCGTGCAGAGCCGGCACCTCGTGGTCGTAGGCGACCGCGCGCAGGTGACGCTGGTGGAGACCCACGCCACGCGCGGCACGGCCGGGTTTGGCAACCACCTCACCGAGTGGGTCGTCGGTGAGGAGGCTGTCGTGGACCACGTCCGCGTGCAGGGAGAGGGCGACGACGCGTCCGGCGTGAATGCGGTCGCCGTTCAGCAGGGTGGCGCCTCGACTTTCCGCACGCTCACGTTCACCTTCGGCGGCCACCTCCTCCGCAACGAGGTGCAGGCCCGCCACGAGGGCGAGCGGTGCGCGACGGCCATCGGGGGGCTCTACGTCCTCCGCGGCGGGCAGCACCTCGACACCCACACCCTCCTCGACCACGCCGCGCCGAACGGTACCTCCGACGAGCTCTTCAAGGGGATCGTCTTCGACCACGCGACCGGCGTGTTCAACGGGAAGGTGCTCGTCCGCCGCGCCGCCCAGGGGACCAACGCGTACCAGCAGAGCCAGGGCGTCGTCCTCTCCGACGACGCCCGCCACTTCTCGAAGCCGGAGCTGGAGATCTACGCCGACGACGTGAAGTGCTCGCACGGCTCCACCACCGGCGCCATCGACGCCGAGGCGCTGTTCTACTGCCGTGCCCGGGGGATCAGTGAGGCCGTGGCCACAGCGCTCCTGCTCTACGCCTTCGCGCACGACGTCGTCGAGCGCGTGCCGCTGCCTGCCCTCCGCGACTGGCTCGACCGGCGCATCGAGGCGCGGCTGAAGTAAGGCGGGACACCGCGCGCCCGCGCGTCGTATCAGCGGCGGAAAACCCGCTCGCCCCATGAAGCGCGACTTCCTCTTTCAGGGCCGTGACCAGGACCTCACCCCGCTGGAGGAGGACCTCGTCGAGGTGATGAAGACGATCTACGACCCGGAGATCCCCGTGCCCATCTGGGACCTCGGGCTCATCTACGGCTGGGACATCGAGGAGACCCCCGAGGGCGCCGACGTCACGATCCGCATGACGCTGACGGCGCCGAACTGCCCGGCCGCCGAGAGCCTCCCGGCCGAGGTCGAGCAGGGCGCCAACGCGCTCGACGGCGTGCGCACCGCCCGCGTCGAGATCGTCTTCATCCCGTCGTACTCGATGGAGATGATGACGGAGGAGGCGAAGCTCACGCTCGGCCTCCTCTGAAGGTGATCCCGCTCCCCCTCCCGCCCTCCGAGGTCCCGCCGCTCGACAAGCCCGAGCGGCCGTGCTACCTCGACTCGGCGGCGACCTCGCTCAAGCCGCGCGCGGTGATCGAGCGCCTCGTGCGGTTCTACGAGGAGGAGAATGCGCCGGTGCACCGGGGAGTGTACGCGCTCAGCCAGCAGGCCACCGACCTCTACGAGGCCGCTCGCCGGACCGTCGCGGCGTTCGTCGGCGCCGATCCGGAAGGGCTGTTGTTCACGAAGGGAACGACTGAGGGGCTCAACCTCGTCGCCCGCGCGTGGGGCGACGAACGCCTCAAGCCCGGCGACGAGATCCTCGCCTCCGCCCAGGCCCACCACTCCGACTTCCTCCCCTGGCAGGAGGCCGCCCGCCGCACGGGTGCCACCCTCCGCCTGATGCCGCTCGCCGCCGACGGCACGGTGGACGTCGCGGGCGCGGTCGACCTCGTCCACGAGAAGACCCGCCTCGTCGCGATGGCGCACGTCTCGAACGTCCTCGGCGTCGAGAATCCCGTACGCGAGATATTCGCGGCGGCCAAAGAGGTCGGCGCCTTCACCGTGCTCGACGGCGCGCAGAGCGTCCCGACGCGGCCAGTGGACGTAAATGATCTCCACTGCGACGCACTCGCCTTCTCGGCGCACAAGATGCTGGGCCCCACCGGCATCGGCGCGCTGGCCGTGCGGCCGGCGCGGCTGGCGGAGATGGTGGCGTTCCAGGTGGGTGGTGGAATGATCGAGCGCGTGGCCGTCGAGGGCTCGACGTACCTCAGCGGCTACGCGCGCTACGAGGCGGGCACGCCGAACGCCGGCGGCGCCGTCGGCTTCGCGGCCGCGTGCGACTACCTGAACACCCTCGAATACGAAGGGCACACCGGCATGGCGGCCGTCGCCGCCTACGAGCGCGCGTGGGGCGCGCGAGCGATCGAGCAGGTGCGCGCCATCGAAGGCGTGCGGCTCATCGGGCCGCCGCCGGGACGCGAGGCTGAAGGAGGCATCGTCACCCTCCAAATGGAGGGCGTGCACCCACATGACCTCGCGGTGCTCCTCGACACCCAGGGCGTGATGGTGCGCGCCGGGCACCACTGCACGATGCCGCTCCACGCGCACCTCTCCGGCGGCGGCGCGTACCCCGACACCTCGCTCCGCGCAAGCGCGTACGTCTACAACCCGTTCGAGGACGCCGACCGGTTGGCGGAGGCGCTCCGCTTCGCGCGGTCCGCGCTCCTGCGGCGCCGCCGCGTCGTCGCCGGCTGAACGGTGTCCCGAACCGGGATTCGGTCGAAAACGGGGCCGTTCGGGTGGAGGCGTCCGTTCAAACACGCGCCGAGAAGCGCACGCGCGGGTTACGCGGCCGGAAAATGAAGGGGCCTTTCGGGCGGTGGCACGCACTTGGTCAAACCTCGCGCATTCAACCCGGCCCCACCCAGCCCCTCCGCGCCCGATGGCGTCCCTTCCTTCCCTCCCCCGCCTCGACACCCCGATGGACCTCGCCGAGCGCGCCCTCCGCAAGCCCTCCTCCACGATCTGGCTCCACCACGTCTGCGTCGTCACGCGGCACTTCGACGCGGCGCTCGCCTTCTACGTGGGCACGCTGGGGCTGACGCTGCGGACGGTCGAGGCGCACCCGGTCTTTCCCTCGCGCCTCCGCGCCCGCCTCGTCGACGCCGAGGGGCGCGACGTGCTCGAGCTCCTCGAAGCGGGGACCGACGCTGCGCCCGACGCGCCGCACCGCGTGGACCAGCTCGGCTTCTGCCTTCCCCTCCGCTCGTGGCAGGTCCTCCGGGCCCGCCTCGACGCGCAGGAGGTCCCCTACCAGCTCACGGCCGGGTGCCTCTTCCTCGAAGACGCCGACGGCATCCGCCTCCGCGTGGAGCCGCTCGGGAGCTGCTAGCCCCCGTCACCAGCTCCCGGAGGCGCCGCCGCCGCCGGACGAGCCGCCGCCCCCGCTGAAGCTCGACGAGCTGAACGAGCTGGAAGAGCTCGACGAGGAGCTGCCTGACGAGCCGCTGCTCCAGGACGACGAAGAGGACGCCGGCGCCGGGGTGCCGTCGTACCAGTACCCGCGCCCGCCCCAGAGCTCGATGTAGACCCGCTTGCCCTGCTGACGCGCCCGCTGCTTCTGCTTCTCGATGCGCGCCTGCCGCCGGCGGAATCGCTGCCACACCATCGATTGGCGGATCAGTAGCTCGGCGAAGACCACGACGAGGAGCCAGCCCCCGAACCCGAGCAGAAAAGGCAGCGGCACCGCTGGCGTTCCCATCACGATTTCGCCCTGGTGGCTGAGCGTCCGCAGCGCGAAGCCGGTGAACAGCCCGCCCAGGACGGCGCGCCAGCCGAACGCCCACCGACGCGCGCCCACCCACAGCCCGCCGGACTTGACAACGTACCCGCGCCCGAGCGCGAGGGCGAGCCAGAGCGCGAGCAGCGACAGCGCGGTGAGCACGTAGTCGCCCACGCCGAGCGCGCGGACGCCCGAGTAGGCCACCCCGTCGAACCGTACGCCTTCGACCTCGGCGAGGATGGCGCGCGTGCCCTCGGTGACGCCCGCATCGAAGTCGCCCCGGCGGAAGGCGGGCACGATGACGTGGCGGATGATCCGTCCGGCCTCGGCGTCGGTCAGGGCATCTTCTACCCCATAGCCCACCTCGATGCGGAGCTCCCGGTCGTCGCGGGCGACAAGGAGGAGGACACCGTTGTCGCGGTCGGACCGGCCGAGCCCGAACTCGTTGAACACGCGCGCCGCGTACGGCTCGATGGCCTCGCCGCCGAGCCAGGGGACGGTGAGCACGGCTACCTGGTTCGTCGTCGCCGTCTCGTGGGCCTCCAGGAGCGCCGTCAGCGTCGCCTCCGTCTCCGGGCGGAGGATCTCGGCGCTGTCCGTCACGCGGCCCTTGAGGATGGATGTCGGCTGCGCAGCGAGGAGCGCCGCGAGGAGGAGCGCGCGCATCACTCCGGGCGGAAGCGCACGGCGTCGGAGAGCTCGTCGGTGTCGTCGTCGCGGAGGGCGACGCCGCGGCGGTGGAGGAGCTCGCCGCACTTCCCGATCGCGTCCACCAGCCCGTCGGCCAGACGACCCGCACGGATGCCGTGGCGGATGCGGTCGACCACCTCCACCCACTCCTCCGGCCGCACCTTCGCGTTGATCCCGGCGTCGCCGAGCACCTCGATGCGGTGCTCGAAAAGCGAGACGAAGAGGAGGATGCCCGTGCGGTCGCGCGTGTCGAACACCTCTTCTTCGAGAAACGCGAGGGACGCGCGGCGGTGCACCTGCTCGCCGAGCCGCTCCTCGCCGGCCAGCCGCCGCCGGAGCGCCGGGACGAAGGCGACCAGCAACCCACCGGCGAGGGCGCCCAGCAGCACGACGAGGAGGGCGCCACCTGTCGAGTAGAGCCAGCCGAGCCCCCACCCGTCGTACTGGTAGGCCACGAGGAGCGCGACCGTCGCCGCGAGGAGCGCCAGGAGCCCGGCGCCGCGCCAGATCGCCACCTCGTACTGCCCGCTCCGCTGGACGACGTACGGCACGATCTCCCCGGCCGTCGCGCGCTCGGCCGCCGCGACGGCCTCGCGGATGCGGGCGTGCTCCTCCTCCGTAAACAGCGGCTTCACGACGGGCGCAGGGATAGCGGCGGCGCAAGGTAGTGCGCGCCGCGCATTCTCACGGCCCCTCCTCGATGACGACGTACGCGCGGCCGACATCGAGCACCTCGCGGGCGAGCGCGCGCACCCGCTCGGCCGAGACGGCCGCCACGCGCCGAGGCCCTTCGAGCGCCTCGCGGGGGTCGCCATTGCGGCGGTACACGTCGGCGAGCGCCGCGAGCAGGCCACTGCTGGTTTCGAGGGCCTGCCGCGCAGCCCGCTGCGCCTCCCCCCGCGCGGCGGTGATCTCCGTTGCCGAGGGGCCGCGGGCAGCGAGCGCTCGCACGGCGTCAAAGGCCCGCACGCGCAGGTCCTCGGGGGAAGCCGAGGGGTCGGACAGCGTGAGTTGGAGCGTGTAGTACCCGCGCGCTCGGTCTGCGAGGGCTTCGCCGGTCACCTCTCGGGCCGCCCCTTCGAGCCGATGCTCCAGTAGGGAGGCGAGGACGTCGAACGCGGCGGGGTCCTCGTTCCGCAGCGTGCGCGGCCCGGCGAAAACGACGGTGACACGCGTCCCTGACTCCGCCGAGCGAAGGCGGATCGTGCTGGCCGGCGGTGGCTCCGGCGCGGTCACCTCCCCTTCTGACGGGGTTGCGGCCGAGCGGAGGCGGCCGAGCGTCACTCCGGCAGCAGCCTCCACCGCTTCAGGCGTCGTGTCGCCGACGAGGAGGAAGGTGAAGCGGCCCGGGTCGTATACCTCGCGGAAGAAGCTCCGGGCGACGGCGACATCCACCTCGCCGACGTCATCGGGGGTCCTCACGGCGTGACGGGGGCCGCCCAGCGGGAAGAGCACATCGGCGGTGACGAGTCCTCCGGCGAGCGCATCACGGCGAGCCCGGCGGTAGGCATCGGCGTCGGCCGGCGGCGCACGGAAGAGGTCGCGGGCCGCTCCCAGCAAGTTGACAAGCTGATCGGCCGGCGCGTCGCCGATCAGCCGGGCCTCCGTCTCGGTTAGGCGCGGCATGAGCGAAACGCCCTCTGGAGCGCGGAGGCTGGCGGCTACCACCTCGGCGGCCTCGGCCGCGCTGAGTGCGACGCTATCGGGCGCGAGCCCCGCCCCGCCCGGCGCGAACGCGAAGAGCTGCACGCGCCCCTGCACGCTATCTAGGGGCCGGAAAACGACGCGGGCGCCGTTCGTCAGCCGCCACTCCCACACGCGCGGGACCGGGTAGCGCGACTGCGACGCCACCGTCCCGTTCGGCGCCGAGGGCGTCGGCTCA
>DASPKS010000152.1:0-8857 GCA_035628035.1 Rubricoccaceae bacterium
CGCCCGTCGAGGCGGCGGTCCCAGTGGGCGTACGAGCCGAGCCCGACGGGCACGCCCGTAGCGACCACCTCGTAGGCCCCGCCAAGGGTGTCGCCGTTCTCCTTCGCCTCGGCGATGTGGGTGACGGCCGCCACGCTCAGCGTCGCGTCGAGCATCCGCACGGGGCTGGCGTCGGCGGCCTCGTTGAGCGCCCGCGCGCCGCCCTCTTGCAAATGGCGCGCGACGGGTTCCGCCCATACCCCGGCGTCCTCATACCCCACCGCGCCGAGCCGGACGACGTGGCTCCCCACCTCGATGCCCAGCGCGGCGAGCATCGCCCGCGCGACGCCGCCACACGCCACGCGCATGGCCGTCTCGCGCGCGCTCGCGCGCTCGATGACAGGGCGGAGGTCGGGCCCATGCGGGGACCGGTCGAACCCGTACTTCTGCGCGCCGGCGAGGTCGGCGTGGCCCGGCCGGGGGAGCGTGACTTTTTCCACGCCCTCGCCGGTCCCTTCGGCGGCGAGGAGCTCCGACCAGCCGGCGCGGTCGCGCGTGTGGACGGCGTTCTCCAGCAGGAGCGCGATGGGGCTCCCCGTCGTGTGGCCGAAACGAACGCCGGAGAGCATGCGGACGCGGTCCTGCTCGACCTTCGCGCGGCCGCCCCGCCCGGCGCCCTGCCAGCGGCGCGCGAGGTGTCGGTCGAGGTCGGCGGCCGTGAGGGGCACCCCCGCCGGTAGCCCCTCGACGACTCCTACGAGGGCCTCGCCGTGGGACTCGCCAGCCGTGAGGAAACGGATCATCAGTCCACGAACGGCGAGACGAGCTCGTAGAACGCCGTGAGCCCGTCGGCGCGGCGGACGCGGAGGAGCGCGGGGTCGCCGCGCCGCGCGAGGGCGGCCAGCGCTGCGCGCGCCTCCTCGGCCGAGGTCACCTCCTGCTGCTCCACGCGCGTGACGACGGTCCCCACCGGGAGCCCGTCCACCTCGGCGGCGCTGCCGCTCTCGACGCGCTCGACGAAGGCGCCGGCGGAGACGCCGAACGTGCGGCGCTCGGCGGACGTGAGGTCGCGGAAGCGGACGCCCCAGTCCTCCGCCTCGAAGCGCGGCACGTCGGGCGGCACGTCCTCCGGCGCCTCGGGCGCGGGCTCCGGCGCCCGGCGGTCGCCCAGCTCGGCCAGCCACTGCCGGAACACGGGGTCGTCGCGACCGATGAGGCGGACGCTCAGCGCCTGCCGCTGCCCGTCGCGCCAGATGTCGACGCGGACGCTCTCGCCGGGGCGGTGGAGCGCGAGGCGGCTCTGGAACTGGTTCGGCGCGTTGACCGGGCTCCCATCCACGGCCAGGAGCACGTCGCGCGTGCGGAGGCCGCTGCGCTCGGCCGCCCCGCCCCGCGCGATGCCCTCGACGAGGATCCCCTCGATCCGGCGCATCCCCAGCTCGCGCGCGTCGGCCGCCGTGACGGGGCGGATCTCGACGCCGAGGTAGCCCCGCTCCACCTCGCCCCGCTCGATGAGGTCCTGCGCCACGCGCGCGGCGAGGTTGATGGGGACGGCGAACCCGTACCCCTCGTACCCCCCGCCCTCGGTGGCGATGGCCGTCGCGATGCCGACGACTTCGCCGCGGAGGTTGACGAGGGCGCCGCCGGAGTTGCCGGGGTTGATGGCGGCGTCGGTCTGGATGAAGTCCTCGATGCGGAAGTTGTCCTCGATGATGTCGACCTGCCGGCCGAGCGCGCTCACGATCCCCTGCGTGACGGTGCCGGTGAGGCGGAACGGCGAGCCGATGGCCATCACCCACTCCCCGACGCGGAGGCGGTCGGAGTCGCCGAGGGTCGCCACGGGGAGGGGGTCGTCCTCGTCGCCGACGCGGACCTCGAGGAGGCGGACGACGGCGAGGTCAGTCGTGGGGTCGGTCCCGACGAGCTCGGCCTCGAACTCCCGCTTGTCCTGGAGGAGCACCTGGATGCGCGAGCCGCCCTGCACGACGTGGGCGTTCGTGACGACGTGGCCGACCGAGGTGATGATGACGCCGCTGCCGGTCTGGCTCCGCTGCGGGACGGGGCCGACGTCGTCGTGGAACCCGTCGTCCGGGACCGTCCCCGGCCCCTCGACGCGGAGGTAGACGACCGACGCGGCGGCGCGCTCGGCGACGGTGGTGAAGAGGTCGTTGAGCGTGCGGAGCTCGGGCACCTCCGGCGGCGGCTCCGGGTCCGGCTCCCCGATCCGGATGGGCTCGGTCTCGGCGGGGGCCGGCGTCGGGCCGGCCTCCGGCGCACCGGGGGTACCGGGGGGCGCTTCGTCGCGGAGCACCCACTCCGAGACCGCTAGCCCCCCGAGCACGCCGACCACGAGGGCGGCGGCACCGATCAGAAGGAGCCGGAGCTTCATCGGAGGGAGGGGGGCGGGGCGTCGGGGACGTTGGGGGCGCCCTGTTGAACGACGCGGCGCAAGGTACGCTCCGCCCCTGCGGGGGTTACGCGCTCCTCGCGGCCCTCCCCCGCGCGGCGTGGGCCGCCCGGCCCCCTTCTAAAAAAGACGGCGGAGAGGCTGGATTCGGTGCTGCCGCCGCCTATATTCGTCGTCCCTGAGACGCCTCCCGTTTCGATTGCGACGCGCCTAGTGGCCTGTTGAGACGACGCTTCGTTCCCTGATCCGTCTCGCCCTGAGGCCGGTTGCCCGGAGACGGATCTCCCTTACTGCTCACCAGGCCCCCATCGCATGCACGGCGCTTCGCCCCGCGCGCCCCGCGCGCTGTCGCTGCTTGTCCTGACGCTCTCCGTGCTCGCGGCCGTCCCGCGCGCGCAGGCCCAGGAGGAATACGACCCCTCGTGGTACGACCCCACGGCCCCCTACGTGAAGGTCGGCGTCGTCGCTGACGGCGTCCACGCCCTTTCTGGGAGCGCGCTCAGCGCCGCGGGCGTGGACCTGGGCGCCATCGTGCCCTCGACGCTGCGCCTGCTCAAGAACGGCGAGGAGATCCCCATCTGGACCTCGGCCCCCGCCGGCGGCCCGATGACCGCCGCGGACCGCGTCGAGTTCGTGGGCCGGCGCAACACCGGCGAAGATGAGCGGTGGGCCTACTCGGACCCCCTCTACGAGGTCGGCGGGGGGACCGACTCCTTGCAGAGCAGCGCGCACCGCAGCCTCTTCTCCGACACGACGTGGTACTGGCTGACGTGGGGGGGCGCCGCCGGCCTCCGCTACGAGGACCGCGACCCCGCGCCTGCCCCCGGGGCCACGCCGATCGGCGCCGTCCGCCAGGTCGTCCACGTCGAGGATGACTACAACGGGATGTACTACCAGGGCGATGGGAATCTGAACTCGGCGCACCCGTACTACACCCGCGGCGAGGGCCGCTACATGCGCCTGTTCAACCAGCGCGGCGTCGTCCGAGACTCCATCGTCATCGGCCTCCCCGTCGGCTACCAGACGTACAACTCCACCGACAGCGTCCGCTTCACCGTCCGGATCAACGGCGGCTCCGCCGCGCGCCACCTCGTGCACTTCCGCGTCCGGCGCCAGCTCCCGGGCGCACCCTACATCACCGCGGTGACGGCGGACTGGACGGGCTACGGGTACCAGACCCTGCGGGCGGCGTTCGCCCAGACCGAGGTGTTTGCCTACGAGTACCTCTACTACATCGAGATCGTCGCGGACAACTTCTTCTGGGACGGCATCACCAACAACCTCGTCCAGATGGACTGGGTGGAGGTGGACTTCGAGCGGGCGCTCCGGGCCATCGGGGGGGAGCTCTCGTTCGAGACGCCGCCGCCCGGCACGTACGCCTACAACCTGAGCGGGCTCGAGCCCAACCGGGCGCTGACCGTGTACGCCCCGGAGCTCGGCCGCCGCTTCACCGGCACCGCCACGGCGACCGGCACCTTCGCCCTGGGCGATGCCCCCGACCGGGAGGCGACGTACTGGCTCGTCAAGGCCGACTCCCTCCGGGCCCCGGCGGCGGTCCTCCGCGACCGGAGCAGCGACCTCGCCAGCCCCGCCAACGCCGCCGAGTACCTCGTCGTCGCCACGCCCGACACGCGGGCGTCGGCGGAGGCGCTGGCCAGCTTCCACGCCGCGCGGGACGGGTACACCACCGCCGTCGTCGACGTCCACGACATCTTCGACCAGTTCGACTACGGCCGCCCGACGCCGATCGCGCTCCGCCGCTTCTTCCAGCACACGCGCGCCTGGGACACGCCGCCCCGCTTCTTCCTGCTCTGGGGCGACGCCCGGTACGCAGACCCCGGCCGCCCGCTCGCCTCCTGGGAGGTCCCCTCGTACGGGTTCGCCTCCTCCGACGCGTGGCTGGTCCAGGGGCTCAACGGGTGGGACGACCGGACGGAGTTCGCCGCCATCGGCCGCGTCACCGTCCGGACGAACGCGGACGGCCAGCTCTTCCTCCAGAAGCTCCAGGGGTACTACGACACCCCGCCGGAGGACTGGCCGCAGCGGGCGTACTACCTCACCGGCGGCGATCCGGCCGAGCAGGCGGGGTTCCAGATGGCCTCCCGGAACTGGGCCCGCGCTGCGGCCGGCGACCCGGCCGGGATGGACACCACGTTCTTCTTCAAGACCGCCCGCACCATCCTCGACAACACCCTCCGCGACTCCCTCCGCGTCGCCATCCGGCGGGGGTCGAGCCTCCTCAGCTACTTCGGGCACTCCTCCGCCCGCACGTGGGAGATCGTCGTCGACCCCGCCTCTGAGTTCGACAACGCCGACCGCCTCCCCGTCGTGCTCAGCTTCGGGTGCCGCACGGGCGCCTTCGCTGGCGACATCATCAGCGGGCAGGATACCCCCTCCCTCGCGGAGGACCTCCTCCTCTCCGCCCCCTCGGGGGCCATCGCGCACTGGGGCGCGACCGAGTTGAGTACGGGGAGCGACTCCCAAACCCTCGGCGACACCCTCCACGCCGCGCTCTTCCGCGACTCCCTCCGCGTGCTCGGGGAGGTCTTCCAAGAGGTGAAGACGCGGTACGCCCAGCAGCACGCGGCGAACCCGAACCAGCACTGGGGCATCCGCCACGCCCTCCAGTACAACCTCATCGGCGACCCGGGGATGCGGATGATCATCCCCGATAAGCCGGACCTCCGCTTCGTGGCAAGCAACGTGCGGTTCTCGCCCCTGGCCCCCCTCACGGCCGACTCGACCGTCCACGTGGAGGCGGTCCTCGTGAACCGCGGGATGTACCCGGCCGACAGCGTGGACGTCCACCTCACGCACGCGGCGCCCGATGGGGCCACGGCCCTGTTCACGCAGCGGGTAGCCCGGTTCGCCCTCCGCGACACCCTCGACTTCGATATCCCCACCCTCGGGCAGGCCGGCACCCACAGCTTCACGCTCGCGGCCGACCCCCTCAACGATTTCGAGGAGCTCAACGAGGCCGACAACGCCGTCACGCTCACCCATGTCGTCTTCTCGAACGGGCTCACCGCCGTCCACCCCGAGCCGCTGGGGATCACCGACCTCCAGCCGCGGCTCCGCGTGAGCATCGCCTCCCAGATCGGGCTGCCCGACGCCCCCGTCCTCTTCCAGCTCGATACGACGGCGGCGTTCGACTCCCCGGCGCTCCAGACCCACACGGCCCCCCTCGCCGACCTCCACGCCGACTGGGTCCCCGGGGCACTCCGCAACGAGCAGGTGTACTACTGGCGGGCTCGCCTCAACGACCCTGAGGAGCCCGACACCGCGTGGACCCAGAGCGCGTTCACGGCCGCGCCGCAGGAAACGAACTACACGTGGACGCAGCGGGGCTCGCTGTTCCTCCAGAACGAGGACAACGTCCGCCTGGCCTGGGCTGACGGGGCGTGGTCGTTCGTGCCGTACGAGGTCTCCGTGTTCGCCTCGGCCACGCGCGGCGGCGGGTTCTACGCGGCCCAGTTCCTCGTGAATGGCCAGGTCTACCTCCGCAACGACTTCGGCTACGGGCTCATCCGCGTCAACGGCAACCTGGGGACGCTGGAGGCCGCCGAGGCCTTCGTGACGTACCCCAACATCCGCGGCGTCGACCACGTCTTCCACACCGCCCGGCTGCAGGCTGCGGTGGCCGCCATCCCGGAAGGGGACTACTTCTTCTTCCGCACGTACCACGTGGAGCGCCAGCCGGGCGTCGTGGAGATCCCGGAGGTGGTGAAGGACGTGTTCCGGGACCTCGGGAGCACGGCGATCGACACGCTCACCTACGACCACCAGTGGCTCTTCCGGGGGCGCCGCGGGGACCCCACCTCCCTAGAGGAGTGGGTGGTGGCCCCGAGCGACACCACGAACGAGATCTTCTGGACGTCGAAGCTCTCGTTTTCCTTCCCCGAAGGGGAGACGACCTCGCCCCCCATCGGGCCGGCGCGGGTGTGGGGCGCACTCAGCGCCAACCTCGGCCTGGAGAACTCCGCCGCGAGCATCCTCGTCGACGTGCTCTCCGCCGATGGGACGGAGCTCCTGCTTGACGATGTGGACCTCCGCGCGGGCCCTGCCGACCTCTCCGGGATCTCGGCCGACGAGCATCCCTCACTCCGCCTCCGCGCGTTCTTCTCCGACACCACCCAGGCGTCGACCCCGCAGTTGCATTCCTGGCGCATCGCTTACACGCCGATCCCCGAGATCGTCGTTGACGGCGAGGCCTCCACGTTCCCCGACTCGACGGTGCAGGAGGGCGCCCCGTACCCCTTCGGCATCGTCGTCCGCAACCTCAGCTTCTTCCCGGCGGACTCCATCCACGTCGCCGTCCGCGCCACCGGTGCCGACAACGAGGAGTATGTGGTGGACGAGGGCGGGCTCCCCGCGCTCGGGGCTGACGCCGCCGCAACCATCAACCTCGACTTCAATACGCTCGACCGCGTCGGCGACAACCTGTTCTTCGTGGAGGCCGAGCAGACCGACGTGGCCGAGCGCACGACGTACAACAACCTCTTCTTCCACGAGGTCGAGGTCACCCCGGACCGCACGCGGCCGGTGCTCACCGTGACGGTGGAGGGGCTGAGCCTTGAGAACGATCCTGAGCGCGTCGTCGACCTCCAAGACCCCGCGCTCCCGTTCGTCTCGGCCACCCCGCGCATCGAGATCGTCGCCTCCGACGAGAACCCCTACCTCCGCCTGACCGACCCCGCCACGTTCGAGCTCACACTCGATGGCGAGGTCGTCCCACCGGAGGCGTACACGTTCACGGGGGCCACGGAGGAGCACAACGAGGCGCGGATCGTCTTCGAGCCGGACCTCTCTGGCCGCGACACCGTCCACACCCTCACGGTGCGCGCGTTCGACGCCTCCGGCAACCCGGCCCTCGTGGACGCCACCGCCGAGGACTCCACCCGCTACCAAGTCCACTTCCGCGTACAGGACGACGTGCAGGTGGAAAGCCTCTACCCCTACCCGAACCCGATGCCGGGGAACACCCGGTTCCTGTTCCGCCTCCGTGGAGCGGAGGCCTCGCTCGTCGAGGACTTCCGCATCCGGCTCTACACCATCAACGGGCGGCTCGTCCGCGAGTTCGACCTCCTCCGCAGCCCCGAGCTCACCGAGGCCGGCGGCCTCCGGATTGGCTGGAACGCCGTGCCGTGGGACGGACTCGACGAGGACGGCGACCCGGTCGGGAGCGGGGTCTACCTCTACCGCGTCTTCGCCCGCTCCGAAGGCCAGGAGCTCGTCGTCAACAACGAGACGAACATCGAGAAGGTGGTCGTCATCCGGTAACGGCGTGCCCTTCGCCCCCTCCCCCTTCGCCCCGGACCGGCCCCTCGGTCCGGGGCGTCCCTTTGCGCCCTCGACCGCTCCCCCTGGATGGCCCTCTACGCCGTGATCATGGCCGGCGGCGTCGGCAGCCGGTTCTGGCCGCGCAGCCGCCGCGCCCGCCCCAAGCAGTTCCTCGACGTCTTCGGCGAGGCGTCGCTTCTGCAGAGCACGTTCGCGCGGCTGCAGCCGCTCGTCGCCCCCGAGCGCGTGTTCGTCGTCACCCACGCCGACTACGCTGAGCAAACGCGGCAGGACCTCCCCGCCGTGCCGGCCGGGAACATCCTCGCCGAGCCGACGGCGCGGAATACCGCCCCGTGCATCGCCTACGCCGCCGCCCGCCTCCACGCCCTCGACGAGGACGCCGTGATGGTGGTGCTTCCGGCCGACCACGTCGTCCGCAATGTCGCCCGGTTCCACGAGGTGCTCCGGGCCGCCGTCGAACAGGCCGAGCACGACGGGGGGCTCGTCACCATCGGCATCGAGCCGACGCACCCCGAGACCGGCTACGGCTACATCCAGTTCGACTCGACGCTCCGCGATGGGCAGCCCGAGGGCGCACCGCCGCAGGCGTACCCCGTGCGCGCCTTCGCCGAGAAGCCGGACCTCGCCACGGCCGAGCGCTTCCTCGACACCGGTGACTTCCTCTGGAACTCGGGGATGTTCATCTGGCGGGCCGACGTGATCCTCGATGCGCTGCAAAAACACCTCCCAGCTGTCCGTGCTGCCTTCGCCCCGCTCGAAGAGGCGTTCCGCGAGGGCGCCGACGACGAGCAGGCCGTCCGCGCCGCCTACGCGAAGACGCCCAAGATCTCCATTGACTACGGGGTGATGGAGCCCGCTGCCGCCGCCGGGCGCGTGTGGGTGGTCCCCGGCGCGTTCGGGTGGAGCGACGTGGGCGACTGGCGGGCGGTGTACGACCTCGCCCCGAAGGATAGCGCCGGCAACGCCGCCGAGGGGAACGTGATCCTCCACCACACCGGGCGCACCTACGCGCGCGCCGCCGACGGCCGCCTCCTCGTCCTCGTCGGGATGCGCGATGCCGTCGTCGTCGACACCGGCGACGCCGTGCTCGTGTGCCACCTCGACGCCACGCAGCAGGTCAAGAACATCGTGGACTACCTCGGCTCGCACGGCCTCGACGAGTACGTGTGA
>DASPKS010000153.1:0-6497 GCA_035628035.1 Rubricoccaceae bacterium
CCAATCGGGCCGGGCCCCTTCCATGATCCAATACCCCCTCGGATAGCCGTGCGGCAAAGGGTACAGGAGGGAAGAACCGGTGGGCCCCTCGTTGCCGTCGCTCACCTCGGGGTACTCGACCGCTACGAACCCCTTCCCCAGCCCGCGCGCTGCGATGTGCGCGCGCACCGCCGTGCGGGCATCGTTGGCGGTTGTCGACTGTGGCATGTCAGCGGGTTCTAGGTTCGAGCCCTGAGGGGGCACCACATAGGACGTTTCGGAGTTAAGACGCCCCCGGCTGTACGAGCGGTCCGGGGCGTCCCCTTTACGGTTCCCACCACACCGTGCCAGGTAAGCTCTCGCGCCTTCCCCTCGCGCTGCTATGCGCCGTGCTCCTCGCGAGCGGGTGCACGCCGTCAGTGCTCGTCACGCGCGGGGTACTGCCGCCGGACCCGGGGTACCTCGTGCGGCGGCCTGGGTTCACCTGGCTCAGCGACACGACGGCGCATTTCCGCCTCCACGCCGAGCCGGGCGGTGTGCCCATCGATACGCTGGCGGTGGGGCTCGAGCGCGCGCTCGTGCACGTGCTCTCGGAGTTGGGCGAGGACGCGATGCCCGTCCCCATCTCTGCCTTCGCCGTCACCTCTACCGACCGGATGCAGGCGCTGCTCGGGCGGAGCCCGCCGGGGCGCTCGTACTACCGGACGCGCGTGTTCGCGTTCGTGATGCGGCGGCGTTGGGAGGAGACGGTCCGCCACGAGCTCGCGCACATCGTCGCCAACGCCGTGTGGGGCCGCGCGGCGGAGCGGTGGGTGAACGAGGGCCTCGCCGAGGTCGTGGAGGACACGCGGCCGGGCGTGCACGTGCACGCGGCGGTGCGCCGGCGGCTGGTGGAAGACGGCCAGCTCCTCCCCCTCGACGAGCTGTTCCGCCGGTTCACCGAGCACCCCACGGACGTGGCGTACCTCCAGGCGTCGAGCGTCGTGACACACCTCCGCGACGAGTACGGGCAGCAGGCGCTACGGCGCGTGTGGGAGGGGGGCTTCCGCGCAATCCCCGCAGCAACGGGCAAGCCGCTCGCCGCGTTCGAGGCCGAGTGGCTGGGGGTGCTGCGGGCGGCACGGTAGGGGAGGGGCGGTACCTTCCGGCCTCCTTCCTTTCACGCCCCTCGCCCCTCCCGGTGGTCGTGCCCGACCGTACCCCTGACCGTAACGCGCCCGTCGTAGTGGGAGTAGACCTCGGGGGCACCGGTGTAAAGGCGGGCCTGGTAGACCACGCCGGCCACGTCCTCGACCGCTTCACCCTCAAGACAGCGGACTTCGACGATCCGCGCCGGCTCGTCGAGCACCTCGCGAGCGAGATCGAAGACCGGGTCGGGGATCGGTCGCTCGTGGGCGTCGGGGTAGGGGCGCCCAACGGGAACGGGTACCGCGGGACGGTCGAGAACCCGCCGAACCTCCCGTGGCGTGGGGTCGTCCCGCTGGCGGCGTGGCTGGGGGAGGCCACCGGGGTGCCCAGCGTGCTCGCGAACGATGCGAACGCGGCCGCGCTCGGCGAGCAGCACTTCGGCGCCGCCCGGGGGATGCGCGACTTCCTCTTCATCACGCTCGGCACGGGGCTCGGGAGCGGGATCGTCGTGGCCGGCGAGCTGGTGTGCGGGCACGACGGGTTCGCGGGGGAGCTCGGCCACGTCATCGTAGAGAAGAACGGGCGGCGGTGTGGGTGCGGGCGGCGGGGGTGCCTGGAGCAGTACGCCTCCGCGACGGGGCTCGTCCACACCTACCGCGAGCTGGCGCCGGGGGCGCCGGAGGAGGCCGATGCGCGCTACGTCTTCGAGCGCGCCGAGGCGGGCGAGGCGGCGGCCGAAGAGGCCTTCGAGCGGACGGCGGAGACGCTCGGGCTCGCCCTCGCCAACAGCGTGGCCTACACCGAGCCGGAGGCGATCTTCCTCTTCGGCGGGCTCGCGGCGGCGGGCGAGCGGCTCTTCGGGCCGGTCCGCCGGCACTTCGAGGCCAACCTGCTCATGGTGTACCGGGGCAAGACGGCCATCCTCCCCTCCGCCCTCCCCGAGAGCGACGCCGCCATCCTCGGCGCGGCCAGCCTCCTCTGGAAAGACCAACCCTGAACGTACATGGAGCCCCCCGCCTTCGGCCCGCTCGACCCCCGCGTTCGCATCGGCCACGTCCACCTGAAGGTGGCCGACCTCGAGCGCGCGCTCGGTTTCTACTGCGGCGTGCTGGGGTTCGACCTGACGCAGCGCTACGGCACCCAGGCTGCGTTCGTCTCGGCCGGCGGCTACCACCACCACATTGGCCTCAACACGTGGGACAGCCGGGGCGGGCCGCCCCCGCCGCGCGGCACGACGGGCCTCTACCACGTCGCGATCCTCTACCCCACGCGCGCGGCCCTCGCCGACGCGCTCCGCCGTCTCCTCGCCGCTGGCATCCCGCTCGACGGTGCGTCTGACCACGGCGTCAGCGAGGCGCTCTACCTCCGCGACCCCGACCAGAACGGCATCGAGCTGTACCGTGACCGCCCCGAGAGCGAGTGGCCGCGCGACGGCGAGGGCCACCTCGCCATGGTCACGGGCCCGCTTGACCTTGACAGCCTCCTCCGCGAACCCGAGCCCGAAGCCCCATGAGCCTCACCAGCCGCCGCGCTTTCCTGAAGAAGAGCGCCGCGCTCAGCGCACTCGCCGCGCTGCCCGCGCCCGCCCGCGCTGTTTCCCATGAGGAACGCCCGGTCGTCGTTGCGACGTGGTCCAACCACGGCGCCATCGCGGCGGCGTGGGAGATCCTCCGCGCCGGCGGGCACGCGCTCGATGCCGTCGAGGCCGGGGCGCGCGTGGCCGAGGCCGATCCCCGCGACACCTCCGTCGGGCTCGGCGGGCTGCCCGACCGCGACGGGCGCGTCACCCTCGACGCGTGCATCATGGACGAGCGCCACCGCTGCGGCTCCGTCGCCTTCCTGGAGCACATCCTCCATCCGATCTCAGTGGCGCGGAAGGTGATGGAGCAAACGCCGCACATCATGCTCGTCGGGGAGGGGGCGCTCCGGTTCGCGCTGGAGCAGGGGTTCGAGCGGACGAACCTCCTCACCGAGGAGTCCGAGCGGGAGTGGCGCGCGTGGCTGGAGACGAGCGGCTACACACCCCCCGCCGGGCCCGATCACCACGACACCATCGGGATTGTCGGGGTCGGCGCCGACGGCCGCCTCTCCGGCGCGTGCTCCACGAGCGGACGCGCGTACAAGATGCGCGGGCGCGTGGGCGACTCCCCCATCATCGGCGCCGGGCTGTTCGTCGACGACGCCGTCGGGGCGGCGACGGCGACGGGGACGGGGGAGGAGGTCATCCGCATCTCGGGCTCCCACCTCGTGGTCGAGCGGATGCGCGCGGGCGACGACCCCGAGACGGCGTGCCGCGTGGCGGTGGAGCGGATCGTCGAGAAGAGCCCGCGCGACCTCACGGACGTGCAGGTGGGCTTCCTCACGCTGCGGAAGGACGGCGCCGTGGGCGGCTACGCCCTCCGCCCCGGGTTCGTCTACACCCTCCAGACGCCCGAGGGCGCGGCGCGCGTAATCGAGGCGCCGGCGCACTTCCGATGAGGGCGGGCCGAGCCGCTCCCCCCCAGCCACCCCCGACCCAATGGACACCACCCTCGCCCGCCGCTTCCTCGACGCCTCGCAAGCCTACCTGCGCGGCGACTTCCTCCCGAAGATCGAGCGGGCTGTCGCGGCGATGAGCGACGACGACCTGTGGTGGCGGCCCCACGAGGAGGCCAACAGCGCGGCCAACCTCGTGCTCCACCTCGCGGGCAACGTGCGGCAGTGGATCGTGGCGGGCGTCGGCGGTGCGCCGGACGTGCGCCACCGCGCCGCGGAGTTCGCCGCGCGCGACGGCGTCTCCCGCCAGGAGATGCTCGCCCGTCTCCGCGCGTCGGTGGACGCCGCGTGCGACGTGCTCGCCGCGCTCGACCCCTCCGCGCTCGCCGAGCGCCGGCAGATCCAGGCCCACGACGTGACGGTGATGGAGGCGATCTACCATGTCGTCGAGCACTTCTCGATGCACACCGGCCAGATCATCTACCTCGCCAAGCTGCGGAGCGGGCGCGGCATGGGGTTCTACGAGGAGGCGCCCGACGGCCGCGCGCGGCTCCGCTGGAAGCCCACGCCGGAGGGCCCGGCCGAGCGGAGCTAGGGATGCGCCTGCTGCTCGCGCTCACCCTCCTAGGGCTCGCCTGCCAGCCCGAGCCGACGGCCTCCGCGGAGCGGCCCGCGATGCCGGACACGACCGCGGCGCCAGTGCAGCGGACGGCGCCGCGCCCGCCGCTGCCCGAGGGGTTCGTCTACCTCCGCGACGTGGCGCCCGGCATCCGCCAGGAGATCCGCTACGCGACGGCGTACAACTTCGTCGGCGAGCGCATCGAGGGGTACGAGGCGGCGGAGTGCGTGCTGACGGAGCAGGCGGCCGCGGCGCTCGCCGCCGTGCAGCGGGACCTCGAGCGCGAGGGGCTCGGCCTCAAGGTGTACGACTGCTACCGGCCCCAGCGCGCCGTCGACCACTTCGTCCGCTGGGCGCGCTCGGGCGACGACCGGATGAAGGACGCCTTCTTCCCGACGGAGCCGCAGCACCGCCTCTTCGCGCGCGGCTACATCGCCCGCCGGAGCGGCCACAGCCGCGGCTCGACGGTCGATCTCACGCTCGTCCCCCTCCGCGGACGCGAGGCCGATCCCCTCCCGACGGCGCCGCCGTGGCCGCGCTGCGACGCCCCACGCGGCGAGCGGCTCTTCGAGGGCGACCTCGACATGGGCACGGCCTACGACTGCCTCTCGGGGGTCGCGGCCACCGGCAGCCGCGCGGTCCCCGACGAGGTCCGCCGCAACCGCCTCCGCCTCCGCGATGCGATGGCGCGTCGCGGCTTCCGCAACTACCCGCAGGAGTGGTGGCACTACACCCTCCGGCACGAGCCCTTCCCGCGCACCTACCACGACTTCCCCATCGAGTAGGCTAGACCTCGCGGTAGCTCATCACGCGCGCCTCCAGCGGCGCAGCCGGCGGATCGGCGAACCCGATGACGCCGTCGCGCATGGCCCCGCGCGGGACGAATGGGAACGTCACCTCCCCGCACTCCTTCGCCGCCGAGCACACCTCGACGACGACCTCCTCGGCCGAGCGTCCGCCGACGTTCCGCACCTCCACGCGCACGGCGGCCTGACCGGGCTGCTCCGGGGGGCGGAGCCGCACGCGGAGGTCGGCAGGCCCGCCCGGCCCTGCGAACGCGTCGTAGAGGAGGAAGCCGACGACGCACGCCACGAGCACCGCGCCCACGCCGAACACGGCCCACTCCACGCCGTTGCGGCGGTGATACCGGCGGCTCCGCCCGCTCATTCGTCCTCCCCTTCGTCGAGGCCCGCGCCGAGGAGGAGGCGCGCGGCGGCGGCCCCGAGCACCGCCGGGAAGCCGAGCACGACCACCTGCCGCACTCCCGCGACCCACCCGGCCCCGTCGAACCGCCCGTCCGCCCACAGGAGCGCGGCCGCCATCGCGAGGGCGACGGCGTACGTGACGATGGCGCCGCCCAGCGCGAAGCCCGTGAGCCGGGTTCGGGCGACGCGGCCGGCGCCCTTGAACTCGCTGTAGTGGAGGAGCAGCCACGCCATCGCGACCGAGAGCGCGGCCAGCCCGATCAGCGCCCACGGCGACGTCTCGACGGCGATCATGAGCACCTCCTCGGTGGGCGCCACGTTCGCCGCTACGAGCACCGCGCCGAGCCCGGCCAGCACGATCTCGCCCTCGCGGCCCATCCGGCGGAGGCGCTCCGGCTGCGTGATGTCGCCGAGCTGCTCGGTCCCTACCGAGAGCCCGATGGCCGCCGTCATCCCTTCCATCACCACCTTGCCGACGACCTCGCCCACCGAGGCATCGGCGGTGAGCTGGCCGAGGACGGCGAGCATGAGGAGGGCCAGCAGCAGGCCCAGCCCCATCTCTTCGATGGACTCGAACACGTCGGAGGCGAGGTCGCTCTCCTCGCGGAGGCCGGCGAAGTGGTTGTACCCGAGGAGGAGGACGAACGTGAGGGCGATGATGACGAGGAGCCGCTCCGGCGGCGCGTTGTGGCCGGCCCACCACATCTCCATCGTGTAGAGGAGGGGGAGGCTGAACAGGAGCCCGCCGGCGAGGCCGCGGGCGTACTCCTGGAGCGATTCTCGGATGGGGCGCGCGGTCATCGACCGAAAAACTACATCGTGGCTCGAGAACCCATGGCTATCCCTCCTCGCGCGTCTCCTGGTCGTCGTTCTTCTTCGCCCCGCGGATGTTCATCCCCGCCAGCGCCACCTGGAGGGCGACGAGCGCCCACGCGTGGGCGTGCCAGCCCCACGCCACCCAGAGCACGTTGCTGAGGAGGAACACCCAGAACCCCGCTTCGCGGCGCCCCGGCTGCTCCGCAGCGACGAGCCACGTGGCGATAATGGTGACGGCCATCGCGGGCCACTGCAGGAGGTCGAGCCAGTCCATC
>DASPKS010000154.1:0-6168 GCA_035628035.1 Rubricoccaceae bacterium
AGCGCGTCGTACACCCCCACGCGGACCGCCTGCGGCGAGACAAGCCCGAGCGAGGCGCGCGCTTCGCCGTTCGACGGGTTCGGGCTCACCGCGAGCGTGAGCGGAGACACCGGTAGCTCGGGCTCGTTGGCCACGTTGGCCTCGCCCTCGTACGGGCCGAGGTCCACCTCCGCCCCCTCCACGCGAGGGCCGTTGTTCATGTCGACCGGGAGCGCCTCTAGCGTGTCCCCGTCGGCGTCGAGGTCCCACCGGTCCGGGGGGAGCAAAGAAGCGAGGCCGAAGTCGAGCCCGGGGCTCCCCCCCTGGAGGCGGAGGTCGCCGTAGTCGGCCGGGCCGTCCGTGAACGGTGCCCGGACGAACAGCGGGTCATCGGGAAGGACCTCCTCACACACCATCGGCGGGAGGCACCGCCCCTGCACGATGGCACGGCGGAACCCCACCGGGGAGCCCGCGACGACGTTCGTCCCGCGGTTCCCCCACACCACGGCGTTGTGGAAGAAGCTCCCCCCGTTCGCCGCGTAGATCAGGGCACCGGGGTACTGCCCCTGGTCCCCGCTCCGGTTCCCGAACGCCGCGAGCCCCACCGCCTCGAACCGCCCCCCCGACCACGCATAGAGGGCGCCACCGCCTACGGCGCCCGAGCGGTTCCCCACGAGGACCGCGTTATAGAGACGAACGACGGAGCCTAAGCCGCCGAAGATCGCCCCCCCACCATACACGGACGCCCTATTGCCGAGGAAGGAGGTGTTGACGAAGGCGAGGTTGCCATCGTTGGCACTGACGGCCCCGCCGAATTCAGCGCCCGTGTTCTGTTGGAAGAGGCACCCGATGCAGAGGAGGTCGCCGGTCCAGACGCGGATAGCACCGCCGTCTCTCTCTTCGGCCATGTTGCCGACGAACGACGCGCGGAGGAAGACGAGATCGCTGTCCCCGCTGTAGACCGCGCCCCCGTCTGAGCCCCACGCGTGGTTGCCCTCGAACGTGCAGTCGACGCACAGGAGGTCGGACCCGTCGACGATCGAGACGGCCCCGCCGATATCGGCGCGGTTATCCCTGAAGACGACCCGCTCCAGGCGCGCGCTCGAACCGCGGAGGAGTATGGCTCCGCCGCCCCCGTTTATTACGTTCCCTGCGAACAGGCAGTCGCGAATGATCGGGCTCGCCCCCGGCGTTTGGTAGGCGTCGATCCCGCCCCCCGTGTTGTCGGAGATCTCACAGTTCGCGATGATCGGGCTGCTCCCCTGGAGGAGGATTCCCCCGCCCCCTTGCCACGCACAACCTCGCGCGTAGCCCTGCGTGACGACGAACCCGTCGAGCACCGCCTCAGGGTCGCCCGGCACGGCCAGCGGCGTCGCCGTCACGACGTGGCACGTCCTGCCTACGCCCGATAGGATGGTGCGGTGGAGCGCCCAATCCCGTTCGTCCCGCTCCGTTTCTGTCCCGTCGAACCCCCCGTAGAGCGCGATGCCGGGGCGGAGCGTGAACGTGGCCGTACGCCTGCCGCCCGTCCCGTACGTGCCCTCGGCGACCCACACCTCGTCGCCCGCCTGCGTCACCGCGAGGGCCTGCATGGGGTTTCGGAAGGCGAGCGCCCAGGAGGTCCCGTTCCCCCCTGCGGCCGCGTCGGCGTCCACGTACCACACGCGCTGGGCCGACGCCGCGCCGGCCCCCGCTAGGAGGGCCACCAGCAGAGCAGCGGGCAGCATCACGGGCGGGGGCCTCATGGCGGAGAGAGTAGGGCGGCGGCGCGGCCTTGTCAACCGCACGCCCCCAGGCCGCACCTTTTCCCCCCTCCGGCGTACTATGCCGCGCCCCTCACGCAGCCCCCGCTCGCCATGCGCCTCGCGCTCTTCCTCCTCTTCCTCTTCGCCGTCCTCGGCGCGCTGATGGCGACGCAGGACCTCAACATGACGCCGGTCGAGTTCGCCATCCCGTACACCGACCTCCAGTTCGTCGGCCCGCGCCTGATCGTGCTCGGCTCCACGCTCCTCCTCGGGTTCGCGCTCGGCTACTTCTCGGCGCTCCCCGGCAAGATCGGCGCGGCGGCCCGCGCGCGCCGCGCGCAGCGCGAGCTGGAGAAGGTGGAGGCGCAGCGCGAGCGCGTCGCCGTCGGCCGAACGGAGAGCCGCGCCGAGGCGCGCGCCGACCTCCGCGCGGCCGAGGCCGACGCCCGCCGCCACGAGGCCGACGCCCGTGCCCGCGAGGCCGACGCCCGCGAGACGCAGCGCCTCGCCGACGAGGTGGCCCGCCGCACCGCGGAGACCCGCCGCGATGTGCCGCCGCCCCCGCCGGAGCGCTGACCCATGCTCGGCTTGCTCGGCCGCCGGCGCCGCGCGGCGCTCGCCGTCCTCTTCTCGCCGGAGCGGCGCCCCCGCCTCGTCGAGCGGCGCTCGCACCGGATGGGGCTCCCGCCGGGCACGCTCGTGCGCCCGGCCGAGAAGCCCGCGAAGCCCGCCTGCATCCACGCCCTCCGCTACGACGCGGCCCACGTCGAGGAGGTCCCCTCGTGCGCGATGGAGGACCTCCGCCGCCTCGCCGACGGGGCGGGCGTGACGTGGATCGACCTCGACAACGTGAGGGACGTCGACGCCGTCGAGCGGCTCGGGAAGGCGTTCAACGTCCACCCCCTCGCGCTGGAGGACGTCACGAACACCGTCCAGCGGCCCAAGCTGGAGATCTACGGCGGGCAGCTCTTCTGCGTCGTCAAGATGGTCAACCCCGCCCCGCCCGACACCCCGCAGGGCGTCTCGGGCCACCGCATCGAGCAGGTCTCCCTCGTGGCGGGGCCCGGCTACGTGCTCTCGTTCCTCGAAGACGAGGGCGACGTGTTCGACCGCATCCGCGACCGCATCCGACGCGGGGCTGGCCGCATCCGCAGGGAGGGCGCGGACTACCTCCTCTACGCCCTCCTCGACGTCGTCATCGACCACTACTTCGTTACGCTCGAGCGGATCGGCGACATCACGGAGCACTTCGAGACGGAGGTGGCCGTGAACCCCACGCCGCAGCTCCAGCGGCAGATCGCCGCGCTCCGCCGCGACGTCGTCGTCCTCCGCCGCGCGCTCTGGCCGCTCCGCGAGGAGATCGCCGGGCTCCTCCGCGAGGACACCCCCCTCATCACCGACACCACGCGGCTCTACCTCCGCGACGCCTACGACCACCTCGTTCAGGCTGTCGACGTGCTGGAGTCGCTCCGCGACGTGCTCGGCGGGCTGATGGACCTCTACCTCTCCTCGCTCAGCCACCGCACGAACGAGGTGATGAAGGTGCTCACCGTCATCAGCGCCGTGTTCATCCCGCTCACGTTCATCGCCGGCGTCTACGGGATGAACTTCGCCGACATCCCCGGCGTCGCCACGCGCGCCGACTTCTACCGGATGATCGGGGTCCTCACCGCCCTCGGCCTCGCCACGCTCTTCTACTTCCGACGCAGAGGGTGGATCTGACGGACCGGCCTACTTCCGCTTCGCTTCGCGTTGCCCTTCGGGGTTCTCGCGCGCATAGAGGTCCACGAACCCGCAGGCCACGCAGCGGTAGGCCGTGAGGGGGAGCTTGCGCCGCTTGCTGTACTTGACGCCGCCCCAGACGCTCTTCTCCGGGGGGCCGTCCACCCACACGGCTTGGTTCTTGGTGCTCTGCCCCTCGTCGAGGAGGAACCCCTCCGTCATCTCGGCCCCGCACCGGAGGCACGTCCGGTACCAGGGGTCGTCAGTCGGTGCGGTCATCGGACGAGCTGGAGGCGGGTCATCGCCAGGCGTCTTCCGTCGGCGTCGGCGAGACGGACGAGGTAGGTGCCGACGGGGAGCGCTGCGGGCGCCTGCCAGGTTAGCGTCGCCGCACCGGGCGGCACGTCGAGCCGGCCCACCTCGCGGCCGAGCACGTCGTACACCACGAGCGCGCGGCGCGCGGCCTCGGCGCCGAAGCGGAACGTGACGCCGCCCGCCGACGGGTTCGGGAAGACGTCGAGCCGCGCCGACGGCGTGGGCGGCCCCGGCTCGTTCGGCTCGGGGTTGGGGACCCGCGTGTTGGCGTAGTAGAGGAAGCCGCCGGCGAACGTCCCCGCCACGAGGTCGTCGTCGGTGTCCCCGTCGAAATCGCCGAGGGCGGGGGCGGCGTAGAGCCGCGCCGGGGGCAGGCTGCCGGCCGCCACGAACGTGGGCGCCGTGGGGCTGCCGTCGTTCCGGTAGTACCGCACCTCCCCGGCGGCCGTGCCGATGAGGGCGTCGAGGTCGCCGTCGCCGTCCACGTCTCCCAGGGCGGGCGCCGAGCCGTCGCCCACATCGAAGGGGAGCCCGATGGTGCGGCGGTAGAGGGTGTCGGCGGGCGTGGGCGCGCCCGCGGCGTCCGTTGGGAAGTCCGGCGCCTGTGGGGTGCCGGCGTTGCGGTACACCTTCACGCGCCCGTTGGCCTCCCCGGTGACGAGGTCGAGGTCGCCGTCGCCGTCGAGGTCGCCGAGGGCCGGGCGCATGAACTGCCCCACGTTGATCTCCTCGAACTGCTCGGTGACGAGCGTGAACGCCGGCGCGGTGGGGGTGCCGTCGTTGCGGAGGAACGCGAGGCGGCCGTTGAAGCTGCCCACGAAGAGGTCGGGGTCGCCGTCGGTGTCGAGGTCGCCGAAGGTGGGCCCGTAGCCGCCGAACTCGTAGTCGAGCGCGAGCCAGTCGGGGTCGGCGAGGCGGAGGGCCGCGTCGTTCGGGGTGCCGTCGTTCTGAAAGAGGACGAGGTTGGCCGCCGAGGAGCGATCGGGGTCGGCCTCGTTGGCGGCCACGAGGTCGAGGTCGCCGTCGCCGTCGAGGTCCGTGAGGGCGACGGCGGAGCGGCTCCCCACGTCGGCGCTGGCGATGAGCCGGCCCGTGCGGAGGGTGTACTCCTCGTCGGCCGGGGTGCCGACGTTCTCGTAGAAGAAGAGGTTGTCGTCCCAGTTGGCCGACGTGGCGCAGAGCCCGCCGATGATGCCGATGAGGAGGTCGGGGTCGCCGTCCTCGTCTACGTCGCCGAAGGTGGGGACGTTGTAGCCGCCGGAGGTAAGGGGCTCGTCGAGGGGGAAGACGTTGGAGACGAACGCGTACGCGGGGTCGGCCGGGCTCCCGGTGTTCCGGTAGTAGAAGAGGCTCCGCGTGAAGAAGTCGCCCCAGAAGAAGTCGGGGTCGGCGTCGGCGTCGAGGTCGGCGAAGGTGAGGGCGTTGGCGCCGTGGCGCGCGGCCCCCAGCGGGTCGGGCGCGTTGCAGGTGGGGTTGGGGTCGTACACCTCGATCCCCTCGAAGTCGCTCGTGACGAAGGTGTACTGGGGGATGCCGCCCGCCACGCCGTCGTGGCGGAAGAAGGTGACGTGGCCGCGGTCGGCCTGCCCGTGGAAGAAGTCGAGGTCGCCGTCGGCGTCGATGTCGGTGAGGGCGGGGATCGAGGTGTCCTCGATGGTGAGGGTCGGGTGGGGGTCGGCCGCGAGCACGAAGGCGGGGGCAGCCGGCGTGCCGTCGTTCCGCCAGTAGCGGACGCGGCTGGAGATCCGCTGCGTGAGGAGGTCGAGGTCACCGTCGCCGTCGAGGTCGCCGAAGCGGGCCCAGCCTTCCGCGTGGATGTCCCCGAGGCGGTCGGTGCGCCACGCGAACCCGAACCCGGGCCCGCCCGCGCCGACGCGCTCGTAGTACCCGATGGGCCCGTTCTCCTCGACGACGAGGAGGTCGGCGTCGCCGTCGCCGTCGAGGTCGGCCAGGTCGGGCCGCGGCTGGAGGAAGCCGCCCGCGAAGGGGTACGGGTAGGGCGCGCCCGCCGCGTCGAGCACCGGGAACGGGGCGACGGTGCGGGCGAACGGCGGCCCCCCCTGTGCGCGCGGCGGCGTAGCGAGCAGGGCGAGGCTGACGAGGGAAAAAGGAAGGAGGCGCATCGGGGGCAAGGCTGGGGCGTCTACGCCCGGCCGCCGCGCGCGTTCGCGGGGTCCGCGCCCTTCTCCCCTTCCGCCCCGATGGCCGCTTCCAGCACGCGCGCCATCGCGCCCGTCTGCGCGCGGCGGCCGTAGGGCCGCGCGGCCTCGGGCGACGCGCCAGGCACGTCCTCGCCCGCCGCCCAGCGGTCGTACAGCGCGCGGAGGTGGCGCGCGAGGCCGTCCACGTCGTCGCGGGCGAAGAGGCGGCCGCCGCCGGTCGCTTCGAGGAGCTGCGCCGCCTCGCC
>DASPKS010000155.1:0-30462 GCA_035628035.1 Rubricoccaceae bacterium
CCACCCGAGCCACCGCGGCTACCGCCGCCTCCGCCCGAGCCGCCGCCGGCCTGCTGGCCGCGCTGCTGTCCTTGGTTCTGCTGTGCCATGTCTGGCCTCCTAGATGGGTTGTTGAGAAGGGACCCCACGGCCTGCGGACACGCCGCCTCACCGGAGGGCTGACGTTCAACGGCCCCGCCCTCCGCAGTTCCACCTGACGGGAGAAAGGCGGCAACCCCTGAGGGCCGTCTCAGAGCTTTCCTGACCCGGGGGCAGGTGGTCTACTCACCCGCTCCGCCGGCCTGCACGCTGGCCCGCCCGCCGGCCTCCTCGACGAGGTACCCGGCACCGTCGTCCGTGCGCGGGGGGACCGGCCACACGCGCGCGCCACCGTCGAGGAGGAGCGTATCGGGGAGCGCCTGCACGCCGCCCCGCTCGATCTCCGCCGCCACCGCCGCCGCAACGAAGTCCTCGGGGGCAGGTGCCTCCTCCCCGCCGAGGAGGCCGACGGCCTGCGGAGCGCTCACGATGAGGCGGCGCGTCTTCACGCCGTCGCTCACGAACACCTCGTAGTAGCGGCGCGAGATGAGGACGGGGTCGGAGAGGAGGAGCGGGCGGGAGAGCCGGATCATGCGGGCGTCAGGCAGCAGCGGAATGGGAAGGCTCCGCGCGGAGCACGAGGGGATCGGGGATGCCGTCGAGCCCGCGGAACTCGAGGAGGAGGGCGACGGCGCCCGAGACGCCGTCGTGCACGGCGCTGAGCCCACCGGCCTCCGCCCACCGGTGCCAGAGGTCGTCGGCCACGTGTACGTCGATGTAGCGTCGGTGGCCGTCCCCGTCGAGGGCGACTTGGTAGGCGTGCCAGCCCTCGCCACGCGGGCAGGGGTACACGGGCCGCGGGCAGCCGAGGCGGAACGTGATCATGGGAGAGAAAGGGGCCGGTGCCCCCCCGGATCAGAAGGGCACCGGCCGTCGTGGGCCGCTCGCACCTTCAGCCCAGACCCTCAGCGTGGAGCCCGCAGCGATCATCCCCCTGGAATGCGCCGGTGCACAAGCCCCCGGCGTTCGCACTGCAGCTCGCTGGAAAGCCCGAAGGGTCGGAACGAAGCGCGCGGCCCGTGACTGGGTTGTGATGGGGAGTCCACGATAGGGTGCGCTTGGGTAGCGCACCAGCAGCGCCGGCCTGATCGGCGCCTCAGCGAACGCCCCCCTTCTGCCTTTCAGCGTCCACCGGTCGCTCACGACCCCCTCAGCGGTTTCCCCACCTCCCCGCCCGCCCGATCCTGATGGTCTGGTCTTATCGCCTGCCGGAAGTTGGCCCTCCAGGCGCGGCTCCCCTCCTTCGCTGCCTCGTCCCTCCCGTCGTGGAGGCACAGGGAGGGGGGCCCGCCTACCAGTTCGGGCCGCCGCCCCGTGGATGCTTATCTCGAAGTGCCCCGTGGCTCAAGAGGAGCGAGGGTGTCCGCGGGCGGCGCGCCCGTTTCTTGGTTTTGGGTGGGGCATAGCGGCCGGACCTACCCGGACGCGCTTCACGCGCTACGCCGCGTCGCGAGACCGGCTGTCGAGGAGCGCCGCCGGGAGCTGCGCGCGCATCCTTTCGCTGACGAACACCTCACCGTTCAGCACGCACCGCATCGCGTCGTGGAGGCACCCCACCGCGTCGGCCTTCATGAGGTACCCCCGCGCGCCGGCGCGAAGGGCGCGCTCGGCGTAGAGCGCCTCCTCGTGCCCGCTCATGATGAGAACGGGAACACGGAGGTCCATCGCGCGAAGCCGCTCGACGAACTCGACGCCGTTCATGTGCTTGAGCGAGACGTCCACGAGGGCGAGCTGCACGTCGATGCCGGCGAGGGCATCGAGCGCGTCCTCCGCGGAGGGCGACGTGCCGCGCACCTCGAACTCGGGCTCCTGCGCGATGAGGTCGCCCAGCACGCGGGCGAGGAGCGGGTGGTCCTCCACGATGTAGACGCCGTAGGTCATAGCAACGAGGATGGGGGGCCGGGCTACGTGCCGCGGCGCCTGCGCATAGCCGCGAGCGGCAGCACGATGGTGACACGGGTGCCCTGGCCGGGCGATGAATCGACACCGAGCGTCCCTCCTACCGGGCTCAGCCGCTCCTGCACGCTGAACAGGCCGTAGCCCCCGCTGTTCCTCTCGACGGCCTCGGCCGTCGAGAAAGCATTCGATTCGAGAAGGGGGTCGAACCCCCGCCCCTCGTCCTCCACGCGGACGGTGACGGTGCGCGGCCCCTCCTCGACGATGACGCGGGCGTGCTCGGTCCCCGCGTGCTTAACCACGTTGAAGAGGAGCTCGCGCACGCTCTGGAAGAGGAGGATGCGGCGGTCCTCGGAAGGGATGCGGCACGGCCCCCCCGCCTCTACGTCGACGTGGAGGCCGTGGGCCTCCTCCATCTGAACCGCGAGCCAGCGGAGCGACGCCGTGAGGCCCTCGTCCTGGAGCACGGGCGGGTTGAGCTCCACGGTGAGCGTGCGCGTGGCCTGCAGCGCCTCCTCGATGTGCGCGCGGACCTCCTCGGCCGTCGCGTGGAGGTGCTCCGGGTCAGTCGTCCGGTCGAGGAGGCCGAGCTTGATCTGCATCGCATAGAGGAGCTGCTGGATGTGGTCGTGGAGGACCTGCGCGACCCGCTTCCGCTCTCGCTGCTCGGCCATCGTCAGCGCGGCCGCGAGGGCGTGCGCCTGCTGGGTCCGCTCCTCCAGCTCGGCCGTGCGCTCGGCCACGCGCGCCTCCAGCGTCTCGTTCAGCAGGCGTAGCTCGTCCTCGGCCCGCTTCTCCTCGGTGCGGTCGCGGAGGATCTTGGCGAACCCGTGGAGCTCCCCATCGCGGAGCGGCGTCATGATGCCAGAGCTCCAGAACCGGCTCCCATCCTTCCGGAGGTGCCACCGGTCGTTGGCCGCCTGTCCCTCATGCAGGGCCGTCGCCACCTCCTGCTCGGGCGCGCCCGCCGCGCGGTCCTCCTCGGTGAAGATGAGATCGCCTGTGTGTCCGAGCATCTCCGCCTCGGTCCAGCCGAGGATCCGCTCGGCACCGGGGTTCCACGACGTCACGCGGCGCTCGGGGTCGAGCGTGAAGATGGCGTACTCGCGGGCGTTCTCGACGAGGAGGCGGTAGCGCTCCTCGCTCTCGCGCAACGCCTCCTCGGCCCGCTTCTTCTCGGTGAGGTCGCGGCTGATCTTCGTGAACCCGACGAGGGCGCCGTCGTCGCCGCGGATCGCCGTGGCGATCTCGTTCACCCAGATCCGCACGCCGTCCTTGCGAACACGCCACCCCTCGCGCTCGGCGCGGCCCGTCGCGATGGCCTCGGCCAGCTCGCGCTCTACCTCCCCGGCGGCGACGTCCTCGGGCGTGAAGAGCATCGCGAGGTGCCGGCCGAGCACCTCCTCTGGCGCGTACCCTTTCACCCGCTGGGCCCCCTCCGTCCACTCGGTCACGACGCCGTCAGGGTCGAGCCGGAAGATGGCGTAGTCAGGGATGTTCTGGACGAGCGTGCGGTAGCGCTCCTCGCTCTCGCGCAGGGCCGCCTCAATCCGCTTCCGGCCGCTCACGTCGATGCAGTACTCGACGAAGGTGCCGTCGCCGAGGGCGGCGCCGACGAACAGCATCCACGCCCGCGAGCCGTCCTTCCGGAAGTACTCCTTCTCGTAGGGACCGATGCGGCCGGTCTCCGCGAGCTTCCGCACCTGCTCCTCGCTCGCCGCCACGTACTCCGGCGGCGTGAGGTCCCGCCACGTCAGCGTCCCTGCCTCGACCTCCTCCCGGGTGTAGCCTTGCATCGCCAGGAAGGCGTCGTTGGCGCCGATGAGGGTGCCGTCGTCGGTGAAGAGGAGCACCCCGACGCCCTCGACGTTCGTCATTCTCTGGAGCCGCTCCACCGACTCGCGCAACACGGCCTCGCCGCGAGGGCGCTCTCCATCGGATGGGTTTTCCGCGCGGCGGGGCATGAGGAGACCGGGTGGCGGCGAGGGCCTTGCTCATCCTTAACCCTCCCACCGGCACAGGGTTCTTGCCAAAGGGAGCGTAAAGGTCGGCAAACCGGGCAGCGCGCGTCCGGCGAGTGCCTCAGCCATTTCCTGATTTCAGCGCAGACCGGGGAGCCACGGGCCGATCCTGGAACCTGGCGCCCTATCCTCCGGGTTAGCAGAACCCTTTCTGCCGGTTTCCTCAGCGGGACCCTGCCGGTTCCGACGCTCCTCTCGAAGACTGCCCCTCTCCCCTGCTGGCGACCGGGCCGCGCGCCCGGTCGGGTCCCTATGCGTCTCGCCCTCCTGCGGACCTTCGCCGGTCCGAGCCTCTACGCGGAGCGCCCCGTGCTCCTGGCCCGCCTCGACCTCCGCGGGCCCGCCCCCGACGCCCCCGCCGTTCGCGCGCTCCTCGATGCCTACGCCCCCCACCGGGGCGATGGCGCGTCGTCGCCCCCCGTTCTCCATATCCCCTCACAGACGGAGCAGCTGGCGACCGGCGCGCCTGCGTTCGGGATGGCCTTCGCGGACCTCGTCCGCGGGCTCGCCAAGCGGGCCGGCGTGCCGTGCCCGTTCGCCTTCGCGCAGCCCGGCCCCGCGCCTGACACGTGCGACGTGGCCATCGGCTACGAGCTCGAAGGCGCGACGCGCGCGGTGGTGCAGGCGGCGCTTCAAGCCATCGAGGCGCTCGGCGCCGGCGAGCCCGCCGCGCTGGAGGAGCAGATCGAAGACGCACGCTATCTCGCGGAAGACGAGGCGCTAGGCCCCAGCACACGCGCGCTCGTGGAGGCAGCCGAGCGGCGCGGCATCCCGTGGGAACGGATCGGCAGCGGGAGCCTGATCCGGCTGGGCTACGGGCGCCACATCCGGTTCATCCAGGCGTCGCTCACAAGCACGTGCAGCTCCGTCGCCGCCGACGTGGCCTCCGACAAGCCCCTCACGAAGGCGCTCCTCGACCGCGCCCTGCTCCCCGTCCCGCGCGGCGAGGTGGTACGGAACGAGGCCGAGGCCCTCGCGGCGGCCGGGCGCATCGGCTTCCCCGTCGTCGTCAAGCCGCTCTACGGCAACCACGGCCGCGGCGTCTCCGTCGGCCTCGCGACGCCCGGGGCCGTCGCGGAGGGGTATCGCATCGCGCGCGAGCACGGGCGGCGCGCGCTCGTGGAGGAGCAGCTCCTCGGGAGCGACTTCCGCATCCTCGTCGTCGGCGGCAAGATGGTCGCGGCGTGCGAGCGCCGCCCCTGCCGCGTCGTCGGCGACGGGAAACACACCATCGCGGAGCTGGTCGAGATCGAGAACCAGGACCCCCGCCGGGGGGAGGGCCACGCCAAGGCGATGTCGCGCATCCGCCTCGACGAGGTCGTCCTCGCCCACCTCGCCGGAGAAGGGCGCTCCCTCGACCACGTCCCTGCGCCGGGCGAGGTCGTGGAGCTGTGCCGTGCGGCGAACCTCTCGCGCGGCGGCACGGCTCACGACGTGACCGACCGCATCCACCCGGAGGTGCAGGCCCTCTGCGAGCGGGCCGCGCGCGTCGTCGGGCTCGACGTATGCGGCGTGGACCTCGTCGCCGAGGACATCACGCGCCCGCTCGGCCCCAAGAGCGGAATCGTAGAGGTGAACGCGGCGCCCGGCCTCCGCATGCACCTCGCCCCTGCCGAGGGGTCCCCGCGTGACGTCGGCGATGCCATCCTCGACGCGCTCTTCCCGCCGGGCACGCCCTCCCGCATCCCGCTCATCACCATCACCGGGACCAACGGCAAGACCACCGTCACGCGGCTCGTCGCGCACGCGCTCGGGAGCACGGGCAAGTGCGTCGGGATGACCACGACGAACGGCGTGTTCGTCGGGGGGCGCCGTGTGGTCTCGGGCGACACCTCCGGGCCGGCCTCGGCGCGGGCCGCCCTCGTGGACCCCGCCGTCGACGTGGCCGTGCTCGAAACGGCGCGTGGCGGGATCGTCCGCCGCGGGCTCGGCTACGACTGGTCCGACGTGGCCGTCCTCACAAAGGTCACGGCCGACCACCTCGGGCAGGACGGCCTCCACACCGTCGACGACCTCTACCGCGTCAAGCGGCTCGTGGCCGAGCGGGTTCGCCCCGGCGGCACGCTCGTCCTCAACGCCGAGGACGAGCGGCTGGCCCGCCTCCCCCGCGACCCCAAGATTCGCGGCATCGAGCGGCGCGTGGTGTTCTTCGCGCTCGACCCCGAGCACCCCGTCGTCGAGCAGCACCGCGCCGAGGGCGGGACGGCCTTCTTCGCCCGCGACGGGTGGCTCGTCGAGGCGGAGGGCCCCGACGAGCGGCGGTTCCTCCGCATCGAGGAGGTTCCCATCACGATGGGCGGCGCGGCCACCTTCCACGTCGCCAACGCGCTCGCCGCCGCCGCCGCCTGCCGCGCCGCCGGGCTCGACCAGGCGGCGCTTGCGGAGGCCTTCCGCACCTTCCGCGCAGCGACCCACAACGAGGGCCGCGCCAACCTCTTCCGCCTCGGCGAGGGGTACGCGTTCCTCGACTACGGCCACAACCCCGACGCCTTCCAGTCGGTGTGCGCGCTCGCGTCGCACTGGAAAGCGCACGGCCGCCGCGTGACGGCCATCGTGGGCGTCCCCGGCGACCGCGACGACGCCGTCCTCGAGGCGGCCGCGCGCACGGTGGCGCGGGGGTTCGACCGCGTGATCGTCCGCGAGGACGAGGACCGGCGCGGCCGCGCCGAGGGCGAAACGGCGGAGCTGCTCTGCCGCGCGATCCAGGCCGAGCGGCCCGGCATCCCCTGCGAGGTGGAACTGAGCGATCTCCGTGCGCTGGAAGGGGAGCTGGAGCGCATCCGCCAGGGGGAGATCGTCGTCGTGTTCTACGACCACGACGCCCCGCTCCGCACGCTCCTCCTCCAGGCCGGCGCCGTCCCCGCCGACGCCGTCGCTCCGCGGGTGGCGGAGCCCGCCACCGAGTCCGCACGCTACATCCTCTAGGAGCCCTTCCGGCTCCTCCCTTCCACCTGCTCCCCCGCCGCCATGCCTACGACCTCGAAGTTCCTTCACTCCAGCCGGCGCGGCCGGCTCCTCGTCATCGGCGGCGCGGAGGACCCGGACGACGACGACCTCCTCATCCTCCCCCACCTCGCCAAGCTCGCCGGGGGGAAGGACGCGCGGCTGCTCGTGTGCGCGGCGCCGACGACGCACGCGGGCGAAACGCTCCGGGAGTACCGGAAGGTGTTCGAGAAGATCGGCGTGAAGGAGGTCCTCAGCCTCCCGATGGACACCCGCACGGAGGCCAACTCGAAGAAGTCGGTCGACGCGCTGAATAAGGCGACGGGGGTGTTCTTCACGGGCGGCGACCAGCTGCGCCTAACCGCCGTCCTCTCCGGCTCGGAGTTCGGGGACCGCCTGCGGGAGCGGTTCAACGAGGGGCTCTTCGTCGCGGGCACGAGCGCCGGGGCCGCTGCCGTCGCCGGCACCATGATCGTCGGCGGGCACGGGAGCATCGTCTGCCGCGACTGCGTGGACCTCGCGCCGGGCCTCGGGCTCTGGAACGAGACCGTCGTGGACACCCACTTCAACCGCTCCGGCCGCGTGCATCGCCTCATGGCCGCCATCGCGATGAACCCCGGGGTCCTCGGCATCGGCCTCGACGAGGACACCGCCGTCGAGGTGTCGCCGCGGGGGCAGATGAAGGTGATCGGGCGTGGGAACGTGCTCGTCTTCGACGGCCGCATCGACCACTCCAACGTGGCTGACGTCTCCGACGAGGAGCCCATCGCCCTGCTCGGGTCGAAGCTCCACGTGCTCCGCCACGGGTACGGGATGGACCTCCGTACGATGGAGCCCACGCTCCCGAAGCCCGAGAAGGAGATGATGGCGGATCGGCCGTGAGGTCCCCGCCCGTCCCCCTCGCAGAAGTCACGCGCGGCCCCCTCGTCGAGTCGGTCCACTACGGGCACGTCGCCGCCGTCACGGGCGACGGCCACCTCGCGTTCGCTCTCGGCGATCCCGAGGAAGCCGTGTACCTGCGCTCGTCGGCCAAGCCGTTCCAGGTGCTCCCCGTGCTCCTCGAAGGGGCGGCCGACCGCTACGGCTTCACCGACCCTGAGATCGCCCTCGCGTGCGGCTCGCACGAGGGGGAGCCCGTGCACCAGGACACCGCGCGGCAGATGCTGGAGAAAGCGGGCCTCACGGGGGAGGCCCTCCGCTGCGGCATCACGCCGCCCCTCGACGAGAAGGAGAAGAAGAAGCTGGAGCAGAAGGGCGAGGAGCCGAGCACGCTCCACAACGAGTGCTCGGGCAAGCACGCGGCGATGGTGGCGCTCGCCCGACACCTCGGCGCGCCGCTCGACACCTACCTCGAAGCTGACCACCCCGTCCAGCAGCGGATGCGAGAGGTGGTAGCGCGGTTCGCGGACGTAAACGGAGAGGCGATGCCCACCGGTATCGACGGGTGCCGCCTCCCCACGTTCGCCGTTCCCCTCCGCGCCGCCGCCCTCATGTTCGCCCGGCTCGTCGCCCCCCCGGCCGACTGGGAGGAACCTACCAAAGCGGCGTGCGGCCGCGTCGTTCGCGCGATGACGACGCACCCCGAAATGGTCGATGGGACGAACGCGGAGGAGCTGCTCGACTCCGCCGTGATGCGCGCGGGGCGGGGGCTCGTCGTCTCGAAGATGGGCGCCGAGGGGCTCTACGCGGCCGGCGTGCCCCCGTGCGAGCGGTGGCCTACCGGCCTCGGCCTCGCCGTGAAGGTCGCCGACGGCGACAACGAGGAGCGGGCGCGGTCCCCTATCGCCGTCGCCCTCCTCCACCACCTCGGAGCGCTCGCCGACGGCGACCTCGACGTGCTGTCCTCCCATCGCACGAAGCCGGTCACGTCCAACGAGGACGAGGTGGTCGGGGAGGTGCGGCCCGCACCGACGCTCACCTCTCAGGCGTAGTACGCCCGCAAGAACGCGGCGACGCCGTCGAGATCGGGGAACAGCCGCCGCTCGTCCATCCCGGCGAGGTCGAGCTGGTCGCGCACATGGGCGACGGCGTCGGCGGGGACCACGTACTTCGTGAGGGCACCGGCCAGGCCCTCGCTCGCGAGGAAGGTGTCGAACGGTTGTGCGGCGTCGCTGCACAGCGTGAAGGCGGCTGCCTGCGCGACGATGCGCCCGTCGAGCGAGGGCGGCTCCAGCATGCAGGCGAAGGCGGGGGTCTCCCCCTCGAACACGCGCCACGGCGTGAGCGCTTCCCCCTCCCCGAACAGCCCCCCGAGGTCCTCGATGAGGAGCGCAAGCGGCGGGAAGCGATAGTGCGCGTGGACGCGCTGCCAGTCGAGCCGCCACACCGCGCGCGGGGCATCGCCCGTACGGTCGCGCGTGGCGAAGTGGGCCGCGACGAGCGGGGAGTACGACCAGTCGAGCAGCCGCGTGGGGACGCCGTGATGCTGCGCCACGACGAGCAGCTCCCACTCGCCGGTGGGCTCGGTGGCGAGGTGCGGGCGGGCGTAGCGCGCGAAGTTGCGGAGGAGGTGCGCTTCGAGGTGGGCCTTCGTGTGCGGGGGGTTCGTCCCGCCGAGGCGGTCGAGCGACGTGAGGAGCGGCAGGTCGGCGGCGACGGCGCCGTGGTACACGCAGGGGTCGCGGCGCCGCCCGGTCTCAGGATCGGGCTCGGCCGGCGTGAGCGCGTCGAGGAGCTCGCCGAGGCTGTGGACGGGGATCTCTTCGATGGGCATCGCTGCTACTCGTCGTCCTCCTCCGGGGCAGGCTCTTCGGGCGGGAGCAGGCAGACCACGCAGCGTTCTACGCCGTGCCCCTCGACCTCCGTGACCTCAAACCGGACCCCATCGCAGGTGACGACGTCGCCCACCACGGGGGGCCGCTCGAGGAGCGCCAGCACGAGCCCGCTGACGGTGTCGACCTCCTCGTGCTCGACCGTCCGGTCGAACAGCTCGCCGATCTCGTCGAGGCGGACGGTGCCCGCCACATGAATGCGGCCGTCGCCCTCGCGCACGACGTCGGGCTCCTCGTCGTGTCCCTCCTCCACCTCACCGATGGCCTCAGCACCGAGGTCCTCGATGGAGAGGATGCCGGCGGTGCCGCCGTGCTCGTCCATGACGACGACGAGCTGCGTCCGCGCCCCGTGCATGGCCTCGATCACGCGGTCGAGCTCCATCGTCTCCGGGACGAACGCCGTCGGCCGGACGTCGCCCATCGTGAGGGCCTGGTTCGCCTGCACGAGGCGGAGGATGTCCTTGATGTGGACGACGCCGACGACGTGGTCGAGGTCGCCCTCGTACACCGGATAGCGGGTGTGGCGCGCGTCGAGGAGGCGGCGGCGAAGCTCGTCCGGCCCGACCCCCAGCGGCAACCCGGCCACGTGGACGCGCGGCACCATCGCCTCGCCCGCCGTGAGGCCGCCGAACTCGAAGAGGTCGCGGAGGATCTGCCCGGCCTCGGCGCGGAGGAGCCCGCCCTCCTGGCTCTCGCGCACGATGTACTGCAGCTCTTCGGGCGTGTGGTAGTGGCTCGCGGAGACCTCCCGCCGCACCCCGATCAGCCGGAGGAGCCCGTTGCCGAGCCCGTTGAGCGCGGCCACGAGCGGGTACGTCGCCAGCTGGATCAGCCGCATCGGCTGCATCAGCCCGAGCACCGTCGGCTCGGCGCGGAGGAGCGCGATGGACTTCGGCATCATCTCGCCGACGACGATGTGGAGGTACGTGAGGATCGCGACGGCCAGGATGGAGGCGAGCGCGTGGGCGGAGATCCACCGGCCGGTCTCACTCATCCCGAGCCCATGGAGCCACTCCCCGAGCCAGTGAGCGACGGTGTGCTCGCCGTACATCCCCAGCCCGAGGCTGGCCAGCGTGATGCCGAGCTGGGCCGTGGCGATGTAGCGGTCCTGCCGGCGCGGGTCGCTCAGCACCCGCCGGACGAGCTTCGCGACGGCGTGCCCCTCCCGCGCCCGCCGCTCGATGGTGGCGCGCGGCGCGCCGATGATGGCGAACTCCGCCGCGACGAACATCCCGTTGAGCAGGACGAGCACGGCGATGATGACGAGGGGAACGAGGACCTCCATGACGCGGTGGCGCTAGGCTTCTTCCGTCCCCTGGGACACGCTGACCGGGGTGACGAGCAGGAACGCGATGGAGCGGCCCTCGACGCGCTCCACCTCCACCTCCACGCCGCCGATCTGGAGGCGCTCCCCGCCCTGAGGCACGGACCCGAGGGCCGCCACGACGCGCCCGCCAACGGTCGCCACGCCCGGGGCTTCCCAGCGCACGCCGGTCCATGGAAAGGCCTCGTCGAGGCGGAGGTGGCCCGGGAGGCGGACTCGCCCGTCGGGCAGCCGCTCCGGCGTCGGATCGGGCTCCTTGAACTCGTCGGCCACCTCGCCGACGAGCTCGGAGAGCACGTCCTGCAGCGTCACGAGCCCTTCGACGCCGCCGTGCTCGTCGAGCACGAGGGCGAGCCGCCCGCGCCGCTCGCGGAAGAACCCGAGCAGCCGGTCGGCCGTGACGCCGGCGGGCACGCGGAGGATCGGGCGGAGGAGCGCCTCCACCGGGGCCAGCCGCCCCTGCTCGGCGAAGTGCGCGGCGACGTCCTTCGTATGGAGCATCCCCACGACGTCGTCGAGGCTCCCGCGGTAGACTGGCAGCCGGGTGTACGCGCTCGTCGTGGCGATGCGGAGGGCTTCCTCGGGCGGCGTGTCGAGGCGCACGGCCTCGACCCACTGGCGCGGCACCATGAGCTCGCGCGCCGTGCGGCGGCTGAGCTGGAGCGCACGGTGGAGGCGGTGCTGCTCGTCAGGCTCCAACAACCCCCCGTCGCGGCTCTCGGCGAGGAGCATCTCGATCTCCTCCGGGGAGTGCACGTGGCGGTGGCTCCCGCCGGGGGAGAGCCCGAACAGCCGGAGGAGGAACCACCCGCTCCCGTTCAGCGCCGAGATGAACGGGCGGTAGAGCACGCTCGACCAGTACGTCGGGAGGTACGTGATGAGGGAGATCCGCGTCGGGAACTGGAGCGCGAGCGACTTCGGGACGAGCTCGCCGAATACCATCTGGGCCACCGTGAGTAGGACCAGCACGGAGACGGCCGCGGCCGAGCGGGCGGCGACGGGCTCCATCCCGGCTGCCCGCTCCAGGAGCGCCGCGAGGTCGAGGGCAACGGTCGCCTGCGCGAACGCGCCCGTCACGAGGGTGGAGAGCGTGATCCCGATCTGGCAGGCCGCGATGTAACGGTCGAGCCGGTGGGGATCCTCCAGTGTGGGGAGGAGACGGCGCGCGATGGCGCTGCCGTCCTGGGCCAGGCTGCGGATCTGCCCGTGCCGCACGCTCACAGCGGCGAACTCGGCCGCGACGTAGAGCGCGAGGGCGAGGGTGAGCGCGGCGATGACCGCGAGGGCGCCGAGGCTCATCCCCTGCGCCCGCTTCGGCGGGGACTACTCGACGGGTCCCCCGTGAGGGGGTCTGTACCTGAACCGTTCACGGGTGAAGAGACGGGGGCGCCCTCCAAACGCACGAGGAGGCTGGCGGGTTCACGCGGGGCGGCGGCCGGCAGCTACCGGGCGCTGACGCCACGTCGGCACCGCCTGGAGGTTCATTCCGCGCCCGCTCCCTTGCCCGAGGAGGAGAACCGATGGAGGACTCCGGAATGGAGGAGGTCCCCCCTGCCGGGGCGCTAGTGCGCGCCGCCGCACCGGAGGCGCTGACCCCGGAAGCCGTGACCGAGCAGATCGCGCTCATCCAGCGCGTGATGCGGGAGGCCATGCGCGAGGGCGAGCACTACGGGACCGTCCCCGGCTGCGGGCCGAAGCCGACGCTCCTCAAGCCCGGCGCGGAGAAGCTCAGCCTCACGTTCCGCTTCGCCCCGCGCTACACCGTTCACCGGCACGACCTCCCCGGCGGGCACCGCGAGTACGAGGTGCTGTGCGAGCTGGTCCACGTCCCCACCGGGCGATTCGCCGGACAGGGCCTCGGGCTCTGTTCGACGATGGAGAGCAAGTACCGTTACCGGAAGGCGAGCCGGCGGTGCCCGGCCTGCGGCGCCGAGGCCATCGTCAAGGGGCGCGCGGAGTACGGCGGCGGCTGGCTCTGCTTCAAGAAGAAGAACGGCTGCGGCGCCAAATACGCCGACGGCGATGAGGCCATCGAAAGCCAGCCGGAAGGGCGCGTCGAGAACGAGGATCTGGCCGACACCTACAACACCGTCCTCAAGATCGCGAAGAAGCGCGCCCACGTCGACGTCATCCTCACCGCCACGGCTGCCTCCGACCTCTTCACGCAGGACGTGGAGGACGGACCGCGCGCCGAAGACGCCGTGGCCTCCCCGGAGGGGACACCGCCGGAGCGGGTGGAGCAGCTCCGCCGCTGGCTCGCCGAGCGCCCGTCCGCCGAGCTGGCGCGGTCGCTCGCATCGGCTGCCCGGAAGGTGGACGGTTGGCCGGAGCCGGAGCGGAGCCAAGCGCGTGCGCTCCTGGAAGCCGCCCGCCACGCCGCCTGAATAGGAGGGGGCGCCCCGTCGGAGCGCCCCCTTTCCCTCTCTCCCTTCTCTCCAAGGGTTACTGCACCACAGTCAGCATCCGCGCGTGGACGCGCCCGCCGGCCGTGAGCCGGACGAGGTACGCCCCGGCCGTCAGCGTCTCGGTGTTCAGGTTGATCGTGTGGCGGCCCGGTGGGAGGTCACTGTCGTGGATGACGGCGACGCGGCGGCCGAGGGCGTCGATCACTTCCACGCGGACGGCCTGCGCGTGGTCGAGCGTGAACGTGAGCGTGGTACGGCCCTGCGCCGGGTTCGGCGCGATCGAAGAGATCGCTGCGCCGCCCATCGGCGTCGTGGGGCCGGGGACGGGGTCGCCGGCCGTGGGCGTGCCGGTGAGGCCGCGCACGACGGCGATGGCCGAGGGGAAACCGGCCGGCCGGAGACCGATCATTCCCACGAGGTCCGGCACGTCGTCGCCCGTCACGTCGTCGTAGTGGACGTCGAAGGCACCGGCGCCCATGCCGTAGCGGTAGGGGAAGGTGAACGTGCCCTGGCCGTCGTTCTCGTAGAACGCGATGTCGTTCGCGCCGTAGTTGCTCACCATGAGGTCGAGGTCGCCGTCAGCGTCGGGGTCGCCGGCCACGATGCCGGTGACGCCGAGGAGGTCGGCCGACCGCGGGGCGTACTGCGTGACGGGCGCCTGGAACGACCCGTTGCCCGCGTTGAGGAGGACCGTCATCGTCTCCTGGCCCTCGCCGTCGGCGCCGGTGTTGCCCGTGGCCACGTCGAGCCACCCGTCGGCGTTGAGGTCGGCCACGACGAGGCCGTGCGGGCCGAAGCCGGATTCGAACACCTGCCGCTGGCCGAACTGCCCGGTGCCGTCGCCGAAGAGGACGACGATCTTGTTGTTCGCCCCGTAGGCCCCCTTGTGCCCGACGGCGAGGTCGACGTGGCCGTCGTGGTTGAAGTCGCCGGCCTTCCAGGGGAACGGGCCGTACTCATCGGTGAGGACGGTGTAGGCCGGCTGGAACGTCCCGTCGCCGTTGTTGAGGCGGACGAACAGGCGCCGGTACGACCCGGGGTCGCCGGCGCAGCCGCCGTACTCCGACATCGCCACGTCGAGGTCGCCGTCGGCGTCGAAGTCGACCGCGTCCACCTGCCCGGTCCCGCACGCGTTCAGGATCCACCGCGTGACGGCACCGAACGTGCCGTCGCCGTTGCCAAAGGCGACGAAGAAGTCGTACGCCGACGCGGTGGGCGCGCTCGCGTAGAGGAGGTCGAGGTCGCCGTCCCCATTGAGGTCGCGGAGCTTCCCGTACGCCCCGACGCCGTGGGTGCTCACCTGCGCGAAGGCGCCCGTGCCGTCGTTGCGGTGGAAGACGGGGTTCGTGCCCGAGGCGCCGCCCCCCGACGTGAACGCGTCGAGGTCGCCGTCATGGTCCACGTCGCCGAGGTCGACGTAGATGCTGCCGCTGACGGCCTCGTAGTGCGGCGCCTGCGGGAAGAGCCCGTTCCCCGTGTTCTTGTGGACGGTGGCCTCCATCGAGTGCCAGTCCACCGAGACGAGGTCGGTGTCCCCGTCGAGGTCCACGTCGGCCGCGTCGATGGCGGTGGTGTACTGGCCCGCCCAGTAGGCCGTGGCCGGGCCGAACCCGCCGCTGCCGTTGCTGAGGAGCACCACGATGCCGTCGTTCGTGCGCCCGTTGTAGTGGGCACCAGCGAAGTCGGGCCACCCATCCCCGTTGAGGTCCCCGGCGTGGAGGTCGGCCGGGCCGGCCGAGTACGGGATGGTCTCATAGTGCGTCGCCGCGGCGAGGTGGCCGTTGCCGTCGTTGCGGAGGACCATGATCCAGCCGCGGTCGCCGTCCCACGTCCGCGTGTTGGTGTAGGCCACGTCGAGGTCGTTGTCGCGGTCGACGTCCGTCAGCACGGCGTCGGGGTAGAAGGGGCTGGCCCAGTTGGGCATCCCCATTCCGTAAGCGACCGGCGCACTAAACTGGCCGGCGCCGTTGTTGAAGAGGAGGTTCACCTCGAAGTTGTCGTTCGCCACGGCGAGGTCGTGATCTCCGTCGTTGTCGAGGTCGCCGGTCGAGACCCGCCACGGCGCCGCGCCGGCGGCGTAGGGTACCGGGGCCGCGAAGCCGCCCGCCCCGTCGTTGAGGAGGATCGAGGCGGTGTTGCCCGTCCCGAGGTACTTGTAGTTGGTCACGACGAGGTCGGGGCGGCTGTCGCCGTTGAAGTCGGCGGTCTCGAGCCCAACGGGGCCCTGCCCGGCCTGGAAGTGCTGCGCCGGGGCGAACGTGTCGTTCCCCAGGTTCCGGAAGAGCGCCACCGTGCTGCCGGGGACGTTCTGCGGGTCGAACTCGGTGGTGACGAGGTCGCGGTCGCCGTCGGCGTCGAAGTCCGCGGCGGCCATCCCCCAGGTGGGACCATTCGTGGTATAGAACACGGGCGGCGCGTAGGTGCCGTCCCCCCGGTTCTCGAGGTACGAGAACCCGGTGTTCCAGATGGCGCGGCCGACGGCGAGGTCAGGGTCGCCGTCGTTGTCGAAGTCCTCGGCGAGGAGGCGGACGGTGTAACGGCCGGTGTCGGAGTCGCCGGCGTTGTACCCCATCCAGGGCGCGTCGAACGCGCGCTGGGCGGATGTCGGGCCCGCAACAAGGACCAGCACGGCGAAAGAGAGCGCGTAGCGAGAGCGAAGCATGGAAGCGGGAATGAACAGGTAATGAGGCGGGCGTTGCGCAGCGGCGCGCATAGCGTGCACGGCGAGCACACCCGCGAACCAGGAGATCTCCCCCTCAAGGGCGAACTGCGGGACCTGCTTCCACTTTCCGTGCCAGGTCCGGAGGGCGGCGGCGCTCCCTAACCCCGCAACGTTCTGTCCTACAAGGGTCTTGCAATAAGAGCCGGCTGGGGCTTCGCCTGATCTTCGCCCGAGCGCTTCGCGCAGGGCTGATGAGGGCGCGTCCTACGGCGCGATAGGGACGCGTCCGATGGAGCGCGCCCGGCGGTGCCCGGTAGGCTTCCGTCCCTTCTGCTCCCCTCCCATCCTATGCGCGCGCTCGTCTACCACGGCCTTCGGGACGTCCGGGTCGATACCGTCCCCGACCCCACGCTCGAGCACCCGAACAACCTCATCCTCAAGGTCACGAGCACGGCCATCTGCGGCTCCGACCTCCACCTCTACGACGGCTTCCTCGCGCCGTTCATGAAGGAGGGCCAGGTGCTCGGGCACGAGCCGATGGGCGAGGTCGTCGAGGTCGGGTCTGCCGTGGCGAAGTTCAAGGTAGGCGACCGGATCGTCGTCCCCTTCACGATCACGTGTGGGGAGTGCTTCTTCTGCAAGAAGGAGCTCTACTCCTGCTGCGACACCACGAACCGGAAGCCGGAGCTCGGCCAGAAGATGATGGGGCACGCCCCGGCCGGGCTCTACGGGTACTCCGAGCTCACCGGCGGCTACGACGGCGGGCAGGCGCAGTACCTCCAGGTGTGGAACGCCGACGTCGGCCCCGTGAAGGTGCCCGACGGGATCCCCGACGAGCAGGTGCTCTTCCTCTCCGACGTCTTCCCGACGGGCTGGATGGCCGCCGAGAACACCGACCTCGAGCCGGGCGACACCGTCGCCGTGTGGGGCTGCGGGCCCGTCGGGCAGTTCACCATCCGGAGCCTCTGGATGCTGGGGGCCGGCCGCGTGATCGCCATCGACGAGGTGCCTGAGCGGCTGGCGATGGCCCAGGCCGGCAACGCCGAGACGATCAACTTCAAGGAGGAGGACGCCTACGATCGCCTCATGGAGATGACCGGCGGGCGCGGGCCCGACCGTGTGGTCGATGCCGTGGGGTGCGAGGCGGCCGGCCACGGCGCGTTCGACGCCGTGCTGGATAAGGTGAAGGCGGCGGCCTTCCTGACGACCGACCGCGCGCATGCCCTCCGCGAGGCCATCATGTGCTGCCGGAAGGGCGGCACCGTCTCCATCCCGGGCGTCTACGTCGGCTTCCCCGACAAGCTGCCGCTCGGAGCGGCGATGAACAAGGGGCTCACCTTCAAGATGGGCCAGACCCACATGCCGCGCTACACCGAGCCGCTCCTCCAGCGGGTCCTCAGCGGCGAGATCGACCCCTCTTTCGTGGTCACGCACCAGGAGCCGCTGGAGAAGGCCCCGGAGATGTACAAGACGTTCCGCGACAAGGAAGACGCTGCTATCAAGGTCGTCCTCAAGCCCTGGGCCTGATCGGCCTCTCCATTTTTTCCTTTCCCCGACATGAACGAACGAAAAGTCGCCCGCTTCCTGGGGTGGTTCAGCTTGGGGCTGGGCCTCGCCGAGGTCCTCACGCCCCACACCTTCACCCGCGCCTTCTATACGCGCAACCGCTTCGGGCTCGTCCGCACGGCGTACGGCCTCCGCGAGATCGCCGCGGGCGTCGGCCTCCTGTGGTCGCGCAACCCCGCGCCGTGGGTGTGGGCCCGCGTCGGCGGCGACGCGCTCGACCTCGCCACGCTCGGCGCCGCGCACGACCCCGAAAAGCCGCCGGAGCGCCGGCGCAACATCGCCCTCGCGCTCGCGTCGGTCGTCGGGATCACAGCGCTCGACGTGTGGTGCGGGTGGAAGCTGAGCCGGGGCTGACCCTGCCTTCGAGCCCGCGCCGGCTGGGCACCCAGCCCGGCCGCCCGGCTTCGAGGCAGGGTGTATCTTGTGCCTAGCCCGCCCGTAGGGTTCGCCACAAACGAACCCTCGCCCTTCTGGCGGGTCCGCCTCGAGATGAACACCTGGTCCCGGATGACGGCCGTCGTGTGCGTGCTGGCCGCCGGCTGTGCAGCGCCCCGGCCGCCCACGGCAGGGCCTCCCGCGCGAGCGGGGGAGCCGGCGGGCCCGGTGGCAGCCGAGGCGGACGTCCGCTTCATGCAGGGGATGATCCCCCACCATGCGCAGGCGCTCGAAATGACCGCGCTCGTGGCGGACCGCACGACGAACCGCGCCCTCCGCTTCGTCGCCGAGCGGATCGAGGTCTCCCAGCGCGACGAGATCGCCTGGATGACGCGCTGGCTCCAGGCCCACGGCGCTGAAGCCGCTGATCCGCACACCCCTCACAGCGGCCACCACGGGGGGCACCACGCGCTCATGCCCGGCATGCTGACCCCGGATGAAATGGCGCAGCTGGCCTCGGCAAGTGGCGTCGAGTTCGACCGGCTTTTCCTTCAGTATATGATCCGCCACCACGAGGGCGCGCTCCTCATGGTTGAGGACCTCCTCGCGGCGCCGGGCGCGGCCCAGGCTACCGAGGTATATCGTTTCGCCTCCGATATCGTGGCTGACCAGCAGGCCGAGATCGACCGCATGCGCTCGCTGCTCGACGTGCCCCCGCTCCCCTCGCTGCTCGGTGACTGACGGTCGCTGCGACCTACACCCTTTTCCTTCGGCAACCTTAGGTTGACCCCGCCATCGCTTCGCTTTCCCCGATGAACACTTCTTCGACCCCTCGGCGCGCGGCGCTCTCTGTCGCCCTCCTCTCCGTGTTCGCGCTCGTGCGCGCCGCCGGCGCCCAGCCGAGCGACCATACCGACCCGCGCGTCGGGCTCCGCGCCGGCTTCCAGGATGCGGAGGAGGCCGCCCTCAACCTCGCGCTCGTCGCGCACGTCCCGAAGCCGGAGGGGTTCTACAACCCCGACGACATCGGCGACTTCAGCATGATGAACGCCGACCTCGCGTTCAGCGGCAACACGCTCTTCCTCGGCGGCTTCCAGGGCCTCCAGGTCTACGACATCAGCGACCCCACGCGCCCGCGCCTCCGCACGACGCTCCCCTGCCCCGGCGGGCAGGGCGATGTCTCCGTCCACGGCGACCTGCTCTTCATGTCCGTCGAGGAGACGCGCGGGCGGCTCGACTGCGGCCCGGGCGGCGTGCCCGAGCCCGTCAGCGCCGAGCGCTTCCGCGGCGTCCGCATCTTCGACGTCACCGACGTCGAGCACCCGCGGCAGGTGGCGGCCGTGCAGACGTGCCGCGGCTCCCACACCCACACGCTGGTGCCCGACCCCGACGACCCTTCGCACGTCTACATCTACGTCTCCGGCACGAGCGGCGTCCGCCCGGCCGAGGAGCTCGCGGGGTGCTCCGAGGCGGGCCCCGAGGACCCCAACACGTCGCTCTTCCGCATCGAGGTGATTGAGGTGCCGCTCGCCCACCCCGAGCGCGCGGCCATCGTCAACGCCCCGTCGTTCCTCCTCGGCCTCGCGGCGCCTCGGGAGCACGGCGAGACCACGGAGGACCTCGCTTTCAGCCTCGGCCTCGAGCGGGTCACGCCGGAGGAGGCCGCCGCCGCCCGCGCCCGCGGCGCCTTCGTAGTGACCATGGAGGGGGCGGACTACGTGATGGACGACGAGACGGTGCCGTTGGCCCTCGCCCAAACGATGGAGATGCGCGGGGTGAGCGAGCAGACCCCCACGGCCGAGGACAGCACGGCCCTCCGCAGCATGCTGCAGGAGTACGTCACGGAGAGGCTGGGCACCCAGGGAGGCGAGGAAGGCCGCCCGGGCCCTGACCAGTGCCACGACATCACGGTGTACCCCGAGATCGGCCTCGCCGGCGGCGCGTGCTCGGGATACGGCATCCTCCTCGACATCTCCGACCCGACCAACCCTCGCCGCATCGCGCAGGCGGCCGACGAGAACTTCGCCTACTGGCACTCGGCCACCTTCAGCAACGACGGGACCAAGGTGATCTTCACCGATGAGTGGGGCGGCGGGATGGCCCCGCGGTGCCGCGCGACCGACCGGCGCGAGTGGGGCGCCAACGCCCTCTTCACCATCGAGGACCGGCAGCTTGCCTTCCAGGGCTACTACAAGCTCCCCGCCCCGCAGTCCGACGTCGAGAACTGCGTGGCCCACAACGGCTCGATCATCCCGATCCCCGGCCGCGACATCATGGTGCAGGCGTGGTACCAGGGGGGCGTCTCGGTGTTCGACTTCACCGACCCGTCGAACCCCGTCGAGATCGCCTACTTCGACCGCGGGCCGATGGACGCGGAGCAGCTCGCGATGAGCGGGTACTGGTCGGCCTACTGGTACAACGGCCACATCTACGCCTCCGAGATCGGGCGCGGCCTCGACGTGTTCCGGCTCACGCCGAGCGAGCACCTCTCAGCCGACGAGATCGCCGCCGCGGAAGCGGTTCGCATGGACGTCTTCAACCCCCAGACCCAGACCCGCGTAACGTGGTAGCCTAGCGCACCTGCGCCGCCGGCCGTCGGAGCCCCCGGACCCAGAGGAGTTCGGGGGCTCTCTCGTTGGCGAGCGAAGCCCCCGCTTCGTCCTACGCGCCCATCTCCTTTCGGTAGTCGACGGGGCGGAGCCGGCCCGCTTCGTCGGCGATGTGGGTTTCCACCCCCGGGACGACGTCGGTGTTGTGGGCGGCCGCGCAGCGCCAGCCTTCCGGCGTGCGATGAACGACGAACGTGAAGACGTTGGCACGGGCCTGCGGATGCGCGACGTCGGCAATCGGGGTTTGCCCCGTCAGCCGCATCCGCGCGTGGACGACGGCCACGTCCTCGCGGAGCCGCTTCACCTTCACGCGGCCGACTTCCAGCGTGGAGCGGTCGAAGATCCGCGCGAGGCCGTAGGCGTGGGCGCGCTCGATGGCCGCCCGGTCGTGCCACCACAGCCCGACGACGTTGACGAACTCCGCGTCTTCGTCGAAGAGCGCCGCGAGCGCGGGGGCGTCGCGGCGGTTCCAGGCCTCGGCGAAGGCGTAGGGAAGACGGTCCGGGCGGTCGGCGGGGATCTCGGCCATGCGCAAGGGCACCGGGGCCAGGTTCAATAGGCTGCGCCCGGGCCCCGTTCCGTGGGCGCGCCGCACCCGCCGAACCCGACCGCTCGCGCGGCGTTTCGGCCTCTCCTCTCGGACGCTGCGAACCCGGCCATGCCCCTCCCTCGCGTCGCCTTCCTCGCGACCACCCTCCTCGCCACCCTCGGCGCTGCCTGCGCCCCCGGCTCCGGCACGTCCGCGAGCGGCCCCGCTGCCTCAGCAACGGACGAAGAGACCGGCCGGACGGCCCCCCCGTGCGAGCCGCTCGAAACGCGCCCGGCGAACGCCCCGAGCCAGCGGCCGGCGTTCCCCGGGCAGACGCGCGCGTGCGCGGCCCCCTCGAACGTGGCCTTCGATGTCGTCGTGGTAGCCCGGGGGCTCGAACACCCGTGGGCGGTGGAGCCGCTTCCGGAGGGCAGCCTTCTCCTCACCGAGCGGCCGGGCCGCCTTCGCCTCATCTCAGCGGCTGGTGCCGTGGGCGCGCCCATCACCGGCCTCCCCGAGGTGGACGCGGGCGGTCAGGGCGGCCTCCTCGACGTCGCGCTGAGCCCGGACTTCCAGGAGGACCGGACGATCTTCTGGAGCTACGCCGAGCCGCGCGAGGGCGGCAACGCGACGAGCGTCGCGCGCGGCGTGCTCTCCGCCGATGGGCGGCGCCTCGAACAGGTGCGCGTGATCTTCCGCTCGCTGCCCGCCTACGAAGGCTCGCTCCACTTCGGGTCGCGGCTCGCCTTCGGCCCCGACGGGATGCTGTACGTCACGCTCGGCGAGCGTTCGGTCTCGCACCTGCGGCGGCACGCGCAGCAGCTCGGCAGCCACCTCGGGAAGGTCGTCCGCATCCGTCCCGACGGCGCCGTCCCGGAAGACAACCCCTTCGTGGAAGAGGGCGGCGCGCGGCCCGAGATCTGGACCCTCGGGCACCGGAACGTCCAGGCCGCCGCGTTCGACCCCGAGGGCCGGCTGTGGATCGTCGAGCATGGGACGCGCGGCGGCGACGAGCTAAACCTGATCGAGCGGGGTGAGAACTACGGCTGGCCCCTCCAGGCGTACGGCATCGAATACTCGGGGAGCCCCATCCCCGGCGCGTCGAGCGCCGGCGACGGGTTCGAGCAGCCGGTTTACTACTGGGACCCCGTGATCGCGCCATCGGGGGCACAGTGGTACACGGGGGATGCGTTCCCCGAATGGCAGGGCAGCCTTTTCGTCGGCGCGCTCCGGGAAACGCGGCTCGTGCGCCTCGTCATCGAGGACGATCGCGTGACGGGCGAGGAGCACCTCCTCACCGAGCGCGGTCGGCGCATCCGCGACGTGCGGCAAGGTCCCGACGGCGCGCTCTACATCGTGACCGACGAGGCGAACGGGGAGCTGTGGCGGATCGTCCCGCGCGGTTGACGTCGGCGGACAGGCCCGCTTGCCGTCCTGTTACTCCGCTCATGGGAGCCCTTCCTGAAACGCCCGTCCGCCTGCTCCTTGTGGGTCTCCTGCTCACCACGGCGGCGTGCCGCCGGGCAGCGCCCGAGCGCCCGCCCTCGGACGCGCTCGAGCGACGAACAAGCCCGGCGGACTACAGCGGGCTGGCGTGGGTAGGCGCCGACACGTTCCTCGTCGTGCACGACGCGAAGGTCCCGGAGGAGTTGGACCGACCCCGCGTAGGCCTCGCGGTCCTCCCCCCCGCCGGCGGACCCGTCGTGTGGCATGCGCTGGACGTGGCCTGGCCGGCGTCGCACGGGCCTGCGCACGATCTCGAAAGCGTCGCGCGCATTCCTGGCACGCGCTCGTTCCTCCTTGCCGAGAGTGGCGACGGGGCCACGCCGCATCAGCACCTCTTCGTCGCGGAACTCGGGCGCACCACGCTCCGCATCACGGCCGTAGCACGGTGGCCCGTCCCGGTGGAAGACGTCGAGGGCATCGCCACAGCTGAGGTGGGCGGGGCCCTCTATTTCCTCTACGCCGAGCGGGCCCACGGCCGCGACACAACCCAGCTGGCCTGGGCGCCGATGAGGCGCACCCCCCTGTCGTTCGGCGCCTTCACCTCGGTGCCGTTCATGAGTCCCGACCCCAGGGGCCCAAGCGCGCGCCCGGTCTCCGCACTGGAGGTCGACAGGCTGGGCCGCCTCTACGTGGGCTCGGCCTACGATCCTGACCGCGACAGCGGGCCGTTCCGAAGCGTGGTGTGGGAGGTCGGCACCTTCGGGCTGACCCGGCAGGGACGTCCCTCCCTTACGCTGGACGACGAGCCCGTACGACGCGGGACGCTCGACGGCCTGAAGGTGGAGAGCGTCGCCGTACGCGAGGGGGCCACCGGCCCGATGGAGCTTCTGGTCGGCACCGACGACGAGGACTATGGGGCGGTGCTCCGCGTACTTCCGCCCCCCCTTCCGCCGAGGTAGCACGTGGGTCTGGATGCACCAAGGCTTCTCGTCGCCCTTGAGGCGGGGGGCGCGCTCCTCCTTACCTTGGGGCCATGAGCCCCCTTCGCTGTGCCCTCGCGTTCGCCCTCCTCCTGACGGTCTCCGTCGCGTACGCGCAGGACGAGCCCTGGTACGACCCCGACCCGCTCCCCCAGGAGATGACCCCGGAGGAGCTGCTGCGCCGGCACGAGATCGGCCTCGGCTTCTCCTCCACCCCCCCGCCTCCGGGTCCGGTCCGCAACATCGCCGAGTTCGAGCGGAGCGAGGCCGTACTGATCCGCTACCCCCTCGGCATCCCGCTCGCCCTCGTGGCCGCCCTCTCCGAGCACGTCCGGGTGATCACGCTCGTGGCCAACCAGACCCAGCAGAACCAGGCGGCGAGCGCCTTCCAGGGCGCCGGGGTCACCATGGCCAACGTGGAGTTCCTCCAGGCCCCAACGAACTCGATGTGGACGCGGGACTACGGCCCGTTCTACATCACCGACGGGAACCGCCAGGTCGGCATCGTCGACTTCATCTACAACCGCCCGCGCCCGGACGACGACGCCATCCCCGTCGTCCTGGGTGCCCACCTCGGCGTCCCGGTCTACGCCATGGACCTCGTCCACACCGGCGGGAACTACATGACGGACAGCCGGGGCATCTCGGCGTCGACCGACCTCGTGTGGGAGGAGAACGGGTTCGACCAGGCCCGCGTGCTCCAGCGGATGCTCGACTACCTCGGCGTGGACCCCTACCACGTCACGATCGACCCCCAGGCCACGTACCTGAAGCACATCGACACGTGGGGCAAGTTCCTCGACGTGGACCGGATCCTCATCGCGGAGGTGCCGCCCTCCCACCCGCGCTACGCCGATCACGAGGCCGTGGCCGCGTACTTCGCGTCGCAGCCGAGCGCTTACGGCACGCCCTACCAGGTCTTCCGCGTGTATACCCCGAACGGCGAGCCCTACACCAACGCGCTCATCGTGAACGAGCGGGTGTACGTACCCATCGTGAACGCGGCGGGGGACCAGGCGGCCCTCGACGTCTACCGCGCCGCGATGCCCGGCTATGAGGTGCTCGGGTTCACCGGGAGCTGGCTCTCCACCGACGCCCTGCACTGCCGCGTTAAGGAGGTGGCCGACCGCGAGATGCTGTACCTCCGCCACCAGCCCGTCGCCGGGGAGGTGCCCTACCAGCCCGAGATCGCGCTCGACGTGGACATCATCCCGTACAGCGGGCAGCCCCTCCACGAGGACGAGCTTTTCTTGATCTACCGGATCGACGAGGCCCCGTTCGATACGCTGGCGCTCCAGCACGTCGGCGAGGACACCTACTCGGCCTCCCTGCCGATCCCCGGCGGGGACGTCGAGGTCGCCTACTATTTCTCGGCGGCGGACGCGTCGGGCCGTACGGAGCGCTTCCCCCTCGTGGGTCCAGACGGCGCGCGCGCTTTCTACGTCCTCCCGCAAACCACGGGCACCGAGCCGGCGGTGCCCGGACCGGGACTCCACCTCGAGGCAGTCTACCCCAACCCGTCCGCGGGCGGCGTCACGGTGCCGTATAGCCTGGACGCGCCGGGCTCGGTCACCCTCGAAGTGCTCGACCTCCTAGGCCGCCGCGTGGCGCTCCTTCACGAAGGTCCAGCCTCGGCCGGACCTCACCAGGTCCAGTGGGAGCCGACCGGTGTGCCTTCGGGGGTGTACCTCTTCCGGCTCACCGGCGGCGGCGCGCACGCGGTCCAACGGGCGGCACTGCTCCGGTAGCGCGGCTGCCGCCCCTTCGAGCGCTTCGCTCCGCCGTTCCCGGCATACGCCTTCGGCGCGCCGCGGCGCGCGATCCGGCGAACAGGCAGGAGAAATCGGGCTACACCCCTCCTACACAAGGTTTCGCACCGGCTCGCTGAGGTACACCTCGCCGCCGAGCACGCGCCGGATCGCCTCCACCAGCTCCTCCGGGTCCCCCTTCACGACGTAGCCCCGAACGCCGGCGTCGAGCGCCCGCTTCACGTACGGCGCCCCGGTGTGGCCGGAGAGCATCACGCACCGGAGGCCGGGCCACCGCGCGAGGACCTCTGAAGCCAGCTCGGACCCGTTCATCCGCGGGAGCGACATGTCGATCAGAACGAGGTCGGCTGCTGACGCCGCGAGGGCCTCCAGCGCCTCCTCGGCCGTGGACGCCACGCCCGCTACCTCGAGCCCTTCCGTCTCTTCGATGAGCTCGGTCACGACCTGCCGGATGAGCGGGTGGTCCTCTATGATGTAGATCCTGCCGGCCATGAGGCGGGTTGGCGTCGCCCCTCACGATACGGACCCGCGGGCTACAAATCCAGTTGGACCGGCACGGTGAGGGTGACGCGGGTGCCCTGCCCCGGGGCGGACTCGATGTCCATCTCGCCGTCGAAGAGGTCGAGCCGTTCGCGCACGCTGAAGAGCCCGAACCCGTCGTCGCGGCCCGCCCGTGCGAACGCCGTCTCCACGTCGAACCCGCGCCCCTCATCGGCCACGACGATGCGGACGTGGTGGTCGGCGGCCTGGAGCGTGACGGTGGCGCGGTCGGTGTCGGCGTGCTTGACCACGTTGAAGAGGAGCTCGCGGACGACCTGGAAGAGGAGCACGCGCATGTCCGCGTCGGGCATGCGGAAGGGGTGCTCGGCTTCGATGTCGACGGTGAGCCCGTGGGTCTGCTGCATCTGCGTGCGGAGCCACCCGAGCGCGGCCGTGAGCCCCTCGTCCTTGAGCACGGGCGGGCTGAGGTCCACCGTGAGCCGCCGCGTGACGTCGATGGCGGAGCGGAGCCACTCCTCGGCGGCGCCGACGTTCGTCAGCACGCCCTCGCAGTGGTCGGCCTCGGCGTCGCGGCGGGCGCGGTGCATCTTCATCTGGACGCCGTAGAGCTGCTGCTGGAGGTCGTCGTGGAGGACCTGCGAGATCCGGCGGCGCTCCTCCTGCTCGGCCCGCGTGAGCGTGGAGGCGAGCGCGCGGACCTGGTTCGTCCGCTCCACGACGCGTTCCTCCAGCGTGGCGTTGAGGTCCTGGAGCTTCTGGCGCTCCTCGGCCAGCGCGTCGAGGAGCGCCTCGCGCTCCACCTGCGCCCGCTTCTGCTCGGTGGCGTCGCGGAGGATCTTCGCGTACCCCTTGAGGTCGTCGCCGGCGCGGAGGGCCACCATCACGCCGGTGGCCCAGAACCGGCTCCCGTCCTTGCGCACGTGCCACCGCTCGTCGAGCGCCGAGCCGTTCGCGCGGGCGGTGGCGCGCTCCTGCTCGGGCACGCCCGCCGCGACGTCCTCCGGGGTGAAGATCTCGTCGCACTTCATCCCGATCGCCTCCTCCACGCTCCACCCGAGGATCCGCTCGGCGCCGGGGCTCCACATCGTGACGCGGCCGTCGGTGTCGAGGGCGAAGATCCCGTACTCCTTCATGTTCTCGATGAGGAGGCGGAGCCGCTCCTCGGAGGCGCGCAAGCTGCGCTCCTCGCGCCGCCGCTCGGTCACGTCCTCGATGGCGAGGAGGATGAGCTGGTGGTGGTCGAGGCGGCGGGCGTTGAGCGCCATCACGAGGTGCCCTATGCGGTCGAAGGTGTGCTCCACCTCGAAGTCGTTGAAGAACACGTTGTCGGGGAGGACCTCCTCCAGGAGCCGCCGGAGCGCCGGGATGTCCCACTGCCCGTCGTCGATCTCGTAGACGAGGCGCCCCACGGTCTCCTCGGGCGTCACCTGGAACTTCTCGTAGAACGAGAGGCTGGCCGAGCGGACGTGGAGGTCGGGCGTGAGGATGAGGAGCCCCTCGCGGACGGTGTCCACGATCATCTCGGCGTAGTTGAGGGCATCCTGGAGCGTCTGGGCCGGCGGGTCGGCGACCCAGTTGCTGCCGTCGCGGCTCTGGTGCGTGGGGCTGCCTGCTCCGGAAGAGGGAGCGTGGGGCTCTTTGTCGTCCATGGCGCCGGGCGGTTCGGATTCGACCCCGTACCCCGCCGCGCGCTATGGGATTCCCCCCGGCCTTCTTTCAGCCAATCGCGTAGGGGCGGGTAAGGCCCCCTTGCTGCCTACCGGGCTTACCTCCGCAGCACGCGGCCTGTGGCGAACGGGGGGCTGATAACCTGGCTTCTGCCTTCCATCAGCCTCCGGGGTGCCTCCGGGCCAGCGTCTCCGGCATCCTCCACGCCGTGAGGAGACCGGAGCCCAGCGTGAGGGCGGCCACGGCCGCGAGCGCGGCCGGAGTCCCCAGGAGGTCGGCGAGCACCCCGCCCGCCACCGCGCCCACCGCGAGGCCGCCGTCGCGCCACAGCCGGTACGCCCCCACGGCCGCGCCGCGCCACGCCGGATGCGCCGCATCGCCGACGGCAGCGAGGAGCGTGGGGTACACCATCGCCGTGCCGAGCCCGAGCGCGACGGTGCCGGCCATCCAAAGGACGAACCCGCGCACGAGCGCGATCTCCAGCAGCGCGGCGGCCTGGAGAACCATCCCGGCGACGAGGAGCCCCTTACGGCCCCAGTGGTCGCTGAGCGATCCGGTGAGGAGCTGGGCCAGCCCCCACACCGCCGGATAGAGCGCCACGAGCGCGGCGATCTGAGGGAGCGGCAGCCGGGCCGCGGCGAAGAGCAGCGGGAAGAGCCCCCAGGCCACTCCGTCGTTCAGGTTGTTGACCATCCCGGCTTGATTGGCGCTCGCGAGGGCGGGATCCCGCCACACCCCGCGCGAGAGCACCTGGCGGAGCGTCAGCGCAGGCTCCCGGCTCGCGGGCGCCGTGCGGCGCCCCTCCTCGTGCGCGTGGCCGAGCGTCTCGCGGACGAAGAGGACCGAGAGCCCGAGCCCCAGCGCGACGAAGGCCACACCGAGGTAGAACGGCGCCGCACGGAGCCCGAACGCCTCGGCCAGCGCCCCGCTCGCAAACGCCGACGCGGCCACGGCGAGGTAGCCGGCCGCCTCGTTGAGGCCCATCGCGAAGCCCCGCCGCTCAGGGCCGACGAGGTCGATCTTCATGAGAACCGTGGTGGACCAGGTCAGCCCCTGGCTCACCCCGAGGAGCACGTTCGCCGCCACCACCCAGCCCCACGAGGGCGCGAGCAGCAGCGCGACCGGCACGGGCGCGGCGAGGGCCCACCCGATGAGGAGCACGGGCCGGCGGCCCAGTCGGTCGGAGAGCCCCCCGGCCAGCAGGTTCGTGAGCGCCTTGGCCGCCCCGAAGGCCGCCACGAACGAGAGCACGAGCCCGCTGGAGGCGAGGTGGAACTCCCGCTCCGCGAGGAGGGGCACCACCGTTCGTTCGAGCCCCACCACCGCGCCGACGAAGGCGTTCACGGCCACGAGCAGCCCGAACTGCCCCCGGTTGGCAGCGAGGCCAAGGACGATGGGCCGGGGCGCGGCCCTCGGTGCCGACGGCGTACCCACCCGCTACTCCACGATCACGCGACCGAGGCTGGCCGCTCGGATCTCCTCGAACCTCGGGGGACGCGGCGGCACGTCGCGGATCGTCCGGACGCCAAAGGCCTCTTCGTCTTCGAGCATGCCACCCTTCCCCCGCTCCAGCGGGTCGCGCGATTCCTCGAGGGCGCGTATCGCCGGCTCCCGCCCGACGAGCGGGAACGCCGCAGAGCGTGCGGGGGGCGGCTGCTCGGACATGGACGGGACGAACGTCGGCGGTCCTCAACCCAGGCTGGGATTGGCAACCGATAATGCGGCGCTGGCCCTGCATTGTCAACGACCGAGCGGGCTCGAGGCATAGGCCGACCCCACAGATCGGGGCCTTTCTCGCTCCCCCCGCTGCCACGACGTTCCTTGGCGGCCCCGTGCCGCAGGCGAGGCGGAGCCCGTCGGGGCGCCCTCCGGCGGGGCTATAATGTATACGTGCCCGCCCCCTATCATGGAGACGCGCTCTCCTTTCACAGCCATGAACACCGCCCGCTCCATCACCCCCGTCCTCCTGCTCGCTTCCCTCGCCGTCGCCTTCCTCCTCACCGCCGTTTCCGCCTCGGCGCAGCGCTACGAACACCACGAGGCCGCTGGCTCGGGGGGCCTGGTCTATAGCACCCCCCTTGCGGGCCCGGGCACCGACTACGCCTGGGACATCGCCGTGGACGCCCAGGGCAACGCCTACATCGCGGGCATGAGCGACTCGGACAGCCTGGAATCGATCCCCACCGAGAACACATACCGCTTCGGCAGTGGCGGCGGCTTCGACGCGGTAGTGGTGAAGCTGGACCAGCAAGGGCACGTGGTGTACGTCGCCTGGATCGGGGGCGGCGCCCTCGACCAGGCGTCCAGGGTCGCGGTCGGTGCGGACGGGAGCGCCTACATCGCCGGCTACACGTTCTCCGCCGACTTCCCGGTCACGGCCGGCGCGTACGACGGGACGTTCAACGGCGGCGACATCGACGCGTTCGTGGCCAAGCTCAGCCCGGACGGGTCGCAGCTCACGTACGCCACCTTCCTCGGCGGGGGCTCCGACGACTTCGGCGGCGGCCTCGCCGTGGACGGGGCCGGGAGCGCCTTCGTCACCGGCTACACGGAGTCGGCCGACTTCCCCACCACGCCCGGCGCCTACGACCCGACCTACAACGGGTCGAGCGACGTGATCGCCGTCCGGTTGAACCCAGCCGGGAGCGCGCTCGCGTACGCGTCCTTCATCGGCAGCAGCGGGGGCGAGATCGGCTACGACGTCGCGATCGGGGCGTCGGGCGAGGTCTACCTTACCGGGCAGGCCAATTCGCCGGGCTTCCCGACGACGCCGGGCGTGGTCGGCCCGGCGTACGGCGGCGGCCCCGGCGACGCGTTCGTCCTCAAGCTCTCGTCCACGGGCGGGCTCGCCTACAGCACCTACGTGGGGGGCGACCAGTTCGACGACGCCAAGGGCGTCGTCGTGGACGCCCAGGGCAA
>DASPKS010000156.1:0-11512 GCA_035628035.1 Rubricoccaceae bacterium
CCAAGAGCAGGAGGAGGGCACGGAACAGGCGCATCAGCGGGGTACGACGAGTGCGCTTATAGTACGTCGTGCCAGCCTCGCTTGATCTCGGGACGTAGCTTCTTCGCACCCCTCTCCCGCCGCCATGCGCCCCCTCCTCGCCGTTCTCGCCTCCGCCCTCCTCCTCGCCGGGTGCGCGCCCTCCAACCGCACCGTGCTCGACGCGCCGCCGGCGGTGCCGATGCCGGCCGAGCCCGTCGTGACCGCCACGATCCTCCAGCTCAACGACGTCTACGAGATCACGCCTGTCGAGGGCGGGCGCACGGGCGGGCTCGCGCGCGTGGCGGCGCTCCGCCGGCACCTCCTCGAAGAGGATGACGACGTGCTCACCGTCATCGCGGGCGACTTCTTCAGCCCGTCGGCGCTCGGCACGGCGCGCGTGGAGGGCGAGCGGCTCAACGGGAAGCAGATGGTGGCCGTCCTCAACGCGCTCGGGCTCGACCTCGCCACGTTCGGCAACCACGAGTTCGACCTCTCGGAAGAGGCCTTCCTCCAGCGCCTCGCGGAGTCGCGCTTCCCCTACGTCACCTCGAACGTGACCAACGCGCAGGGCGCGCCCTTCCCGAACACGCTCCCCCGCTACGTGTGGACCGTCGAGGACGGCGGGGCCTCGGCCACCGTCGCCTTCGTCGGCGTCACGCTCGCGTCGAACCCCAAGCCGTACGTCCGCTACGCCGACCCCCTCACGTCGCTCCGCGCCGCCGCCGACGCGCTCGCAGACAGCGCCGACGCCCTCGTGGGGCTGACCCACCTCGCGCTGGAGGACGACATGGTGGCCGCCGCGACGATCCCCGCGCTCGACCTCGTCCTCGGTGGGCACGAGCACGAGAACGTGGAGGTGTACCGCGGGCCCGACTTCACGCCCGTCCTCAAGGCCGACGCCAACGCGCGCTCGGTGTACGTCCACCGCCTCCGCCTCCACACGCTTTCGGGACTGGTAGAAGTGCGCTCCGAGCTCGTCCCCATCACGGAGGCGTGGGCGCAGGAGCCGGCGGTGGCGGCGGAGGTCCGGCGGTGGGTGGACCTCGCCTACGCCGGCTTCGCCGAGAGCGGGTTCGCCCCGGCCGAGCTGGTGGCGACGACGACCGAGCCGCTCGACGGCCGCGAGGCGAGCGTGCGCAACCGCGCGACGGCGCTGACCGACCTCATCGCGGAGGCGTACCGCCGCGAGGCCGCTGCCCACGGCACCGTCGACCTCGCCCTCTACAACGGCGGCTCCATCCGCATCGACGACGTGCTCCCGCCGGGGCCCGTCACGCAGTACGACGTGATCCGCGTGCTCCCCTTCGGTGGGAACGTGCTCACCGTCGAGATGCGCGGGGCCACGCTCGACAGCGTGCTCACGCAGGGCGTTGCCAGCCGCGGCACGGGCGGCTACCTCCAGGCGGCCGGCGTCACCCGCACCGACGGCGGCGCGTGGCAGGTCGGTGGGCAGCCGCTCGATCCAGGCCGCACGTACCGCGTGGCCATCAGCGACTTCCTCGTGACGGGCCGCGAGAGCGGGCTGGCCTACCTCAACGCCGAGACGAACCCGAACGTCCGCGTCGTCGGCACGCACCGCGACGTGCGGCAGGCGGTGATCGAGGAGCTGCGCCGCCGCTACGGCGGGTGAGCGCCGTCAGTCCGGGTCGACCTCGATCAGCTCCACGTCGAAGATGAGCGTGGAGCAGGCGGGGATGGCGGGGAGCTCGACGTTGCCGTAGCCGAGGTTCGGCGGAACCGTGATCCGCCGCTCCCCCCCCTCACGCATCCCGACCATCCCCTGGCGAAAGCCGGCGATGGCCTCGTCGAGGTCGAACGTGACGTCGTCTCCGTCCCCGAAGATCTCGCCCGTGGGGCTGCCGAGGCGGCCGACGAAGTTGATGTTGACCGTGCTGGAGGCACGGGCGGTGTCGCCGACGCCGAGCCGGAGGTCTTCGGTCGCAAGCTCGCCGTCCTCGCACACCTCGGGCCCGGTGTCACAGGCGGCGAGGAGGAAGACGGCGGCCAGGAGGGGCCCGCAGAGGGCAGGAAGGAGACGCATGGGGGGTGGTGGCAAACGGCGCCGAAGATACGGCCCCCTGTGGGCGGCCTCCGTCCGCAACTGCGTGCCCTGCCCCTCGTACGTTCGCGCTCTCCCCCAACGCCCGCTGCCATGCGCCGTTCTTTCCTGCTCCTGCTGGGGCTCCCCCTCGCCCTCGCCGCCGGCCTCGCCGCCGGGGCCCTCCGCGCCGCCTCCCCCGCCGACAGCCTCGCCACCGACGCGCGCGGCCTCACCGCGGCCTCGCCCCGCGCCGAGGCCGACCCGTTCGCCCAGTTCCTCGACCTGACGGACTTCGACGGCGGCGCCCTCGCCGCCGACTACCGCGCGCTCGACGAGGCCTACGGCCGCGCCGCCACGCGCGCCGACGAGCTCCGCCGCCGCCTCGCCGCCGCCGAGACCACCACGACGGCGCTCTTCGAGGCGTGGGCCGCCGACCTGAACCAGTACCGGGACCCGGCCCTCCGCGCCGAGAGCGAGGACGCCCTCCGCACCGCCCGCACCCACGCCGACAGCGCGCTCACCGCGATGCGGGCCTCGGTCGTGTACGCCGACTCCGCCGTCGCCGCCCTCCGCGACCGCACCCTCGCGGCGAAACACCGCCTCGGTGCCGAGGCCGCCGGCGCCCTCGCCGCCCCGGCACGCACGCTCGACGCGGACGCCCGCACGCTCCACGACGAGGTGGCGCGCACCCTCGCACCGGCACCGCCCCCTGCGACGCCGAACCCGGCCGACTCCTCCACGCTGCGCTAGCCCAGGCGCTCCTCTAGCTCGGCCGGGTCGAGGCCGGCGTGGTGGGCTCGGAGGCTCTCGTAGCCCAGCCGCGCGCCGGCCTCGGCCCACGGCACCCACGACACCGCCTCGATCCCCTCCTCCGCCTGCGGCGTGAACCCGTCGGCGTCGGTGGTGAACGCGAACCAGTGCGTGGTCTTGACGGCGTAGCGGTCGCGCTTCGGGAGGGGGTAGCCGTGCACCGTCGTGCCGAGGGGGCCGAGGAGCTGGAGCTGCCCTTCGGGGATCCCCACCTCCTCGCTCACCTCGCGACGGGCCCCGGCCGCGGGCGCCTCGCCCGCGTCGAGCTTGCCCTTGGGGAGGTCCCACGCGCCGCGTCGGAAGATGAGGAGGAGGTCGAGCCTTTTTTTTGTTTTGCGGACGACGTAGCCCCCGGCCGCCGGCACCGGCACGGGGGGACGGTAGCGGCCGTCGGCGTCGAGGTTGACGATGGCCTCGCGCGGGAGGACGTGCGTGGAAGGGGGGTCGGCGGTGGCGAGGGCCATCCGGGCGGCGTCGAGCACGAGCACGCGGCCCCGGTGGCCGGGGAGCCGGCACGCGGCCTCGGCGGTGGCGAGGGTGCGGTGGAGCGCGAACGGCTCGCCGGTGCTGCGGAGCCCTTCGGGCGAGAGCCGGCCCGGCGCGAGGAAGGTGCAGAGGAAGAGGAGCACGCGAGAACGGGAGCGAATCGAGACGGGGGAACCCTGCACCCGCTTCCGCGTGGGAAGTTCGCCCTTCGCCCCCGGCCCCTCTCCTCTCGATGACCTACGACTACGACCTCGCCGTGATCGGCGGCGGCGCGGCCGGCCTCACGGCCGCCGGTATCGCCGCCAACGCTGGCGTGCGGACCCTCCTCGTCGAGCGCGCCGCGCGGCCCGACGGGCGCGCCCGCCTCGGCGGCGACTGCACGTGGACCGGCTGCATCCCCTCGAAGACGCTCCTCCACGCGGCCGGGGTGGCGCAGGTGATCCGGGAGGGCACCCCGGGCCTCGAAGGAACGGAGCCCACGGTGGACTTCGCCGCCGTGATGGCGCACGTCCGCGCCACGCGTGAGCACGTCTTCCGGGAAGCCGACGACCCGGCGCTCTATGAGGGCTTCGGCGTGGAGGTCGTGCGTGGCACGGCGCGGTTCATCAACCCCAACGCCGTCGAGATCGAAGGCGAGCAGCGGCGGCGCGTGACGGGACGATTCTTCGTGCTCTGCACAGGCGGGCGCCCTGCGCTCCCCCCCCTCGACGGGCTGCGCGACGTGCCGTTCTACACGAGCGATACCCTGTTCGAGATCGACCGGCAGCCCCGGCACCTCCTGGTGCTTGGTGCCGGGCCCGTCGGAATCGAGATGGCGCAGGCGTTCGCGCGGCTCGGGAGCGAAGTGACCGTGGTGGGGAGGGACCGCCGCATCCTCCCGCGCGACGACGCTGCGCACGCGGCGACGCTGCAGGGCGTCCTCGAAAGCGAGGGCGTGCGGTTCGTCCTCGGCGCGAAGGCCACGCGGGTGGAACGGGAGGGCGACGCCCTCCTCCTCCACCTCGACCCACTCGGAGCGCCCCTGCGCGGCGACGCCCTCCTCATAGCGACGGGGCGGCGGCCGAACGTCGAAGGCCTCGGGCTGGAGCTGGCGGGGGTGGAATACACGGAGGATGGCATCACGGTAGACGACCGCTGCCGCACGAGCCGCTCGCACATCTACGCCGCCGGCGACGGCACCGGCGCGTACCAGCTCACCCACATGAGCGAGCACATGGCGAAGGTGGCCGTCACCAACGCCGTCCTCCGCCTCCCGATGACGGTGGACCACGCGCACGTCCCCTGGGTGACGTACACCGACCCCGAGCTCGCCCACCTCGGCGCTACGGAGGACGAACTGGCGGGGCGCGGCGAGAAGTTCGAGGTGTACCGCTTCCCCTACGCCCGCCTCGACCGTGCCATCACCGAGGGGGAGACGGTGGGCGAGGTGAAGGTGCTCGCCACGACGTGGACGGGCACCATCCTCGGCGTGAGCGTGCTCGGCGCACGGGCCGGCGAGCTCATCGCGATCTACGCCGTAGCGATGAAGGCCGGCGCCTCACTCAAGACCCTCGCCGACACGATCCACCCCTACCCGACGTACGGCCTCGGCGCCCGCCGCGCCGCCGACCAGTGGTACGCGCGGAAGCAGTTCCCCCTCGCGGTGAAGGCGCTCCAGAAGGTGTTCGGCTACCGCGGCGAAGTGCCCCCGCCACCCGACCCCGACCGCATCGTGTAGCGGAATCCGGCGCACGGAACCTTACTATCCCCCATCCTGGCTCCCGCCCCCATGCGCCGCTCGCTCCTCCTGCTTGCCGCCTTCGCCGCTGCCGCATCGGCCCAGACCCCGGAGCCTCTCCGCCCCGGCATCGCCGTCGAGCGCCTTGCGACGGTCCCCGAGGGCACCCTCCGCCTCGCGCGCGCCCCCTCGACCGGCGACCTCTACACGCTCACCGGCGGCGGCGATGTGTACCGTCTCCCGCCCCCTTTCTCAACGCCTGAGCTCGTCGCAACGGCGACCAACCACAGCCTCGACAACGCCGTGTGGGGACTGGAGGTGAGCGCCGACGGGACGCTCTACGTCGTGGGCAACGAGGTGACCGGCGTGCTCAACGTGGGCATGGTGATGCGGGGCACGCCGAACGGAACCGGGGGGTACACGTGGTCGAGGCTGATGCGGACGGAGCCGCACCCCGTCAACGGCCAGGGCGTGTTCGACCACTTCTTCAACGCCGTCCAGCTCAGCCCCGACGGCGCCTCGCTCTTCGTCAACAGCGGCTCGCGGACGGAGCATGGTGAACTGCAGGATGTGAACGGCCAGTACCCCGGCCTCCGCGAAGGCGCCCTCAACTCGGTGATCCTCCGCGTGCCGGCGAACGCGCAGGACCTCGTGCTGCCGAACGACCTCGGCGCCCTCGAGGCGGGCGGCTACCTCTTCGCCGACGGCTTCCGCAACACGTTCGACCTCGCCCTCGACGGCGCCGGCCGCCTCTACGGCACCGAGAACTCCGGCGACCGCGACGACGGCGACGAGCTGAACCGTATCGTCGAAGACGGCCACTATGGGTTCCCCTGGCGGATGGGCGACCACGACACGCCCCAGCAGTTCCCCGGCTACGACCCCGAGGCCGACCTCCTCCTCAACCACGAGGCGTGGAGCTACCAGAACGGCTTCTTCTACAACGACCCGACGTACCCCCCGCGCCCAGCCGGCGTCACCTTCATCGACCCCGTGCGCAACCTCGGCCCCGACGCTGACCACTATCGTAGCGAGGCCGATGGCTCCATCCGCGACGGGAGCGACGATGGCATCCCTCAGGCCACGTTCACGCCGCACTGCTCGCCGCTCGGGCTCGCCTTCGATAGGGCCGGCACCCTCCCAGCCCCCTACACCGGCGACGGCCTGATGCTCCGGTGGACGAGCGGCGCGCCGGGCCAGAGCGTCCTCTTCGAACCCTTCGGCGAAGAGGGCGAGGACCTCGTCCACCTCGACTTCCACGGCCCGGACACCGTGGCCGTCACGCGGCTCGTGCGCGGCTTCGCCGGCCCCATGGATGCCGTGCTGGTCGGCCAGACGCTGTACGTCATCGAGCTGGGCGGTACGCGCGGGCTGTGGGCCCTCACGTTCAGCGAGGTGGAGGCCACCGAGCTCCCGCCGTCGCCTGCCCTCGCGCTGCGCGCGGCCCCAAGCCCGTTCCGCAACCGCGCCACCGTCACGCTCACCGTGGAGGCGCCGCAGGTCGTCCGCATGGAGCTGGTGGATGCGCTCGGCCGACGCGTGGCGCTCCTGCACGACGGTGCGCTCGGCGTGGGTCCCCACGCCTTCACCGTCGACGGTGCGCGCCTCCCGGCGGGCGTCTACGCCGTGCGCGTGCAGGGGCCGGAAGGGACGACGAGCCGCCGCCTCGTGCGCGTGCGCTGAGGGCCCGGCGCGAACCGGAGCGTAGCGGCGCGGGTTCACCCCGCGCTCCTCGCCGCTCCTCCCATGCGGATCGCGCTCTGCCAGATCAACCCCACCGTCGGCGACCTCGCCGGGAACGCCGGGAAGGTGCTGGCCTTCGCCCGCCGTGCCGCCGACGCGGGGGCCGACCTTGCCGTCTTCCCCGAGCTGTGCCTGACGGGCTACCCCCCGATGGACCTCCTCGACCGCCCCGCCTTCCTCGACGACGTGGAAGCGGCGGCGGACCACCTCGCGGCGCAGCTCCCCCCGAGCCTCGGCGTGATCGCCGGGGCGCCCGCGCGGAACCCGGGCGGCGTCGGGAAGCGGCTCTACAACGCGGCGCTGCTCCTTGAGAACGGACGCGTCGTCACGTCGGTCTCGAAGACGCTCCTCCCCACCTACGACGTCTTCGACGAGTACCGCTACTTCGAGCCGTGCCTGGAGCGAAAGCTCGTGTCGTTCCGCGGCGTGAAGCTCGGCCTCCACGTGTGCGAGGACCTCTGGAACAACGAGGACACGCCCCCCTACCACCTCTACGCCCACAACCCCATCGACGAGCTGGCCGCGCTCGGGGCCGAGCTGTTCGTCAACATCAGCGCGTCGCCGTTCGCCCTCGGGAAGCAGGCCGAGCGGACACGGATCGTCGCCGCCTCGTGCCGCGAGCACGGGCTCCCGTTCGTCTACGTCAACCAGGTCGGCGCCAACACCGAGCTCATCTTCGACGGCGACAGCCGCGTCCATGCTGCCGACGGGTCCATCGTGCTGCGCGCGCCGAGCTTCGAGGAGGCGCTGTGCGTGTGGGACCTCAATGAGTCGCCCGCCGAGGAGCCGCACGGCGACGCCGACGACGACGAGGCCGCCGCCATCCACGACGCGCTCGTCCTCGGCATCCGCGACTACGTAGAAAAAACGGGGCTGGGTGTGTTCAAGAAGGCATTGCTCGGGCTCTCCGGCGGGATCGACTCGGCCGTGACGGCCGCGCTCGCCGTCGCGGCGCTCGGCGCCGACCGCGTCGTCGGCGTCACGATGCCGAGCAAGTATTCCTCGGGCGGGTCGGTGACGGATTCCGAGGCGCTCGCGCAAGCGCTCGGCATCGAGTTCCACAACGTGAGCATCCGCCCGGCGGTGGACGCTTTCTCCGAGATGCTCGCGCCGCTCTTCGCCGGGCTCCCGGAGGATGTGACGGAGGAGAACCTCCAGGCCCGCGCGCGCGGCGTCACGCTCATGGCCATCTCCAACAAGTTCGGCCACCTCCTCCTCACCACCGGTAACAAGAGCGAGATGGCCGTCGGCTACGCCACGCTCTACGGCGACATGAACGGCGGCCTCGCCGTGCTCGCCGACGTGTTCAAGACGAAGGTGTACCGCGTGGCCGAGCACATCAACCGGCGGGCCGCGCACGAGATCATCCCGCGGAGCACGATCACGAAGCCGCCGAGCGCCGAGCTGCGCCCGGGCCAGACTGACCAGGACTCCCTCCCGCCCTACGACGTGCTCGACGCCATCCTCGCGGGCTACGTCGAGGAGCACCGGAGCGCGGAGGACATCGCGCAGCGGACGGGCCACGACCGCGCGCTCGTCGAGAAGGTGATCCGGATGGTGGACCGCGCCGAGTTCAAGCGGCAGCAGGCGGCGCCGGCCCTCCGCGTCTCGCGGAAGGCGTTCGGGACCGGCCGCCGCCTCCCCATCGTGATGCGGACGACGCGTGTGGAGCCGGTGACGGGGCAGACGGAGGTGGTCGAGGAGGCCCCGGCTGCGTCGGCCCCCGAGAGCTGACAGGCCCTGACACCGCGCGGCCCTAGCTTGCCGGGTTCGCCAACCGCTTTTTCGCTTTGATCGCGTACGTCACCGGCACGCTCGCCGAGAAGCACCCCACCGAGGCCATCATCGAGGCGGCCGGCGTGGGGTACCGCCTGTTTATCCCCGCCTCGTCGTACGACAAGCTGCCCGACGTGGGGCGGCCGGCGCGGCTCTTCGCCACGTTCCTCGTCCGCGAGGACAGCCAGACGCTCTACGGGTTCGCCACCGAGGGGGAGCGGACGCTCTTCGAGACGATGATCGCCGTCTCGGGCGTGGGCCCGAAGCTGGCCCTAGCCGCCCTCTCGGCGATGAACCCGGCCGAGCTGCGCGACGTCGTCGTGGCCGGCGACGCGGGCCTCCTCACGCGCATCCCCGGCGTGGGAAAGAAGACGGCCGAGCGGCTCATCGTGGAGCTGCGCGACCGCCTCGTCAAGCTCGATGGGCTCGACGCGCCGAGCCTCCTCGGGGGCGACGGCGCCGTCGCTCAGGCGCGCGCCGACGCCCGGTCCGCCCTCGAAGCGCTCGGGCTCAGCCGCGCCGAGGCGGAGCGCCGCCTGCGGCTGGTCCTCCGTGCGCACCCCGGTGTGCAGTCGGCTGAGGAGCTGATCCGCCTGTCTCTCCGGCAAGGGTAGGACTCCACCGGCTCTTCGACGGGCGCCGGCCTCCGTTAACACTACCGTAACCGCGCCGGGATAGCTTGGCGACGGTCCCTCCCACACCCCCCGATGGCGCCTGACGCCCCCGATGCGACGGTCCTCCTCGTCGACGACGAGCCGGACCTCCTCGAACTCCTCGGCTACACGCTCGAGCGGGAGGGCTTCCGCGTCGTCTGCGCGCGCGACGGCGCTGAGGGCCTGCGGGCGGCGCACGAGGCCGGGCCCAACCTCATCGTCCTCGACATCATGATGCCGCATATGGACGGCGTGGAGCTGTGCCGGCGGCTGCGCGAGGACGGCGCGCTCCGCCGCACGCCCATCCTCATGCTCACCGCGCGGACGGAGGAACGCGACGAGATTGCCGGCCTTGACGCCGGCGCCGACGACTACCTCCCCAAGCCGATCTCGCCGAAGCTCTTCCTTACGCGGGTGCGGGCGCTCCTCCGGCGCGGCGCCCGGGAGGAGGCTACTACCGCCGTCCTCCGGGTGCACGACCTGACCATTGACCGCGTGCGGTACGTCGTCGAGCGGGAGGACGCGGCGTTTCGGCTCCCCCGGAAGGAGTTCGAGCTGCTCTACTACTTCGCGGCGCACCCCGGCCGCGTGTTCTCCCGCGAGGAGCTGCTCGATGCTGTGTGGGGCACCGACGTGTACGTGGTGGACCGCACGGTGGACGTGCACGTGCGGAAGATCCGCGAGAAGCTGGGGAGCGCCTACATCGAGACGGTGAAGGGGGTGGGCTACCGGCTCGCCGAGACGCTAGAAGCGGTGGCGTAGCTTGGCCGCCGATGGCCGCGCCCGCCCCCCCCCTGAACCGCCTCGCCCTCCGGATCGCCGCCGCGGCGGCCATCGGCGCGGGCACCGCGGGGCTCGTGCTCCTGGTCCTCCCAGTTCCCCTGCCCGTGGGGGTCGTGCTGGCCTCGCTCGCGGCGGGCGGCACCGCGTACGCGGCGGCACAGCGGCGCGTGGGACGGCGGCTCGCCCTCGCCCAGGCGACGCTGGAGGAGGCACGCGAGCGCCGGTTCGCGGGCGTGGCCCGCCTCGACCGCGCCGGCGAGGGAGATGAGCTCGATGAGCTGATGGAGCAGGTCCGCCGCGCCGGGCGCGCGCTCCAGGAGGAGATCGAGCGGCTGGAGAAGCTGGAGCACTACCGCCGCGATTTCCTGGGCGACGTGAGCCACGAGCTGAAGACGCCCATCTTCGCCATCGCCGGCTTCGCCGAGTCGCTCCTCGATGGGGCCCTCGACGACGAGCGCGTCCGCCGCCGCTTCGTCGAGAAAATCCTCGACCACGCCCGCCGCCTCGACGCCCTCGCGCGCGACCTCGTCGAGCTCTCGCGGATCGAGTCGGGCGAGCTGGAGATGGTGGTGGCCCCGTTCGACCTCCGCGCGCTCGCGCGCGAGACCACCGAGGCCCTGGAGCCACTCGCCGCCGACCGCCGGATCACGCTCGACGTGCGGGTGCCGGCCGACCTCCCGCCGGCCCTCGGCGACCGCGAGCGGCTGCGCCAGGTCCTCGCCAACCTCGTCGAGAACGGGATCAAGTATTCCGAGCCGGAAGGGCACGTCCGCGTGGAGGCACACGCGCAACCTGACGGCGATGTGCGTGTGGCCGTCGTGGACGACGGGGTTGGGATCCCACCCGAGCACGTGGCGCGCATCACGGAGCGGTTCTATCGGGTGGACCGAAGCCGCTCGCGCGAGCAGGGCGGAACCGGCCTCGGCCTCGCCATCGTCAAGCACATCCTGGAAGCGCACGGGCAGCGGCTGCAGGTCGAGAGCCATCCTGGGCACGGCTCCACGTTCTCGTTCACGCTGGCCTCCGCGGCGGGCGGGGGGGAACCGGGGCGTGTCCGGCGTCGGTACTAGGCCGCTTCACCCCCTCGCTCCCCGTTGAACCTCGCCGACCTTATCAAGCAGCCGCGCTTCGCCTCGGCGGGGCAGGAGGCTGTCCTCAACGTCGTCGCGACGGAGTCGTGGATCGCCGGCGAGATCGCCGACGCGCTGGAGCCGTACGGCATCACGCCGGCGCAGTACAACGTCCTCCGCATCCTCCGCGGGGCGCAGGGTGGGTGCTACACCTGCTCCGACATCGCCGAGCGCCTCCTCGACCGCACGCCGGACGTGACACGGCTGCTCGACCGCCTCCAGCGGGCGCACCTCCTCACGCGCTGCCGTGCTGAGCACGACCGCCGCGTCGTCCACGTCTCGATCACGGAGAAGGGGCGCGACCTGCTGAACCGCCTCGACGCCCCGATGGAAGCGCTCATGGCGCGCCTCA
>DASPKS010000157.1:0-6168 GCA_035628035.1 Rubricoccaceae bacterium
AGGCGCCGATCTCGCGGAGCTCCGACTCGAGGAAGAGCTCGGAGCCGCCGCCGGCCCCGCTGTCCCCGAACTTGATCGTGACGCCGTCGTCGGTCTGCGGGCCGAGCATATCCGGCGTGCTGGCGATCCCGAGCTCGGCCAGCGAGGCCAGCTCCGGCGCCGAGGCGGCCGCCGAGCTCGCGCGCTGGCGCGAGAACTGCCGGATCGGCTCGAAGCCGTCGGCCGTCGGGCGCAGCAGCACGCCGTAGAGCGACTGCGACGTGACGTGGACGCCGAGGACGGGCGCCGCGGCGAGGCGGCCCGCGTTCCGCCCGCCCGAGGGCGAGCTGGCCTTGGCGGGGCGCCGCCCGGAGCGCGGCTTCTTGGCCGGGGCCGAGGCCTCGGGGGCGGGCGCGTCCTGGGTCTCGGGCGCCGGGGGGACGGTCAGGCCGTCCATCGGGGTGTCGTGCTCGCTCATGGGGTCGGAGCGTTGGGGCTTGGCGGGGGGTGGCGGGGCAGCGAGGGGCTTACTGGCTCCCGAGGAGCTGCTGGAAGCGCCGCTTGTTGTTGCTGTACTGGATGGCGGTCTCGGCCGTGATCTTCCGCTCGCGGTAGAGGCGGTAGAGGTCCTGCTCCATCGTGACCATGCCGGACTGGCTGCCCTCCCAGAGCATCTGGTAGATCTCGCCGGTGTTGTTGTTGAGGATGGCGGCCTTCACCGAGGGCGTCACCCAGAGGACCTCCTTGGCGAGGACGCGGCCACCACCGATCCTCGGCGGGAGCTTCTGCGAGATCACGCAGCGGAGGACGTCGCCGAGCCGGGCGCGCACGCGGTCCTGCTCGTGGGGGGGGTACTCCGCCACCATGCGGTCGAGGCTCTCGATGGCGCTCGACGTGTGGAGCGTGGAGAATACCTTGTGCCCGGTGTCGGAGGCCTCGATGGCCGCGTCGATCGTCTCGGGGTCGCGCATCTCCCCGATCATGATGATGTCGGGGTCCTGCCGGAGGGCCTGCGTCACGCCGTCCTTGAAGGAGGGCACGTCGGGGCCCACCTCGCGGTGGCGGATGATGCAGCGGTCGGGGGTGTGGACGTACTCGATGGGCTTGGCGACGATGACGATGTGCCCGTCGAAGTCGTGGTTGTTCGCGTCGATAAAGGCGTCGAGCGTCGTGCTCTTTCCGGAGCCGGTGACGCCGGTGACGAGGGAGAGCCCGTCGCGAACGTAGCGGAACATCATCCCGCGCACGATGGCGGGGTGGAATCCGAGCGAGTCCAGCGAGCGCACCTTCTCGTTGATGGCGCGGAGGCACAGCCCAAGGTGCCCGTGGTCGAAGTAGCACGTCGAGCGGAACCGGCGCTGCCCGCCGGGCACCTCGAGGAAGTACGAGAAGTCGGCGCTCTGGACGGTGAAGAGGTCCTGGATCTGCCGGGGGCTGAGGAGGTTGAGGATGAGGATGTCGATCTCGTCGAGGCTCGACGCCCCCGGCTCCTCGTACGGCTTCTTGTCGCCGTCGACGCGGTACCAGATGCGACCGACAGTGGCGTGGCCGCCGAGGTCCATGTCGGACGCGCCGAGCTCGTGCATCTTCGCGACGAACACGTCGAAGTAGTCGCGGAGCGCCTCGCGCTGGGCGTCGGGGTAGCGGATGAGGTGCTCGGCGTAGAACTTCAAGCGGTCCTCCCCCACCACGAGGCGCGGGACCGAGCGGGCCAGCTCGCGCACGAACGGGGGCATCCCGGCCCCATCACCCGACACGTGCACCGGCTCCGCGACGTGGGCGGTGTAGCGGTCGAGCACCTCGGCGGCCTGCATGAGCGCGGCCACCTGGGGAGGGACGGCCATCGGGGCCACCGGCGCCGCAGGAGCAACCGGTGCCGCAGGTGCGCCCACAGGGGACGGCGCGGCGTAGCCGGCCTGCTCCGGCTCCGGTACGTCAGCGAGGGGGATGGCCTGGAGGGGGACGGCGTGGAGGGCCGGTCCCGCCGAGGGGGGTGCGGGAGCGCCGGCCCCCTGGGGAGCGGGCCAGGAGCCGTCGGGGGCGTAGGGGGAGGCGGGATTCACGGGCGGTCGTGGGGCGGTCGGTCGCGTCGCCCCGCCCGTCGTCAAAACCCACGCCAACGGGACGGAGGGGCGCCGCTGCGCGCGGGGTATCGGCGCTCCGTTCCCATACGGGGCAGGTTTTACCGTCCCCCGTCACAATCAGTAACGCGCGCGTTACGCCCCCGGGGCCCCAATCCCGATCTCCCCTGGCGCCCGAAAAAGGGGCAGCCGGCCCCCTGGCGGGAGGGGCCGGCTGCCGGTCCGAGGACCAACCTGCAGGAGGTACCGCGGACGGAGCGCGCGGGCTTACAGGCCCGTGCAGACGATGTGGTCCCCGTGGTGCCGGCGGTGGGTATTCCACGCCGAGAGCGCGATGCAGATCGTCTGGGGGTTGTTCCGGTTGCCGGGCGGGAAGTGCCGGATCTGCACCTTGTGGTTCTGGTTGCCGTTCCCCGGGCACGCGCAGGGCGGGGGCGTGCCCGTGCCGGTGCCACCAGTGTCGCCGGTGCCGGTCCCACCCGTGCCAGTCCCCCCGGTGTCGCCGGTGCCCGTACCGCCAGTGCCCGTACCGCCGGTACCCGTGCCTCCACCGTCGGAGGTCCCGCTCGTCGAGGTCGTGACGGGGGCCAGCCATACCTCGATCACCTGGTCGCTCAGGTCGAGGCCGCCGTCGCGGAGGGTACGGTACCCGTACCGATCTGGCGTGGAGGGCCAGCCGGTGGCATCATAGCCGAGCCGCTTGAGGGCCTGGATGCTGTTGGCCGGGTTGTTCGAGTTGGGGTTGTTCCACGCGGGGTTGTGGATGTCCTCCCAGCCGATCCGCCAGCGGTTTCCCTGCGTGCGGTTGGGCTCGATCAGCGCCCACATCGACTCCCGCATCTCGTCGAGGTGGCCCGTCTGGACGTCGAGCGCTGGGTGGACGTAGTCATAGTCCGCGGCGTTGTAGACGTGGGTCTGGACGGGGTACGCCCGGACGGTAGAGGACGGCGCGGACGGCCCGCCGGGGCGCGTCGAGCAGTTCTGGTCCACCCCGATGAAGAAGTTCATCTGGGTGCCGGGCCGGATCGTCTTGTTGACGGTGAGCGTGTCGTAGTCGCTGTTGTGGCTGGCGGCGAAGAGCATCTCCGGCGGGCTGGGCACGTCGAGGCCGGGCTCCCACCGCTGGAGGAAGATGGCCGAGCAGTACCCGGCCTGCGACTCGAGGAACCGCACCTTCAACTGGCTCAGCTGCTGCGCGAACAGGACCGGTACCACGTAGTCGTCAACGATGACGTGGCGGGCGCGCCCGAAGGTGCCCTCGGCCGTGATGCGGACGGCGTTGCCGCGGAGGTCGTCCACGACGACGCGGTACCGGCCGCCCTGGTGGATGCCGGACTTCCCACGGCTCCGGCCCTGGCCAGAGCCGTTGATGGCGTCGCGGCCGGACACGAGGTTCGTGCCGTGGCGGCGGAGGATCTGATGGCCGACGTTGAGGGCGGAGCGGGCGATCTCGCGCGCGAGCACGTCCTCTTCGTAGTTGGCCTGCGTCTGAGCCGTGCGCGTCTCGGCGTCGAGGCTGCTGAAGTAGGCGCCGCCCCCGACGATGCCGAAGCTTGCTACGAGGAGGAGGATGGCCTTACCCATGACGGTGTCCGGTTCGTGGAAAAGAGTACGAGGAACGAGGGCGGCCTAGACCTGGACGGGCGCCCAGAATGGCCTGATCTTGAGCGTCGTCGTCCAGAACAGCTCGCGGATGTAGCCCGCCCGGATGTCCCACTCGGGGACCATCCCGAAGGAGATCGTGAGGTAGTCCGTCTCGACCACGCTGTTCGTCGTGGTGCCGTCGCGCCGGAGCATCTCGACGCGGAAGAACGAGAGCGTGGAGACGCTGTACCCGTCGTGCCGCCACGCCGTCTGCGTCCCGGGGACGACGTTACCGCCGAGCACGCGGGCCTGCGAGACGAACCGCTCGATCCGGTAGAGCTGGCGCTCCTGCCCATCGCGCGTCACGGTCATCGTGGGGACGAGCCGGTAGCTCGTGAACAGGCGGAGCGAGTCGCCGGAGGTCTGGATGCTGTCGGCGAAGAAGGTGAAGTTCGTCGTGTTGAGGCGGGCGTCGACGACGGGTTGCTCGAAGCGGTAGCGGTTCCGCCCGAAGTTCTGGCCGAGGCGGACGACGTCGTCCTCGATCCAGGAGCCGAAGCTGAGCGCCTTCATCTTCGCCGAGTACGACGTCACCTGCTCGACGCTCGCCTGGCTCGTCCGCATCTGCGTGGTGGCGAGGATGAGGATGACCGCCGCCCCGATGAGGACCGAAATGAGGTGGTCGTAGAGGATGTTCATGGCGGGTCGCAGCTAGCGCCGAGGGAAGGAAGGCCCGGACGGGCGGGCTACTCGAGGATCGGCCCGTAGACGCTTTCGTACGAGGACTCCGTGTAGTTCGGGTCGTACGAGAACACGCGCTCGACCTGCGCGATCTGGGGGTACTGCGGGAGGTAGGGCGTCCGCGCGGTGAGGACCACCCGCTTGTGCGTGGTGGGCGTGGTCGACGGGACGCGGAGGCTGTCGTCGGTGACGTAGTCCACGCGGACGCTGACCTCGAAGGGGAGCGTGCGCCCGTCGCTGAGCCGTGCGGTGATGGGCTGCCAGTTGATCCCGTGCGTGTCGTCGATGTCGTCGCAGTCGGGGGTGTTGCGGGGAGCGAGGAGGTCGCACCCGAGCGAGCCGCGGTCCTGCGCGCCGAACCCGCTGATCGCGACGAAGTCGTTGGCCCCGACGGGAAGGGCGTTCGCCGAGCGGACACCCCCGGGCGTCGCGCGCTCGTCGAACGAGCGGGCGCCGATGAACTCCATCACGTGCATGAGCGCGCCCGTGGCGGCCAGCTCGAACTCGTTCTTGATCATGGCCTCGTACGACTGCGTCGAAGCGCGCTGCTGGTTGAACGCGACGAGGGACGTGAGGCCGAGGCCGAGGATGGCAAGGAGGGTCTGCGGCATAACAGAGGCGCCCGACTGGCGCGGGTATAGGAAGGGGCTGTCTGAGAGCGCTGCTGTTCTCGTGCCGCCGAGGAGCCCCCACCGGGCCCCCCCCTATCAACCGATAGCGATTGGAAACGGCGCTATCCGCTCCTTCCGACTAACCTCCCCGCGTCCCTCTTACCGTGTGGGATGCCACCCCCGCCGGGGAGTAGAATCGCCCCCGGCATGTTTCGGAAGGGGCCCGGGGCGCCCTCCCCCGCGGGGCTCAGTCCTCTCCGGCCGTCACGCGCATCATCTCCTCCAGGCTCGTCTCGCCACGCGTCACGAGCACGCGGGCCGACGCCTGGAGCGTGAGCATCCCCTCCGACTCGGCGATCTCGCGGATCCCATCCTCGTCGATGGAGTCGCCCGCCTCGACGACGGCCTTCCGGATGGCCGGCGAGAAGTAGAGCGCCTCGGCGATGGCCTTCCGCCCCTTGTACCCGCGTCCCTTGCACGCCGGGCACGACGAGCGCGTATTCGGCTTGTAGAAGGTGGCCGCCGCGATCTCGGCGTCGGTGAACCCCAGCTCGCGGGCGAGCGTGAGGTCCACCTCGTGGTCCACCTGCTTGCAGCTGGGGCAGAGCGCGCGGATGAGCCGCTGCGCCACGACGAGGTTGATGGCGTAGGCGATGAGGAACGGTTCGATCCCCATCTTGAAGAGGCGCGAGATCGCGCTCGGCGCGTCGTTCGTGTGGAGCGTGGAGAACGTGAGGTGGCCCGTGTTGGCGAGCTTGATGGCGAGCTCGGCCGTGGGCTTGTCGCGCATCTCGCCCACCATCACGATGTCAGGGTCGTGGCGGAGGATGGCGCGAATGGCCTGCTCGAGGTTCAGCTTATGGCTGAGCTTGATCTGCCGCACGCCGGGGATGATGTACTCGACGGGGTCCTCCACCGTGAGCACGTTCACATCGGGCGTGACGACCTGGCTGAGCGCGGCCACGAGCGTCGTGGACTTCCCGGAGCCCGTCGGGCCGGTGAGGATCACCATCCCGTGCGGCTGGCGGATCGCCTTGTCGAACTGGGCGAGCGCGCCCTCGAGGAGGCCCAGCTTCGCGAGGTCCGTGAGCACCTTCCGGTCGTCGAGGACTCGGATGACGATGCTCTCGGCGCGGATGTCGGGGTTGGCGGTCGCGATGGGGAGCACGCTC
>DASPKS010000158.1:0-12713 GCA_035628035.1 Rubricoccaceae bacterium
CCGAAGCGCTTCGCCTCCGCGTTCGTCTCCGCCGCCTCGCGCCACGTCGCCTCGGTGGTCTGGAAGTGCTCCAGGATCGCCTCCGTCCGCATGAAGCCGGGGGTAATCGCGAGCGCTGAAACGCCGTGCGGAGCGCCCTCCTCGGCGAGCGCGAGAGCGAGCCGCTTCAGCGCCGTCTCGAACAGGTCGAAGTAGAACTGCCCGTGGTACCGGAGCGCGTCCTGCTCGATGATCTCGACGACGAGCCCGGACTTCTGCTTGACCATCAGGGGGACGGCGTGGCGGCACGTCATCACGTGCGGCCACACCCACCCGTCGAACACGGCGCGCCCCTCGGCGACCGCGAGCTTCCAGAACGGCTTCCAGCCGAGGTCATGTACGGGCGCGCCCGTGAGCACGTTCACGAGCACGTCGAGCCGCTTCTGCTCTTTCGCGACGCGCTTGAAGAGCGCCTCCACCTCCGCCTCCTCCCGGTGGTCCACCCGGACCGCGAGGCCGGTGCCGCCGGCGGCGTCCACCAGCGCCGCCGTCTCCTCGATGGTTTCGGGCCGGCCGGCGTAGTGGTGGTCGGACGTGTTGGGCTGGGTGCGGCTGCTCCGGCCGGTGCAGTAGACCGTGGCCCCGGCCTCGCCGAGCATGCGAGCGATGCCGCGGCCCGCCCCGCGCGTGGCCCCGGCGACGACGGCGACCTTCCCTTCCAGACTAGGCATGGCAGGTCCTCTTCGTGATGGGTAGGACCCAGCATAGCGTTGAGGGCCGCCGCCTGTCTTGGCGCTTTTTGATCTCCGCCGGAAGGAGGCCCGCTCAGGGAAGGCGGCACTGCCCGGGCGAGGCGCTCATCACGCGCCGGAACGCCTTGTAGAACCGCCCGAGGTCGTCGTACCCCACCTCGCCCGCCACGTCGACGATGCGCTCTCCCCGTGCAAGCTTCGCCATCGCCTCGCCGGCGCGGACGGCCTGGCGGTAGGCGACGGGGCTCATCCCGTAGGCCCGCTTGAACTGCCGCGTGAGGTGGGGGTGCGAGACGCCGAGCTGCGCGGCGAGGGCGGCGATGGGCTGGGTGGTGCGGTACGTCGCGTCGAGCTGGTGCTTGGCGCGGGCGGCGGGCGGGGGAGGGGACGTGCAGCGCTCAATCGAGCGGGCAACTGGGGTCTCCTGAAGGAGGGCGAGCAGGTCGCCTGCCGTGCGGGGTGCTGCGTCGGGCTCCCCCTCGAACAAGATAGAAGGCGCATCACGGCGTCCCGGCCGGGGCCCCTCGCCCGCCACACCCACCCAGCGCGACCGCACGTCCTCGAACTCCACCTGCGTGACCGAGAACGGGGCGAAGAGCAGCCCGAAGGCGCGCGCCTCGACGCGGTGGCGCACGCCGTCCTGCACGAACGAGACGGCGCCTTCCTGCACGCAGTGCCACTCGACCATCCACCCGGGGCCGGTAGCGTACGGGCCGCCGAGCCGACCCGTCGCTTCCATCTCCTCCTCGACCCACGTCAGGCCCCCGCGGAGCGGCGTCACGGAGCGCCGCGCCTCCACGCGGCCTCCGCTCGGCATCGTCATTTCGAACGCGTACAGATGGGGCTCGGCAACAGGCTCCGGGCTAACCAGGGGAAAGGAGGCGAGGCGATCCATCAGCGGTCCTGAGAGGCCGGAGAAGAATACGGGCGGAAGCCGCGCCGGCGCGAGCGGGGCGGCTCCGGGACGGCGCGGAATGCCCGTACTTTCGGGCCCCGCCCAGCTTCCGATCCGATGCCGACCCGCCCGTGGCTCCCCGCGCTCGCGACCCTTCTCTTGCTCCTCGGCGCGTGCGCGCCGAATGACGACGCCCGGGTCTCCGGCGGGGCTCCAGAGGAGGAAGCCGGTCCCTCGGGCGCGCCGGACGACTGGTTCTGGCAGCAGCGCGCGTACCCCTTCGACGAGATCAACTACGCCGCTTACCGCGAGGCGCGTGCACAGGCCCTCGCCCTCCGCGCCGAGGCCTCCGCGCGCGGCGCCCTCCCGTGGGAATTCGCCGGCCCCACCAACATCGGCGGGCGCGTGACCGACATCGCCGCGCATCCCGCCTCCCCCTCGACCTACTTCGTCGCCACCGCGACGGGCGGCGTGTTCAAGACGCTCGACAACGGGGCCACGTTCGCGCCCGTCGGGGAGGACTACCTCAGCCTCTCCATCGGCGCGCTCGCCATCGACCCCCAGACCCCGCAGCGGCTCTACGTGGGCACCGGCGAGTCGAACGGGGGCGGCGGCTCGCTCACCTACGGCGGCAGCGGTGTCTTCCGCTCCCCCGACGGCGGGCTGCAGTGGGTCTCGCTCGGGCTGGAGGAGACGAGCACCATCGGTCGCATCGTCGTCCATCCGACCGACCCCAACACGATCTGGGTGGCCGCCGCGGGCAAGCTGTTCAGCACCGACGAGCACCGCGGCATCTACCGCACGACGGACGGCGGCGCTACGTGGGACCGCACGCTGTTCGTGAACGACTCGACGGGCGCGGTCGACGTGGCGATCAACCCCCAGGACCCCAGCGTCGTCTACGCCGCCACGTGGGAGCGCATCCGCCGCCCGCACCACCGCCACTTCGGCGGCGACGGCTCCGGCCTCTGGCGCTCTACCGACGGGGGCGTGACGTGGACCGAGCTCACGAACGGGCTGCCGAGCGGGTTCGACGTCGGCCGCATCGGCGTGGCCGTGTCCGCCTCCAGCCCCAACGTGGTCTACGCCATCTACGCCGACCAGAGCGGGGACTTCCTAGGCGTCTACAGGTCCGCCAACGGCGGCGACACGTGGGCGCGCACGAACGACGGAAGCCTCTCCTCGATGTATGCGACGTTCGGGTGGTGGTTCGGGAACGTCCGCGTGGACCCGACGAACCCCGACGTCGCCTACGTGCTGGGGCTCGACGTGTACAAGACGACGAACGGCGGGGCGTCGTGGAGCTACGCCTCCGGCTCGATGCACGTGGACCAGCACGCGCTCTGGATCGATCCTACGAACCCGAGCCGGCTCCTCGCGGGCAACGACGGCGGCGTGTACCACTCCTCGAACGCGGGGGCGTCGTGGGCGAAGCCGCCGGGCGGGTTCCCCGTCACGCAGTTCTACACCTCCGAGATCGACGCCACGCAGCCGCAGCGGCTCTACGGCGGCACGCAGGACAACGGGACCAACCGCACCCTCACCGGCAACCTCAACGACTGGCACTCGATCTACGGCGGCGACGGGTTCGTTGTGCGCGTGGACCCCACGAACAACCAGTTCGTCTACGCCGAGAGCCAGTACGGCGGGTTCGGCCGCTCCACCAACGGGGGCGCCAGCTTCATCCCGGGTCGTCCCGGCACGTCGGGCCGGGCCAACTGGATGACGCCCTACGAGCTGAGCCCGCAGAACCCCGCCACGCTCATCCTCGGGACCGACCGGGTGTTCCGCTCTACGAACCGCGGCGCCTCGTGGACGGCCATCTCACCCGACCTCACCGAGGGGCCCGGCCCCGGCAACCTCGTCTTCGGCACCATCACCACGCTGGCCTTCGCACCGAGCGACGACCAGACGATCTACGCCGGCACCGACGACGGGCACGTGTGGGTGACCCGCAACGGCGGCGGCGCTTGGCAGGAGATCACCGCCGGCCTCCCCGACCGGTGGATTACGAAGGTGGCCGTGCACCCCGCGAACCCCGAGATCGCCTACGTCACGCTCTCGGGGTACCGCCAAGCCGACTACCTCCCCCACGTGTTCCGCACCGACAACGCCGGGGCGACGTGGACCGACCGCTCGTCGAACCTCCCCGAGGCCCCCGTCAACGACCTCGTCATCGACCCTGTCAGCTCGGACCGCCTCTTCGTCGGCTCCGACGTAGGGGTGTTCTACTCCGACGATGCGGGGCTGACGTGGGCTGCGCTCGGCACCGACCTCCCGATGGTGCCGGTGATGGACCTCACGCTCCACGCGCGGCAGCTCGTGGCCGGCACCTACGGCCGGTCGATGTACCGGTACGACCTCTCGACGCTCCCCTCCACTGCGGGGCCGGAGGCGATGCCGGAGGCGTTCCAGGTGACCGCTTCGCCGAACCCTGCGCGCGGCGCGGTGCAGGTCCGGTTCTCGCTCGACACGCCTGGCCGCGTCCGCGCGGCGGTGTACGATCTCGCCGGGCGGCGCGTGGCCGTGCTGGCCGACGAAACGCGCGGGGCCGGCGTGCACGCGCTCCGGTGGGATGCCGCCCGCGTGGCGGCGGGGACCTACCTCATCCGCGTGGAGGCCGGGGCCCGCGTGGCCACCACGCGCGTCGCCGCGGTCCGGTAACAAACGAGCGGCCGGGTGGAAGCCTCTCCGCCCGGCCGCTCTGTTCGATGCCAAAGGGCCAAGTCTAGAAGCGGTAGCCTGCTGCCACGCGGAAGTTGCTCACCTCCATCAGGCCCGCCGTGGCCTCGACGAAGAAGCTGTTGAAGAGCACGCCGCCGCCGAGGTTGATCCCGATCTCGGTGTTCGACTCGCTCTCGCCATCAACGTCGATACTGGCGAACTCGGCCGCGACGCCGGCCTTGCCATACGGAGAGATCGGTGCCGCCGGGAGGCTGAACCGGGCCAGCACATCGCCGTTGGCGCGGAACAGGCTGGCCTCGACGCCCTCGATCTGGTCGAGGAAGACGTACTCGACAGACGGGCGGAGGGAGGCGCTCACCGGGAGGAACCCCGGCGTGACGGGGACCTCGAACCCGAGGCCCACCATCAGCGCCTCGTAGTCGATGTCGTAGCCGAAGAGCGGGGAGAAGTGGAACTGGGCGGTGGCGTCGCGCGCCGGGAGGGCGGCGATGGCAAGGAGGGCAGCGAGGCAGAGGAGCTTGCGCATGACGGAAGGGGTTGGTGGCTAAACAGAGCGGCCGGGCGGGGGCTTCCCCACCCGGCCGCCTGTTACGGCTACAGCCGAGCGCGGTTCAGATCCCGATCATCACCCCGCCCATGAGCGAGATGGACGAGCCGTCGGCGAACGTGGCGCGGGCCTGCGCGAAGGGGCGGAGGCTCCCCGACCCGAACGAGGTCCCGACGAGCGCGTTGATCCCGATGTCAGTATTGCTCGCGTCGCCGGTTCCACGGGCGAACGAGTCGGTGTCGAAGCTGGTATGGGCGATGGCGAGGCCGGCGCCGGCGTAGGGCGAGAGCGAGCCGCCACCGCCGAAGGCGGCCACCACGTTGACGTCGCCCTGGATGTACGTGACGCCGTCGCCGATGAGGACCGTCTCGATGGTCGGCTGGAGGGCGAGGTTGAGCGCGGGACCCCCGAAGGGGACGCCAAATCGCGCGCCGAGGCCGACGAGGAAGCCCTCGGCGTCGATGTTGTAGCCGCCCATCCCGATGAAGCTGGTCTGCGCCGATGCGCTAGGACCGACGGCGACGAGCACGAGGGTGAGGAGTGCGAGCTTGCGCATGGAGGGTAGGGGTTGGTATCTCAGAAGGACAGCCGGAGCTGCCTGCGAAGCCCCTTGGGGAGGTGGGCGAGCCGCACACGCTCAATATAGAGCGCCGACGTTGAAAATTGACGAGATGCCCCCTCCTGACCTTCCGGCGCTGCCCGGCGCGGCACTCCCGTTTAAACGCCCCGACCCGCTCGACCTGTCCTTCGAGGGGTTCGGTCGGGAAGCGTTCGCCGTGCTGGAGCGGCTGCGGCAGCGCCCTCACGTGGAGCAGGTGCGGAGGGAGAAGGCCGCGCTGGAGCAATACGTCTACGCCCCCTTCCGTCGCTATCGCGACGACCTCGCGGTGAACTGGGTGCTCCCCAACCGGCTTCCGTTCGAGACCGAGCGCGGGGTGTTCAGCCGCATCCTGAAGAACGACTTCGGCGCGGGCGGGTCGAATCATCACCTCTGGATGGCGTTCTACCGCCCTCCACGCCGCCGCCTCACCGACCTCCAGCTCACGCATTCGCTCTGGCCCGACCGCTTCTCCCTCGGCCTCTTCGCGGGGGCCTACGCGCGGGGACTGTTCGGCCCCGCCCGCCAGCGGATGCTCGACGAGCCGTCAGCGGCGCTCGACCTCCTGAACAGCCTCCTCGCGCGCGGCTACACCTTCGCCTTCTCCCGCGTGCTCACCAGGCAGGAGCGCCGTGAGGTGTTCGACGCCCCATTGGATGCGTTGCCGGAGGGGCTCACCAAGGCGAACGGGCTGTGGGTGCGGACCCTCGTGCCCCGCGAGGAAGTGCTCGCGCTGGGGCCGGCCCTCGTCGAGCGCGCCCTCGACGCGCAGGCTGACCTGTGGCCGCTCTACCGGTTCTGGGCGGAGGCGGCCGGTTGAGCGAAGGGCAGCGCCGGCCGATACTGCGAGCACGCCCGCCTTCCGCCGCGTGCACTTCGAGCCCACCGAGATCCCTGGCGTCGTCGTCGTCCGCCCCGCGCGGCACGCGGACGAGCGCGGCTTCTTCGCGCGCGCGTGGGACGGGGACGCCTTCGCCGCGCACGGGCTCAACCCCGCCGTCGCGCAGTGCAGCCTCTCGTTCAACGAGAAAGCGGGCACGCTGCGCGGGATGCACTACCAGGAGGCCCCGCACGCCGAGGCCAAGCTCGTCCGCTGCATCCGCGGGGCCATCTACGACGTGGCGCTCGACCTCCGCCCGGATTCACCTACCTTTACACGGTGGGTAGGGGTGGAGCTGTCGGCCGAGAATAGCCTGGGCCTCTACATCCCCGAGGGGTGCGCGCACGGCTTCCTCACGCTGGAGGACGCTTCCGAGGTCTTCTACATGATCTCAGTCCCGCACGCACCCGAGGCCGCGCGCGGCGTCCGGTGGGACGACCCCGCCTTCGGCATCCGCTGGCCCGCGCCCGTCCGCGTCATCAAGGAGCGAGACGCGACGTATCCGGATTTTCCGTCGGAGCCCCCCATTCTAGGGTAAACGGCGGTTCGCGTCACGATGGGTGGACGCGGGGGGGGCCACGAACAGGCTGGGGGTGGCACGGCCTGATCCTTGAAAGAGGCCGGCTGCCGCCCGCTCCCCGCCCCTCATGCCCGCCGCCCTTCCCACGGTTATGCCTTGCCTCCAGCCCACGCCGGCGGACGGGAAGGGGGAGGACGTGGGCGCGGCGCTCTACGCCTTCGCCGCCGAGCTGTACCCGCTCCCTCGTTGCCTCACCGGCGAGGGGCTCCGCGAGACGCTCCGCCGCATCGGCGCGCGCATCCCCTTGGCCGTCAACGAGGTGCCGACTGGCACGCCCGTGCTCGACTGGACCATTCCGAAGGAGTGGCGGCTCCGCGCCGCGTGGATCGCCACGCTCGACGGCCGCCGCCTCGCCGACGCCGCCGACTCCCCCCTCCACGTCGTCCAGTACAGCCGGCCCGTTCGTGCGCGGATGACGCTGGCCGACCTCCGCCCGCACCTCCACACGCTGCCCGACCACCCCGACTGGACGCCGTACCGCACGAGCTACTACGCCGACGCGTGGGGCTTCTGCCTGCCGCACCGCACGCTCGAGGCCCTCGAAGCGGCTGGCGACGGCCTCCCGCTCGACGTGTGCATCAATGCCGAGCACGTCGACGGCGCGCTCTCGTATGGAGAGTGCGTGCTGCCGGGCGAGACCGACGACGAGGTGCTGATCTCGGCGCACGCCTGCCACCCTGCCCTCGCCAACGACAACGCCTCCGCGCTCGCCGTCGCGACGTTCCTCGCCGAGCGCCTCGCGGCGCGGCCTCGACGGCGGCTCACGTGGCGCTTCCTCTTCGCGCCCGGCACTCTGGGCGCGGTCGCGTGGCTGGCGCAGAACCCCGACGCCGCACGGCGGATCCGGCATGGGCTCGTCCTCGCCAACCTCGGCGACGCGGGCGGCTTCACCTACAAGCAGACGCGGCGCGGCACCCTCGCCGCGCAGCCGCTGACCATCGACCGCGCCGTCGCCCTCGCGCTGCGAGAGGAGGGCGTCGAGGTGCGGCCCTTCGATCCGTTCGGGTACGACGAGCGGCAGTTCGGCAGCCCCGGCTTCGACCTCCCCGTTGGCCGGCTCACGCGGACGCCGCACGGCGAATACCCGGAGTACCACACCTCCGCCGACGACCTCTCGCTGATCTCGCCGGAGGCCCTCGCCGGTTCGCTCGACGCGCTGCTCCGCATCGCCGACGTGCTAGAAGGCGATGGCCGCTACCGGAGCACGGAGCCGTTCGGGGAGCCCATGCTCGGCCGTCGCGGGCTCTACCGGAACGCCGGCGGTGCGGTCGACACGCCGGAGACCCAGCGGGCGCTCCTCTGGGTGCTCAACCTCGCCGACGGCCAGCACACGCTCCTCGACGTAGCCGAGCGGAGCGGGCTCCCCTTCGAGGCCATCCGCACTGCCGCTGACCGCCTCTTCGAACACGGTTTGCTGGAGGACGCATGATCGCTGAGCCCCTCGTCCCTGCCATCGAGACGGCGCCGTCGTTCGCGCGCTCGCGGGCGCACCAGCGCCGCGCGCACCACCTCATCCCTGGCGGGTGCCACACCTACGCCAAGGGCGATGACCAGATGCCGGAGGCGATGCCGGTCGTGATCGCGCGCGGCGAAGGGTGCCGCGTGTGGGACCTCGACGGCAATTCTTTCATCGAGTACGGGATGGGGCTGCGCGCCGTGACGCTCGGCCACGCACACCCGCGCGTCGCGGAGGCCGCCGCGCGCGCGCTGCGCGACGGGGTCAACTTCACGCGCCCCGCCGCCGTCGAGCTGGAGACCGCCGAGGCGTTCCTCGCGCACGTCCGCACGGCCGAGATGGTGAAGTTCTGCAAGGACGGGTCGAGCGCGACGACGGCCGCCGTCACGCTCGCCCGCGCGGCGACTGGCCGCGACCTCGTGGCGCTCTGCGCCGACCACCCGTTCTTCGCCCAGCACGACTGGTTCATCGGGACGACCCCCATGGACGCGGGCATCCCCGAGGCTGTTAAGGCGCTCACCGTCCGTTTCCGGAGCGGCGACGCGGCGGCGCTGGAAGTGCTCTTCGCGCTGTACCCCGGCCGCATCGCCGCCGTGGTACTGGAGCCGGCGCGCGGCGCCGAGGATCCTACCGACTACCTGCGAGCCGTCCGCGCGCTGTGCGACCGAGAAGGGGCCGTGCTCGTCTTCGACGAGATGATCACCGGCTTCCGCTGGCACGCGGGCGGCGCGCAGGCGCTCTACGGCGTCACGCCCGACCTCTCGGCGTTCGGCAAGGCCCTCGCCAACGGGTTCTCCGTGTCCGCCCTCGCGGGGAAGCGCGACCTCATGCGGCTCGGCGGGCTCGACCATGACCAGCCGCGCGTCTTCCTCCTCTCCGCCACACACGGCGCCGAGACACACGCGCTTGCAGCGGCCGCCGAGACCATGTGTATCTACGCGGAGGAGGACGTAATCGGCCAACTGCACGAGCGCGGCGCGCGGCTTCGCGCGGGCGTCGAATCCGAGGTCGCGGCGGCCGGGCTGGAGGGGTTCGTGGAGGTCCTCGGGCGCGACTGCAACCTCGTCTACGTCACCCGCGACGCCGATGGGAAGCCCTCGCAGGCCTTCCGCACGCTGCTCCTCCAGGAGCTCACGAAGCGCGGGGTGCTTGCTCCCTCGCTCGTCGTCTCGACGGCACACGACGACGATGCGATGGACCGGACCGTCGATGCTTTCGCCGCTGCGCTGGCCGTTTACCGGGCGGCCCTTGCCGATGGCATCGAGCATTACCTGCACGGGCGTTCCGTCAAGCCCGTCTTCCGCCGCTTCTGCTGAGCGGACCACCGAAACTCTGACTGCGGACCCATGAAAGTCGTGCTCTTTTGCGGAGGGGAGGGGATGCGGATCAAGGACCACTCTGGTCCCATCCCCAAGCCGATGGTGTGCATCGGCTACCGCCCCGTGCTCTGGCACGTGATGAAGTACTACGCGCACTACGGCCACAAGGACTTCATTCTCTGCCTCGGCCACGGCGGCGACCAGATCAAGGACTACTTCGTCCGCTACGACGAGACGCGCTCGAACGACTTCGTCCTCGACGGCGGGAAGGTGTCGCTCCTCTCGTCCGACCTCGACGACTGGCGGATCACGTTCGTCGACACCGGGCTCAACGCCTGCGTCGGCGAGCGCCTGCTGGCCGTGCGGCCCTATCTCGAAGGGGAGGAAGTCTTCCTCGCCAACTACTCCGACGGCGTGACCGACGCCCCGCTCGACGACCTCGTCGCCCACCGCGAGCGGACCGGCGCGGCGGCATGCTTCCTCGGCGTCCGCCCCAACTACACCAGCCACGTCATCCGAGCCGACGGCGAGGGACGCGTGACCGACATCACGCACGTCACCGAGATTGGGCTCCGCATCAACGGCGGGTTCTTTGCCTTCCACCAGCGCGTGTTCGACTACATCCGGCCCGGCGAGGAGCTCCTCCACGAGCCGTTCCAGCGGATGGCCGCCGCCGGCGACCTCGTGACCTACCGCTACGACGGGTTCTGGGCGTGCATGGACACGTTCAAGGAGAAGCGGCTGCTGGAGGACATCCACCACGCGGGCGACGCCCCGTGGGAGGTGTGGAACCGCCCGCCGCGCGAGTCCTACGGCCCGTCGTCCAGCGGCGACGGCCTGCCGGAGGTAGCCTCGGCCCTTCCAGCCTGACCCCATGCTCGGCCTCCCCGATATGCTCGGCCGCTCGGCGGAGGCGCCGCTGCGGCTCCTCTGCCTCGGCGCGCACGCCGACGACATCGAGATCGGGTGCGGCGGGACCGTGCTGCGCCTGCTGGCTGAACGCCCCCACGTGCGCGTGCGCTGGGTCGTACTCTCGGGATCGGGGACGCCGCGGGCCGACGAGGCCGAGGCGAGCGCGGAAGCGTTCCTCGAAAGGGCTGCCGCCGCACAGATCACCGTGTCCGGGTTCCAGGACGGGTACTTCCCGTTCGAGGGGGCGGTCATCAAAGACGCCTTCGAGACCGAGCTGAGAGACTTCGACCCCCACCTCGTCTTTACGCACGCCCGCGAGGACCGCCACCAGGACCACCGCCTCGTCTCCGACCTGACGTGGAATACGTTCCGGGGCGGCGCGGCCATCGCGGAGTACGAGGTCCCCAAGTGGGACGGCGACCTCGGCCAGCCGAACGGCTACGTAGCCCTCGACGCGGAGACGGCCGAGCGGAAGGCGGTACTCCTCTTGGAGCACTTCCCCACGCAGCGGACGAAGCCGTGGTTTACCGAGGAGACCTTTCGCGGGCTCATGCGGCTCCGCGGCGTGGAGGCGGCGGCGCGCTACGCGGAGGCGTTCACGTGCCGGAAGCTCGTCTGGTGATCCGCGGCCTCGCGGGGGCGGCGCTCCTTCGCTTCGCGTTGCCCTTCGGGGTTCTCGCGGCCGGCTGCACCCGCGCGCAGCCCAGCGCGTGCCCCGCGGGCACCTGGCGCGACGACGCCGGGCGCTGCGTGCCGGCCGAGGAGGCGTTCGTGGCGCCAGGCGGGCGCGTGTTCTGGGTGGACCAGCGGCACCCCAGCGCCTCCGACGCGAACCCTGGCACCCGTGCGCGACCCTGGCGGACGATCTCGCGCGCTGCTGCGCGCGGCATGCTCCGCCCCGGCGACGCCGTGCTCATCCGGAGCGGCGTCTACCGGGAGGCCATCGAGCCGCGGGAAGGCGGAACGGGGCCGGATCGCCGCGTCACCTACGCCGCCTACCCCGCCGACACCGTCGTCGTGACCGGTGCCGACCCGCTGCCAGGTCCTTGGACGCGCGATGGTGCGGCGTGGCGCCACGCGTGGACAGAGCCACTGCTCGTCTACGACCCCGATCCCGTTTTCCGCCGCGAGATCGTCGTAGCCGATGGCGATGTGCTCCGTGCAGTCGTCCATCGAGAAGACCTCCGCCCAGGCACGTTCTGGGTGGATGGCTCGGCGGAGGCGCCTCGGGCCCTCATCGTCCGTTTTCCTGGTGACCGGCCACCGACGGCTTTCCGCCTTCTCGAAGCCGCCCGGCGGCCGGAGCTGTTTCGCCCGCTGGGGGCCGATCCGTTCCCCACCTGCGGCGACGCGGGCACGCCAGGGTGGCTACGGGTCGTTGGGCTCACGTTCCGTCACGCGGCCAACTACGCGCAGAATGCGGCCTACTGTGCCGGGCACGAGGGCGGGCTTGTCGAGGACGTGACCGTCGAATGGGCCAACGGGCGCGGGATGGACGGCTCCGGGCGCGGGCACGTCTTCCGCCGGTTTCGCGCCGACCACAACGGTCAGCTCGGGCTCGGCGGGTCGTGCGACGGCTGCCGCTTCGAGGACGGCGCGCTCGTGAGCAACAACTGGAAGGGGTACGACCCCTTCTGGGAGGCCGGCGGCGCCAAGTTCACCGGCACGCGCTACACCGTCTTCCGCCGCCTCTACGTCGCTGATAACGATGGCCCCGGTCTATGGCTCGACGGCGACAACGACCGAAACACCATCGAGGGGTGCCGCGTCGAGCGGAACGCCGTGGCCGGGATCATGCTGGAGCTGAACACGACGCGCACGCTCGTCCAGCACAACGTGGTCGAGGGGACGCGGTTCGTAGCCTGGAGCGGGACAGGCCTCCTCTCCCAGGCGGCATCCGAGAACGTGTTCGCTCACAACACGGTGCGCGAGAACGAGGGCAGCGGGCTCTGGCTTCGCCTCGACCCCGCGCGCCGCGCGCCCGAGGGGTCGAACGCCGTATGGAACAACCTCTTCGCAGGCAACGCGACGCACCCGGCGGGGGAGGGGCGGGAGGTCATGATCGAGGGTGAATCGCCGGCCCACCTCCGCACCAACCGCTTCGACGGGA
>DASPKS010000159.1:0-7854 GCA_035628035.1 Rubricoccaceae bacterium
TGGGAAGACATCGCCGCCGGTAGCGTGCGCGCCGGCCTCGGCCGCGAGACGCCATCCCCCGAAGGAGAGCGAGTCGGCCAGCGTGGCGTGCGCCTGCGTGGCGGGGGAGAGGCCGGGCAACGGATTGCTCCGCCCCCACGGAGCACCGTCGCGCCACGCGTCGAGGCGGAGGGCGAGGCGGTGGGCACCCGCGCGGAAGGGCTGGGCGAGGCGGAGGCCCAGCCGGTTGCCCTTCGCCTCGAGCGTGTCCGGACCGCCGGGCGTGTATCGCTCGTGCTGGCGCGTCCCGTAGAGCGAGGCCGCGAGCGGAGCGGCGCCGAGGAGACGCGCGTGCAGCGTGAGGGCGAGTGTGGAGCGGACGGTCTCGCGCCGCGCGGAGGCCCCCTCGACCCGCGCCACGAGTGGGTCGTACACCGTGTCGAAGTCGCCCGCCGGCGAGACGCCCTCACGCGCGCCGAGCCGGCGGCTGGCCATGTGGAAGGTGAGATCGGCCGCGAGGTCCGTCCGGAGCAGCCCCACCCGCGCGAGGGCGTGCCAGCCGCTGAGGGCACCGCCCGTATAGGGGCCATCGGCCTGGCGGCCCGCCGCGTGCGCGAGGAAGGTGAGGCGCCCCTCGCGGGCGAGGAAGCGCGGGGCACGGCGGGCCTGCGCGTGCGTGGCGCCGACGTACTGCACGCCGCTTCCGCCCGCGAGGTAGCGCAGCTCCGTCAGGGGGCGCCCGGTGCGGAGCGTACGCGTCGTGGCAGCGACGGCGCCGGGCCGCCCGAAGCGGCTCTCTCCGAGGCGCAGACGGTCGAGGAGGTCGAACGGGAGGAGGTCGTAGCGGGGCCGCTCGGTGAAGAGGTCCGTGAGCGGGAGGCCGTCGAGGGTGAGTGCCGGGCGGCGCGGGTCGAGGCCGCCGAGGGCGAGGCCGTCCGGCGCGCCGACGATCCCGAGGTCGTACGCGAACGTGGCCGGCGCGTCACGCAGCAGGTCCTCAGGATCGAGTGCGGGCGTGAGCGCGGGGACGCGGCCGATAGGCCGTCCCGGTTCCAGGGCTTCCGGCGCGAAGAGGGTAGCGAGTGAGTCCGGTCGGGCGCGCGTGGTGTCGGGCGCTTGCGCCCGCGCCGCACCCGCGACGAGGACGGCGAGGACGAGGACGGCGCGCCCCCTCCCTCCGCCTCCGCTCATCCCCGCACTGGGAACAGCCCGAACAGCCGGCTCTCGATGCGACTGACGATCTCGAACCGGTCGGCGGGCACGTTCACGAAGTCGAGGCCGTCCGTCTCGACGATGAGCTTGGGCCCCTCGTACCGCGCGATCCAGTCCTCGTAATGCCCGTTGAGCCGCTCGAGGTAGTCGATGCGGATGGCCGCCTCAAAGTCGCGCCCGCGCGCCTGGATCTGTCGAACGAGCGTGGGCACGCTCGCGCGGAGGTAGACGAGGAGGTCGGGCCGGCGGAGGTACCCCGTCATGATCGAGAACAGCTCGACGTAGTTCTCGTAGTCGCGCGCGTCCATGAGCCCCATCTCGTGGAGGTTCCGCGCGAAGATCTCGGCGTCCTCGTAGATCGAGCGGTCCTGGACGACGGGCTGGCCGGCCTCCTCGATCCCGCGCTGGTGCTTGAACCGGCTGGAGAGGAAGAACACCTGGAGGTTGAACGACCACCGCTGCATGTCCGCGTAGAAGTCGGGCAGGTAGGGGTTGTCGTCGACGCGCTCGAAGAACGGCCGCCACCCGAAGTAGTCGGCGAGCACCTGCGTGAGCGAGCTCTTCCCCGCACCGATGTTGCCGGCGATGGCGACGTAGACGGGCGGCCGGTCGGATCCGACCGAGGGGGGCGCGAGGTCGAGGGCGGTCTGCATACGGGGCGGGAGAGGCGCCGCCAAGATACGGGGCGGCCTCTCCGAGCACGCCCTTCCATACGGCTGTAATCTGCTGCGCCGCCACACGCCGCCGGATGCGCCTCCTCCCGCTGGCCCTCCTTCTGACTGCCGCCCCTGCCGCCGCGCAGGTGGACGACCCTCCACCGGACTCGCTCGACGGCGAGCCCCTCGTCCTCGACGTCGCCTTCGCCGCGCCGGGCGACACCGTCGTCGTGGTCCACTACGCCGTGCAGGCCGAACGGCAGGCCGACTTCGAGGACGCCGTCGCCGCGCTCATGGCCGCGCTCACCGACGCCGCCGGGGCGGGCACGCTCGCGCCGGAGGCCGAGGCCGCCTACGCCATGCTCCGCGTGCTCTACCCCGCCGCGGCGGCCGACGATGGCACGCTCCCCTACGTGTTCGTCTTCGAGCCGGCGCCGACCGCCTCGGCCGACGTGGCGGCCCTCGTCGCGGCCGTTCCGGACGACGCCCGCGACGCGCGCCTCCACGAGAGCCTCGCGCGCCCGCCCGTCCGCCTCGTCGTTACCCCGTCGGGGTACTGAAGGAAAGGCTAAGGGCGGCGTGCCCCCTTCGCCCTTCGGCCTTTACCCTTTGGCCTTCGCAGGTAGCCGAGGTGCTCGGCGTCGAACGGCGGCGTCTCGACGCCGAACGTCTCGAAGAAGGCCGCCGGGTCGCACGTGTTGCTCTCGACGAGCATGGCGAACTGGGCCGGCGAGATCGGCAACAACCCCGCCCGTCCGGCCGTCCCCACCATCGCGCGGGCGAGCGGCATCGGGAGGTGCACCTTCGGGCGCTTCCGCCGCCCCGCGCCGCGCGCGATGCGGTCCACCACCTCGTTGAACGAGAGGCGCTCACGGCCGGCCGCGCAGAACGACCGCTCGTGCGCGGCCTTGAGGTCCACCGCCTGCGCCATCGCGTCGGCGACGGCGGCCACGTGGATGGGCTGGAGGGCGTAGCGGCCGTTGCCGAGGATGGGCAGCACCGGGAACGGGCCGACGAGCGTGGCGAGGAGGCGCGTGGCGAACTCGGGCCGCCCAGGGCCGGGGTCGCCGAAGAGGATCGACGGCCGGAAGATGACCCAGTGGTCGAACCCGCCCGTGCGGACGAGCTCCTCGGCGCGCCACTTCGTCGTCTGGTACGGGGAGTTCCCGCTGGGCCGCGCCCCGTTCGCGCTCATGTGGACGAACCGCTGGATGCCCGCCGCGTGCGCCGCGTCCACCATGTTCGCCGTGCCCTCCACGTGCACCCGCTCGAATGTCACCCCCTTCGATGGCCTCTCGTCGATGATCCCGACGAGGTGGACGACGGCGTCGCATCCATTGATGTCGCCCGTGAGGGAGGCCGCGTCGGCCACGTCGCCGCGGGCGACCTCCACGCGGTCGTCGCCGCGCGCGTCGAGCTTGGCCTCCGAGCCCGGCCGCACGAGCGCGCGGACAGTGTGTCCCCGGTCGAGGAGCGCGCGGACGACGTAGGTGCCGACGAACCCCGTGGCGCCGGTGACGAAGACGAGCATCAGGAAGCCCTCCGGTAGACGTCGGCGGTCTCACGCCCGCCACGCGCTTCGGTGCCCATCAGGAGAAGCTCGCCACCCCGAAGGAAGTACCCACCCCGAGGGCGGCCCGGACGAGCGGGTCGTCGGCCGCCACGAGCCGTTGCTTCCCGGCCACCTCTGCCAGGGGCACCGTCGTGAGCGCGTCGCCCTGTAGCGCTACCATGAGCCCGGAGCGCCCGCCCTGCGCGGCCTCGGCGGCGAGGTCGGCGGCGGCCACGCCGAACTGCGTCGAGAGCACGCGGTCGTAGGGCGTCGGGGTGCCCCCGCGCTGGACGTGCCCGAGGATCGTCGTGCGGACCTCGCTCTGGAGGTGCATCTCGAGCGCGCCGCCGAGCTGCTGGCAGGCGCCGCCGAGCCGGATCGGGTCCGGCGACCCCTCGACGATCTTCTGCACGGAGAGGCTGCCCCCCTCCGGGTGCGCGCCCTCGGCCATCGAGATGAGGGTGAACCGCTGCCCGCCCGCCTCGCGCGCGCGGCACACGCGGACCACCTCGTCGAGGTCGTAGGGGAACTCCGGGAGGAGGATCACGTCGGCGCCGGTGGCGACGCCCGCGTGGAGCGCGATCCACCCGGCGTAGCGCCCCATCGTCTCGACGATCATCACGCGGTGGTGGCTCTGCGCCGTCGTGTGGAGGCGGTCGAGCGCCTCGGCGGCGATGGCGACGGCCGTGTCGAACCCGAACGTGCGGTCGGTCCCGGCGAGGTCGTTGTCGATCGTCTTCGGGATGCCGACGACGCGGAGCCCCTTCGCGCCGAGGCCGTGCGCGATCTGCATCGTCCCATCGCCGCCCACCACGACGAGCGCGCTGAGGCCGAGGTCGCGCGCGTAGGCGAGGGCCTCATCCGAGACGTCGGCGCCGTCGGCGCCGTAGAAGTCGAACGGGTTGGCGCGGTTGCTCGTGCCGAGGATCGTCCCCCCGAGGGCGAGGATGCCGGAGGCGTCGCGGTACGTGAGCGGGCGGGCCCGCCGCTCGATGAGCCCGAGGAACCCGTCCTCGAACCCGACGACCTCGGCGCCGTGGCCGAGGACGAGCCGCTTGGTGACGGCGCGGAGGACGGCGTTGAGGCCGGGGCAGTCGCCGCCGCCGGTGAGGAGGCCGATGCGCATAGGACAGCGAGAGAGGCAGCCCGATGATAGCGCGCCGGGCTCTGTTTGCGCCCGGCTCGCCCGTGCCGTACCCTTGCGCGCCTCGCTCGCCCGCCCCCGATGCGTCCCGCCCCCCGCCTGCTCGCCCTCGCCCTTCGCGCCGCGTTGCCCTTCGGGGTTTTCGTCGGCGCGCTCGTCCTCGCCGGCTGTTTCCAGACCCGCTCCATCCTCCGCCTCAACGCCGACGGGTCCGGGACGATCGAGGAGACGGTCACCTTCAGCCCCTCATTCCTCGCGATGGTCCAGGGGTTCGCGTCCGACAGCACGGGGACCTCGCTCCCCCTCTACTCCGACTCCCTCCTCCAGGCCCGTGCGGCCAGCCTCGGCGCGCGGTTCGTCTCGGTCGAGCCCTACACAGGAGAGAATGGGGAGGAAGGGTACCGCGCGCGCTACGCCTTCGACGACGTGAACGCGCTCACCTTCCGGTTCAACGAGGACCTCCTCGCCTTCGCCAACGACGAAGAGAACGATGACACCGACCTCCCGCAGGCGCCCATCCTCTTCACCTACGAGCGCGGGCCGGTGAACACCCTCCGCGTCCTCCTCCCGCAAGGGATCGAGGACGCGGAGGAACCCGGGGAGATCGACTCCGACAGCCTCCGGGCCGAGCTGGCGCGGACGGCCCCCGTCCTCCGGATGATCTTCACCGACATGCGGATCGCCTTCGACGTTGAAGTCAACGGCACCATCACCGAGACCGACGCCGACTACCACGAAGGCAACACCGTCACCATCAACGACGTGGACATGGGGGCGGCCATCGAGCGGCTGCTCGAGGACCCGGAGGCGTTCGCGCGGCTGCGCACGCAGGCCGAGCCGTCGCCGACGTCGATCCGTCGCCTCGTCGGCGACATCGAGGGCGTCCGCGCCGAGGCCGACAGCGCGGTGACGATCCGGTTCACCGAGTGAGCCCGCGCGGGCTCACTCCACTGGCGAGGCGTCGCGGCGGCGCATCCGGGTCACGCCCGAGAGCATGCCGATCCCGATGAGGACGACGCCGGCCACGCCGATCCAGGCGGCGGGCACGCCGAGGAGGTGGAGGCCCATCGCCACGCCGGCGACGAACACGAGGAAGCCGAGGAGGTAGATCCCGAGAGAGGACATCGCAGTAGCGCGTTGCTTCGGAAGGACGTGCGAGCGCGCCCTCCAACCCCTCCGGAGGGAGCTCGGCCTGCGCTGTCCCTTCAGTCCTCGCTTCCGGAACGGAGCGTCACCCACAGCGGCCCCCGAAGGGCCACGGCGACGCGGGCAAAGAGACGGAAGTCGAGCGCGGCCCCGAGGGGGTGGTAGCGCTCCTCCGCGTTGAGGAGGTTCCGGAAGAGGAGGCTCACGCGGGCGCGCTGGTCCCACAGCCCCTTCTCGATGGCGAAGTCGAGGAGCGTGAGCGCGGGCGTGCGGTCGGTGTAGACGTAGCCGTCGGGCGTGGTGCGGCCGGCCACGGCGGCGTAGCCGGGCCAGCGCGTGGCGGTCTGCGCCTCGAACGCGGCGCGGAGGGTGAACCCGGGGTCGAGCTGGAGGGCCGCGGCGGCGACGGCGCGGTGGCGCGGCACGCGCGCCCACGCCTCGCGGAAGGGCTCGGAGCCCCCGACGGGGGCGAGGAAGCTGTAGGCCACCGACGCTTCCCACAGACCCCGCCGAGACCACACCTGCCCCCACATCCCGACCGCCCCGCCCCGCGCGTCAGCCACGGCAGTCACGATGCCCTCCGCGGCCGTGGCGTCCTCCACCAGCCCGAGCGCTGCGCGCTCGGTGTAGAGGCCACGCCCGGCCCAGGCCGTGGCGCCGCCTTCCACGCGCAGGGACGCGCTGCCGAGGCGCCCGCCCAGCCGCGCCGCTGCCTCCGTGCGGGGTCGTGGCGGGGTCGGCTGCACGTAGGCCACCGCCGGCCGCTCGAGGGCGGTGAAGCCGCGGCCGCGCCAGAATCCGTAGCCCGGCGCCTCCTCGGGCAGGCGCCGGTCGAAAGAGAGCGTGAGCCAAAGCGCGCGCGCGGGGCCTTCCAGCCCCAGCGCCTGTGTCGCCTTCACGCCGACGCCAGCGGCCGTGGCGGTAAGGGCGCCGGTGGAGCGGCCGCGCAGCCGGCCGCGCGCCCAGTGGATACCCCCGTAGGCGGTGCCCAGCGTAAAGCCGTGGTCCAGCCCGGAGCCCCAAGCGTCCGTGCGCGTGAGGGAGGCGCCATAGCGCCAGCCCGGAGCGTCGGCAGACTCCCCGTCGTACACGGCAGCCGTGAGCGTGCTGCGGTGCCAGTCGAAGTCGAAGGCGGCCAGTTCGCTGTCCTCGTCGGCAGCGCTCTGGAGGTGGCCCGCGAGGCGGTATCGGAAGGGCAGGCCCAAGACCGGCCCGAGGACGTCGGCGTGGGCGTCGAGCCGGCGAATCGGGAGCTCGCGCCCGGCCGCCTCGAGGAAGAAGAAGTCGGAGACGTAGCGGCCCGCGAGGACGGCCGCGTGGCGGCGCGTGCCGCCCGCGCTCCCCCGGAGCATCCCGCTCACGATGCGCTCATTCGAGGCCAGCCGCTGCGTCGCCGTGGCGGTGCGGGGCATAAGCGCGGGGTCGGTGGCATACACGCGGAGGGCCCGCCCCATCCCGTCGCTGCCGAGCTGCCCGGCTTCGTACCGGACAGCTGCTTCGCCATCGGGCCCCGACTTGTCCACGTTCGGCGTTGCGCGGCCCTCAACGTAGCGGAAAGGGCCAGGGTCGCCGATCTCGTTACCGATCACCCAGGTCCCCCGCGAAGTCAGCCCCGGCGCCACCCGCCGCGTCTCGAGGAGGAGCATGCCACGACCGGCCCACACGCCGGCCGCCGGCGCGGGCGCCGGGCAGTACGCGACGCGTTCGATCTCCGGAAGCGGCACTGCGAGCATCTCTACGTCCGCCTCGCCGAAGAAATCGAGGTCGGCGGGCACACCGTCCACCAGCACGAGCGCGGCGGGCTCGGCGAAGGGCACCCCGGCGGCGTCGGCGGTCTGCCACGTGAGCGCGTCGAGCGTGCTGCGTCGGAGCGGGGCGAGGAGGCGGAAGAGGTCGGAGAGGTACACGAGACCCGCCGTCTCGATCTCGGCGCGGGTGAGCACGATCCCCCCCGGGCAGGGCGGGGCCTCCTGCGCAACGGCGGCGCTCGCCCAGAGCGCCCAGAGGAACATGGGAAGGCGCCGCATCGGGAGGTCAGCGGAGGAGACGGCGGAGCCAGCGCGGGGCCGGCGTGGACAGGGCCACCCCTCCCTCTACGAACGGGTACACGATCCGCTCCGCGGTATAGACGCGGACCACCTCCGCGCCGGCGAACACCCGCGCTG
>DASPKS010000160.1:0-10368 GCA_035628035.1 Rubricoccaceae bacterium
GCCCCGCCCGATGTCGCGAGGGGATCGGACGGCTTAGAGGTTCACGCCGAGGCGGGCGTAGAGGAACCGCCCGCTGAACCCCATCTGCACGGCGTCCCACATCCCCCCCGTCTCGGTCTCGGTGTCCTGCCGCGTCGGGTAGGTGTCGAAGAGGTTCGCACCGCCGACGGTGAGGCGCACTGCGTCGCTCATCTCGTAGCCGACGGAGGCGTCGGCGGTGAGCCTCGCCTCGTACACGTCCTCGGTGTCGAGCCAGTCGATCAGCGTGATCTCGCCGAAGCGGACGAACCGAACCGACGTCGAGACGGGGCCGCGCTCGAAGTCGAGCGTGAGGTTCAGCTTGCTCGGCGGGGCCGAGGCGAGGAGGAACGCCTGCTCGCGCGGGCCGAAGTAGATGTCCTCGCGCCCTTCGAGCTGCGGGCTCGTCTGGATGTCGCCGAGCTCCATGTCGTTGAAGTTGCCGGCGAACGAGACGCTCATGTGGTTCGGGCCGAAGCGGCGGCCGTAGGTGAGGATCACGTCGAGCCCCATCGTCTCGGTGTCGAGGGCGTTCGTGAAGAACTGCGCCGCGCCGACGCCGAGCGCCTGCAGCTCGTCGCCGATGTCGGGGTCGTCGGACCCGAACGCGCCCGTGAGCACGATGCGGTCGTCGATGGCGACGTAGTACCCGTCCACTGTGGCGGTGAAGCCGCCGTAGGAGCCGACGAACCCGAGGCTGGCCGTGCGCGCCCGCTCCTCGGTGAGGGCGGGGATGCCGAGCGCGCGCGTGATCGGGCTGTTGTTCCGCGCGATGATCTTGTCCACCGGCACACCGCCGACGAAGTCAGTGAACGTGGTGTTGAAGTAGATCTGCGCGAGGCTCGGCGCACGGAAGCCCGTGCCGACGGAGCCGCGGAAGGCGAGGTTGGGCGTGACGGCGAAGCGGGAGGCGAGCCGCGCCGTGAGCGTGTTGCCGAAGTCGGAGTAGTGCTCGCCACGCACGGCGGCGGCCACCATGAACTGCCGCGTCACGTTCAGCTCGGCGTCGACGTAGCCGGCGAGGTTCGTGCGCGTCTCGTCGACCTCGTTGTCGGGGCGGAAGCCGGGGAAGCCCTGCGCGCCGCCGGGCCGCCCGAGCGTGTCCACCTGCACGATGATGCCGTCGGCGCCGACGGAGTCCACGACGCCGTAGTTGCGCCACGACGCCTCCTCGCCGGCGAAGATCGCGTAGTTCTCCAGGCGGTACTCCGTCCCGAAGGCGACGTTGGTCCCGGCAAGGAGGCCCCCGAAGTACCGGCTCGCGCCGATGCCCGAGGTGTTCTGGGAGAGCTGGAAGCCGCCCGCGTCGAACCGCGTCGGGGAGCGCTCCAGCAGCGAGGCGTTGAGCGTGCCGTCGACGAAGTAGTGGAAGCGGTTGGAGCCGAAGGTGTTGCTGAAGTCGACGTCCCACCCGCGCACGCGCGTGCGGAGCCCGGCCGAGACCGACGCGTCGGTGATGGCGGAGAGGATGCGGGGGTCGAACCCGTTGGGGTAGATCGCCGGCACGTTCCGGTCGCTGTCGGCCTCGCGCGTCCACGCGTAGGCATCGGTGTCGCGGTAGTTCAGCCCGCCGAAGGCGTACACGCTCGACCGCCCGCCGAGCGGCGCGCTCGCATTGAAGAAGCCAGCGAAGTTCTGGAGCTCGGCGTCGCCGAACTGCCGGCGGTAGATCGAGAACTCGTCGGGGTCGGCGGGGCGGTTCGTCCGGCCCTTCGAGAGGTAGTCGAACGTGAGGTTGAGGAAGCCGCCGCGCGGGCCGACGGGCACGCCGTAGTTCACGCCCACCTGCACCTGCTCGCCATCGAAGGTGCGGTCGTCGCGGAAGCCGGCCTCGTGGGCGCCGCCCATCGCGCTGGCCGAGAGCACGTCCACGTCGTCCTTGAGGACGATGTTGATGACGCCGGCAATGGCGTCGGAGCCGTACTGCGCCGAGGCCCCGTCGCGGAGGATCTCGATCCGCTCGATGGCCGAGACGGGGATCGCGTTGAGGTCGGTCCCGGTGTTGCCGCGCCCGCGCGAGCCGAAGATGTTGATGAGCGACGACTGGTGCCGCCGCTTCCCGTTGATGAGGACGAGCGTCTGGTCGGGCCCGAGCCCGCGGAGCGTGGCCGGGTCGACGTGGTCGCTCCCGTCGGCACCGCTCTGGCGGTTCGCGTTGAACGACGGCGCGGCGTACTGGAGGAGCTGGTTGATCTCGACCTGGCCCGCGTCGTTCGCCAGCTCGGCCACGTCGAGCACGTCCACGGCCACGGGGGTGTCGGTGGAGGAGCGGTTGTAACTCCGCGAGCCGACGACGACGACCTCGCCGAGGTCCATCCCCTCCTCCAGCATCACGTTGAGCGTGGTCTGGTTGCCGACGGGGATCTCCTGCCGCTGGTAGCCGACATAGCTGACGATGAGGATCGGCTCGGGTGTCACGAGGCGGATCGAGTAGCGGCCGTAGGCGTCGGTCGTCGTCCCGTTGGCCGTGCCGCGCTCGACGACGTTGGCGCCGGGCAGCGGCGTGCCGTCGCTGCCGGTGACGAGGCCGGAGAGGACGTTCTGTGCGAGGGCGGGGGACGCCGACAGCAGGAGGGTGCAGAGCAGGAGCAGCGTACGCATGGGTGAGCAGCCGGGTGGGTGAAGGCGCGCGAAGATTACGGCGCGCCCTCGAAAGTCCCTAGCCCTTGCGGCTCCTACTTCCCGATGCAGAACCGCGAGAAGATGGCGTCGAGCACGTCCTCGTTCGTGACGGCGCCGGTGACGGCGCCGAGCGCGCCGAGCGCGGCGCGGAGGTCGAGCGCGAGGCGGTCCCCGCTCACCCCGGCGTCGAGCGCGGCCTGCGCGCGGCGCACGGCCTCGTGCGCGTCGGCGAGGTGCCGCCGCTGCCGCTCGTTGACGACGACGCCCGAGCCCTCCGCGTCGGCCAGCCCGGGCGTGACAGCGTCGAGGAGCGCCTGGCGCAGGGAGGCGAGTCGCGCAGGCTCGGCGAGGGCTTCGCGCGCGGAGAGCGCAAGGGCATCTCCGGACTGCACCCCGCCGGGAGGAAGGAGGTCCACCTTGTTTGCCACGGGGACCACTGGCAGCGCGGGCTTCTCTCCCGCGAGGCGATCCAGAAACGCCTGCTCGTCCTCGTCCAGCCCCACCGTCGCGTCGAAGACATAGACGAGCGCGTCGGCGCCGGCGATGGCGCGGTGGGTGCGGCGCACGCCCTCGGCCTCGACGGCGTCGGCGGTGGCGCGGAGCCCGGCGGTGTCGACGAACACGAAGCGGAGCCCGCCGAGCTCGCCCTCGGCCTCGACGGCGTCGCGCGTGGTGCCGGGCGTCTCGCTCACGATGGCGCGGTCGTGCCCGAGGAGCGCGTTGAGGAGTGTGCTCTTGCCCGCGTTGGGACGCCCCCCGAGGACGACCCGCACGCCGTCGCGGACGAGCGCGCCGAGCCGGGCGGAGTCGAGGAGGGTGGTGAGGAGGTGGTCCGCTTCTTGGAGGAGCGCAGCGAGGTCGTCGCGGTGGGCGAAGGCGACGTCCTCTTCGGAGAAGTCCAGCTCCAGCTCCACGAGCGCGGTCGTCTCGACGAGCGCGGCGCGGAGGCGGCCAACGGCCTCACCGTAGCGCCCCTGGAGGTGGGCGAGCGCCACGCGGTGCGCCAGCCCCGACCGCGCGTGGATGAGGTCGGCCACAGCCTCGGCCTGCGTGAGGTCGAGCTTCCCATGGAGGAAGGCGCGCTGGGTGAACTCGCCCGGCGCGGCGGGCCGCGCGCCCGCGTCGAGGAGGCTCCGGAGGACGAGCTGCGGCGCGAGGTCGCCGCCGTGGCACGTCACCTCCACCACGTCCTCGCCCGTCGAGGAGCGCGGCGCACGGAAGACCGTCGCTACCACCTGGTCGAGCCGGTGGCCTTCCTCATCGAGGAAAAATCCGACGTGCGCGGTGTGGCTCGGCACCCCTGTGAGGTTGGCCCCCTCGAAGCGCGACGCGGCGATGCGCACGGCCTCCGGCCCGGAGACGCGCACGACGGCGAGGGCGGCCGCCCCGCGCGCCGTCGCCAGCGCGGCAATCGTGTCGGTGGGGTGCATCGCGCAGAAAGCAGAAGGGCGGCCCGCAGGCCGCCCCTCGTGGTGTCGTCGGTGGCGGTCCGATCAGCGGGCGCGCTTGCCGGCGCCCGCTTTCGCGGCGGGCCGACCGTTGGCGCTCGGGCGGCCATTGCGCGAGGGCGGGCTTGCTCCGGCCGCCGCCTTCGCCGCGCGCTCGGCGTGGAGGTGCTGGTTCGTCCACCGCTGCTGCACGATGGAGAACACGTTGAAGGCGAGGTAATAGAGGCTCAGCCCCGCTGGCAGCCGGTTGAAGAAGAGGAAGAACATCGCCGGCAGCACGTACAGGAACACCTTCTGCTGCGCGGCCTGCGGGCCCGTCGCGGCCGGCATCGAGAGCTTCATCTGGAGGATCATCGAGATCCCCATGAGCAGCGTGAAGCCCGCCACGAAGTCGCCATAAAGCGGGATCGGGAAGGGGAGCTCGAGGATGACGTCGGGCGCGGAGAGGTCGCGCGCCCAAAGGAAGCTCTCCTGCCGCAGCACCAGCGTGCTCTGGAAGAACTGCCAGAGCGCGATGAGGATGGGGTACTGGAGGAGCATCGGGAGGCAGCCGCCCAGGGGGTTGACCCCCTCCGAGCGGTAGAGGCTCATCATCTCCTCCTGCTGCTTCTGCGGGTTGTCGGCGTAGCGCTCCTTGAGCGCCTCCATCTTCGGGGCGAGCTCGCGCATCTTCGCAGCGCTCCGGAGCGACGACCGCGTGAGCGGCCACAGCACGATCTTGACGAGCAGCGCGAAGAGGATGATGACGATCCCGTAGCTCGGGATGAACGACGAGAGCAGCGCGAACGAGGGCGCAATGACGAACTGCGCGATGGGCCGCGTGAGCGTCTCGCCGAACCCGAAGTCCACCATGTCGTAGAGGCCGACCTGGTAGGCGGCGAGCCGCTGGAGGTCCATCGGGCCGAGGTAGAGCCGGAAGGCGTCGGCGTCGCCCTGCGCGAGGCGGGGCATCTGGAGCCGCGCGGCGTAGTGCTGGTCGAAGCCGGGCAGGCCCGGCTCGCCCCGACGCGCGCCTTCGAGCACGCCGCCCTCGGTGTCCTCGCCGGGCAGCAGCACCGCCGCGAAGTACTTCGTCTTGACGGCGACCCAGTCCACGCGGCCCGTCCGCTCGATGGGCTCGGCCTCGCCGGCGCGCGAGAGGCGGCGGCGGTCGGTCTCGCCGCCGCTACGGAGGTAGGCCCCGGCGGTGTTCACCTCCTGTTCGGGGTCGTCCTCGGCGAGGGGGATCGCCCCGTTCCACGCCAGCTCGTAGCCGCCGGCCCGCTCCAGCACGTCGGTGCCGACGGCCTCCACGCGGAGGGTCACCTCGTAGCTGTCGGGCGCGAACCCGTAGGTGAGGCGGAGCGCGCCGTTCCCGACGGGCGCCTCGAACACGAGCGCGGCCGGCGCGCTGGCGACGCGGAGGGTGTCGGTGGCGGGCGCGCGGAAGTGGAGCGCGCGGGTGTCGACGAAGCTCCCCTGAGGCGGCGCGAACACCACGCCGAGCGCCCCGGCGGTGTCGGCCACCAGCTCGACCGGCGCCTCGACGCCCGCGCGGCGGTAGCGCTTGAGCTGGAACGAGCGGAGCGTGGCGCCCTGCGTGGAGAACACCGCCCGGTACAGGTCGGTCTCTACGACGACGGGGCGGTTCTCGCCCGCCAGCGCGGCGGCGAAGGCGGAGTCGGTCGGCGCCTGGAGCGGGCGTCCGGCTTCGGTCTCTTCCGGCTCGTCGGCGGCGGTCGTCGCCTCAGGGGCGGGCGCGTCGGGCGAAGCCGGCTGGGGCGCCTTCCACACCATCCACAGCCCGAAGATCACGGAGATCAGCAGGATGCCGATGAGCGCGCTGCGGTCAACTCCTCCCTGTCCTTGATCCAATGGAATAGAGCGGTTTAGAGGCGGGCGATACGGAGCGGCCGGGGGTGCGTTCCTTCGCGCTACAAGTTCACGTTGGGCGCGGCGAGGCGCTCCGTAAGGCGGGCGAGGGCGGCAGGGAGGTCGCGGCGGAGGGCTTCGGCGGGGGCGTCCTCGCGGCCGCGGAAGAGGACGAAGGCGGTGAGGGTGGTCTCCGGGCGCTGAGCAAGCAGGGCGAGGAGGGGGGCCTGGTGGAGGCGCCAGCCCTCGCGCATCAACCGCCGGATCCGGTTGCGGCCGACCTTCGTCCGCGCGGCGCGTCCGGGCGCGAAGCCCACCTGGAGGGGGGTGTCGGCGCCCGCTTCCGCGCGGGGGACGAGACGGTACCGGACCTGCACCGTGCCGGCGTTCAGGCGGCCGACGTCGGCGCGCTCGCGCTCGAAGAGGGGCCGGATGAGCCGGCGGCGCTTGAGGCGGAGCGCGCGCGGGAAGCGGAGGCGCTCCCCCGGCGCGCGGCCCTCCGGGCTCACTTGCCCGACTTCGTGTCGCTGACGGTGAGGGCGTGGCGGCCCTTCGCGCGGCGGCGCGCGAGGACGGCGCGGCCGTTCGGGGTCTCCATCCGCGTGCGGAAGCCGTGCGTGGCGGCGCGCTTGCGGCGGCTGGGCTGGTAGGTTCGCTTCATCGGAGGGGGCGTCTCGGGCGTAAAAAAGCCGCCCGGTCAGCGCAGAATCTGGGGGCGGCGCAGCGCGCGAAGATACGGCGGACCCCCGCGCGGTTCGTGAACTCACCTTGACTTCGGGGCACCCGCGCGCGTAGATTTTCGGCCCTTCCGCGGGAATAGCTCAGTTGGTAGAGCATCAGCTTCCCAAGCTGAGGGTCGCGGGTTCGAATCCCGTTTCCCGCTCCAGGCGGCGAGCCCCTCCCGGCTCGCCGTTTGTGTTTCGGGGCGGTTAGCTCAGCGGTTCAGAGCGTCCGGCTTACACCCGGAAGGTCGGGGGTTCAAATCCCTCACCGCCCACCCGAGTATTCCTTTGTACCAAGCCGCGCCAAAGGCCAGTGACGGGAAGACCACCGGCGAGGCCGAGATAGCAAGCCGAACGCAGCATCGAGGTTGTTCGTGCCTGACAGCTCCCCCGAGATGACCGAGGCGCTCCGCGAGGAGAACGCGCGGCTTCGGCGTGTCGTCGAGGAGCTCTCCCTCCTCAACGAAGCGGCGACGCTGCTGAACGAGGCCGAGGACCTACAGGCAGCCCTGGAGGGGCTCGTCCGCCGCACCTGCCGCGCCACCGGCGCCACCCAGGGCGTCATCGTGCTCGTGGAGGAGCCGGCGCCCGGGGACGACAGCCCGCCCACGCTGCTCCGCTCGGCGGCCACGCAAGCCGAGCACGAGGTGCTCCGCCCCAGCCTCAAAGCGGTCAGCTGGCTCCAGCGGTTCCGCCGCCCGCTCCTCGTCGCTGACCCGCCCCGTGACGCGAGCCTTCCCGGGGACCGCTGGCCCGACGCGGTCGACAACGTCCTCGCCGTGCCGATGCTCGCCGGCGGGCGGCTCATCGGGGTCCTCGCCCACTACAACAGCCCCGCCCCCGGCGGCTTCACCGACGACGACGCCCGGCTCCTCGGCAACCTCGCGGCGCAGTCGGCGCAGGGGGTCGAGCGGAAGCGGCTGGCGGAGGAGCAGCGGGAGGTGCTCCGCCTCTTCGGACCGCACACGGCGCCCGCCGCCGTGAAGGAGCTCCTGCGCAGCGGGGCCGATGCGTCGAGCCGCCGCGCGGAGGTGTGCGTGATGTTCCTGGATATCCGGGGGTTCAGCGAGCGCGCGGAGGCGTGGCCGCCGGAGCAGGTGGTGGCCTACCTCGACGCCGTCTTCAACCTCTCCATCGGGCACGTCGGCCGCCACTACGGCATCGTGCACCAACTCCTCGGCGACGGGTTCATGGCGATCTTCGGGGCGCCGGTCGCCCACGGCAATGAGAGCCAGAACGCCGTCGACGCCGCGCTGGCGATCGTGGCGTCGGTGGAGCAGGCATGCGCCGCCGGGGAGTTGCCGCCCACCCGCATCGGGATCGGGCTGCACGCCGGGATGGTGGTGGCGGGCACCGTCGGCTCGGCCTCGCACAAGGAGTACAAGGTGACGGGCGACGTGGTGAACGTGGCCGCGCGGATCGAGCAGCACAACAAGAAAGCCGATTCCCAGCTCCTCATCTCGGAGGCGGTCTGGCATCGCCTCAAGGAGCCCCGGCCCCCGGCCGAGCAGCTTGGCCGCGTGACGGTGAAGGGGCGCCGCGAGGCCGTCACGATCTACCGGCTCGCGTAAGCTGACCTCGCGGGGCTCGTCGGTGGCGGTGGTGGCACTCTTAGCGGAGAAGGCGCCGCGTCTCCTTGCGTCCTTCCGGCACTTCGCCCGGCTGTAGGTCGTTGATGGAGCCCCCGCGCTTACGCGAATGCCTATGAACCGCTCCACCCTGGCCGTTGGCGTCCTGGCCCTTATGCTGGCCCTCCTCCTCGGAACTGGGTGCATTCCCCGGATGGTCCGCCCGCTTCTGCGGAGTGATCCCCGCATCGAGCAGCGCTACGACCCCGCGACCGACAGCACGAGCATATCGACCCAGCCCTTCCAGGTGGCGCTGCTCACCTCGTTCGCGGAGGGCGAGGTCCTCTACGAGGCCGACGTGAGGCTCCGTGCGGCGTGCCCGGGCGACGCGCTGTGCACGCCTCCCGTCGTTGACCTCACGCTCACCACGCTCATGGACGAGCCCGACGATGGGCCCGCCCCAGGACGCCCGCTCGTCCTGGAGGCCGACGGAGTCCTCATCGAGACCCGCCTCGTGAGCCGCCAGATTTCCCGGAGCCACGCAGGGCATGAGTTGATGCTGCAGTACGCCCTCGCCTTCGCCGAGCTAGAGGCCCTCGTCCGATCACGCCATGTGGTGGGCCGGATCGGCGACCTCGTCGTGGAGATGGAGGGGGGCCGGGAAACACTCGCCGCCTTCTTGCGAACGTTCCGCGACATTGAGCGCTGAGGGCGTTTGCGGGAGAGGCTCGCCCTATGTGTCTCGATGCGGGTAGCTCCGCGGTTCAGAGCACCTGCCCTACACGCGGGGCCGGGGGTTAAAATCCCTCCCCGCCCACCGGACTCCTCCTACCAGCTCCCTGGTGCCATGTCGTTCTTTCTCTGCCGCGCGCAGCTCCTGATCGCCCTCGCTGCCCTCCTCCCGGCCTGCGATACGGACCCCACGGGCGACTTCGAGGTCACGTATGCCCCCGCGTTCGACCCGTCGGCGTTCGTCAGTGACATCACGAACCCGTTCTTCCCCCTCGCGCCCGGCACGACGTTCCGCTACGAGAAAGAGACGGACGAGGGGCTGGAGGTGGTCGTCGTCGAGGTGACCGACAGCACCCGCGTGGTGGCGGGCGTCGCGGCCCGCATCGTGCGCGACCGCGAGTACCTCGATGGGGAGCTCGTCGAGGACACCTTCGACTGGTTCGCCCAGGACGCCGACGGCAACGTGTGGTACCTCGGCGAGGACACGTGCGAGATCGAGAACGGCGAGTGCGTGAGCCGGGCCGGCTCGTGGGAGGCCGGCGTGGACGGCGCCCGCGCGGGCATCCTCATGCCAGCACACCCCGCGGTCGGGCAGGCGTACTACCAGGAGTTCTACGAAGGCGAGGCCGAGGACCGCGGCGAGGTCGTCAGCACGAGCGCGAACGCGAGCGTCCCCTATGGGAGCTTCACTGCCTGCGTCCGCACGCGCGACACGACACCGCTCGAGCCGGATGTGCTGGAGCACAAGGTCTACTGCTCCGGCGTCGGCCTCGTCCTAGAGGAAGAAGGCGACGAGCGCCTAGAGCTGGTGGACGTCACGACGAACTGAACGGCCGTCACGGCTTCCCTGATGAGCTTGCCCCATATGCAGCGGGGGCTCTAGGTTGGCGCGTCCCTCCTCCTCGCGCCCGCCGTGGAGTCCCCGCCGCTCGCTTTGCCCCACCGCGCCGCCCGGCTGGCGGTGATCGTCGCCGCGCTCGGGTACTTCGTCGACATCTACGACCTCCTGCTGTTCGGGATCGTCCGCGTGCCGAGCCTCCAGTCGCTCGGCGTGACGGGCGACGACGTGCGACGCGTCGGCGTGCTGCTGCTCGACAGCCAAATGCTCGGGCTCCTCGCGGGCGGGCTCCTCTGGGGCATCCTCGGCGACCTCCGGGGGCGGAAGTCGGTCCTCTTCGGGTCGATCCTCCTCTACTCGCTGGCGAACCTCGCCAACGCCGCCGTCACCTCCATCCCGGTGTACGCCGCGCTCCGGTTCGTGGCGGGGGTCGGGCTGGCCGGCGAGCTCGGCGCGGGCGTCACGCTCGTCTCGGAGCTGCTGCACCGCGAGCGGCGCGGGCTCGGCACGATGGTGATTGCGGGCTTCGGCACGCTCGGCGCCGTCGTGGCCTCGCTCGTGGGCGACCT
>DASPKS010000161.1:0-4428 GCA_035628035.1 Rubricoccaceae bacterium
CCTGTCCTCCTCACGAGCGCCCGCGAGGGCGACGGCGTAGAGGACTTCCGCGTGCACCTCCAGAACAAGACGAGCGTTGTGGCCGGGCCGTCGGGTGTGGGGAAGTCCACCCTCCTCAACGTGGTAGATCCCGCGCTCGACCTCAAGACGGGCGAGATCAGCCAGAAGACGCGCAAGGGCACCCACACAACGACGTTTGCGACCCTGTACCCCCTCACGGACGGCGGCTACGTCGCGGACACGCCCGGCCTCCGCGAGTTCGGGCTCGCCGGGATCGCGCCGGAGGAGCTCTCGGGATACTTCGTCGAGATGCGCCCGTTCATCGGCGAGTGCCGGTATCCTGACTGCACGCACGACCACGAGCCGGGCTGCGCCGTCGCCGACGCTGTGGCGGAGGGCACCATTAGCGAGGAGCGGTTCTCCAGCTACCTCAACATCCTCGACTCCCTCCGCGCTGGCACCGCCGACGCGGGCCGCTGAGCTATCCCATGTTCGGACGACGCAAGACCGACGACGTGCGCTTCCCTGAGGTCGAGGGCATCACCCTCACGGGCGAAGCCCTCTCGCTCCCGAGCGCCTTCGCCGCGCCCTGGAACCTCGTCGTCCTCACCTTCCGCAACGAGGACGACCCGCTGGCCGACCAGTGGATCCGCCTCGCCGAGCGCCTCGCGGCCGACCGGAAGCTCGCGGCCTACGAGTGCCCCCTCGTGGAGAAGGGGCTGAACTTCGCGCGCCCCCTCGTCTCGTACGGCATCCAGCTCCAGGCTGAGGACGAGGCCGAGCGCGCCCGCACCATCCCGCTCTTCGTGGACCGCGACCGCTTCCTCAAGAAGCTCGGGGTGAAGAAGCCCGACGCCGTGCTCGTCGTCCTCGCCGCGCCCGACGGGCGGATCGGCTGGCGCGGCGCCGACGCCATGACGTTCGAGCAGATCGCCGACCTGGAGGCGACGCTCGACCGGCTCACGGCCGAGCAAGCGGAAGGGGAGCAGGCGCCGGGCTGACCGGGCCTGCTCCCCTTCGGGGCCTTCTCCGAGCTCAGGCCGCCTTGCGGCCGCGACGCGGCGTGCGGGCCGCGATCTCGGAGGCGTTCGACGAGGCGCCGTCGCCGGAGGGCGCGTAGCGGGCGTGCATCCGTGCGAGGAGCTGCTCGATCTGCGCCTCCGTGAGCCGCTCCAGGTCGGGCGTGCCGCAGTAGTGGCGCGCGGCGAGGACGACGGCGGCGCGGTCGAGCCCGTAGTTCGCCGCCGCGAAGAGGAGGTCGTCGAGGGACGGACCCTCGGTGACGACGGGCACTTCGGGCGCCACCTCCTCCACCGTAGCCGGCACCTCGACGGGCTGCGGGCCTTCCCCGAGGCGCGCGAGGAGGTCGGCGAACGTGGGGTTCTCGAACTCCGTCCCGACGGGGAGGTCGGGCGCGTTCGACTTCACCACGCGCGCCACGCGGACGGGCTCGAACCCGTCCATCCGCACCGACAGCTCCAGCATCACGTCGACGAAGTACTCGAGGCCGGAGGCCGTCATCGGGAGGACGCGGCCCATCTCGTTCTCCTCGCGGTCCTCCTCGCCCTTGGCGGCGATCTGGTCGGTGATGACGACGCACGCGCCGGCGTCCACGCAGAGGCGGCGGAGGACCTCCTGGAGGACGAGCTGGTCGTTGCGGAGGTCGTCGGCGGAGGGCTTGGCGAGCGGGTCGCCCGTGCGGGCGCGGACGGCCTCGACGGAGGCGCGGTGCTTCCGCCCGAAGTACATCGCCCACGAGTCGAGGGCGTAGCAGCCGTAGCCCTGGGCCTGGCCCTCGGGGCCGAGCGCCCAGTCCACGAACTCGGGCAGCTCGTCGGCGTGCTCGATCTCGAGGGCGTCGAAGCGGGCGCCGTCGGCGCCGGGGAGGAAGCGGGCCTTCCGCTCGGTGTCGAAGAAGCAGAGGCGGCCGAGGCCGGCGTCGGCCAGCGAGGCCGCGAAGACGCTCTTGCCGGTGCCGGCGGCGCCGCGCACGGCCACGACGAGGCGGCGGCTGCGGGGGCGGCGGCTGAGGGGGTTCAGGCGGGGGGCGGACATAGCGCGCGGGGTTGGTTCGCCAGGGATAGCCCATTCTCGGGCTCCCCCCGTGCCAGCCCTTCGTCACACTCCCTGTCCTTCCATCCCTCTAGCGGCTTCTCCGCTCGTCGCGGAGACCTCTCCGGGGGCACCGGAGTACCGCTCGCCGCGCCCGGAGTGCCTCCCGCGGGCGCCGCAGGAGCCTCCGCCGACAGCGGAGCATCGTCTGGAGGCCCGGAGCATTCTCCGCTGCGAGCGGAGAGGCGTCCGCTCCGGTCGGAGTGCTCGTCCTTCTCGGCGGAGTGCTGCTCGCGCCAGGCGGAGCGCGCTCAGTAGGCCCCGTCGCGGCGGGCGATGACGCGGAGCGTGCGCACGAGCACGACGGCGTCGAGCCAGAGCGACCAGTTGCGGACGTAGTAGGGGTCCCACCGCTCCATCCCCTCGGTCCCGAGGTCGGAGCGGCCCATCACCTGCCACAGCCCCGTGATCCCGGGGCGGACCCGCTCGCGCAGCTCTCGCACGCGCGGCGGCAGCTCGAGGTGGTGGTAGCGCGGGAGGGGGCGCGGCCCGACGAGGCTCATCTCGCCGCGGAGCACGTTGAACAGCTGCGGGAGCTCGTCGAGGCTCGTCCGGCGGAGGAGCGCGCCGAGGCGGGTGATGCGGGGGTCGCGCTCCAGCTTGAAGAACGTCTCCCACTCGGCGCGGAGGGCGGGGTCGGCGTCGAGCGCGCGCTGGAGGGCAGCGTCGGCGTCGGGCACCATCGTGCGGAGCTTGAACGTCTCGAAGAGGCGGCCGTCCTGGCCCACGCGGACCTGCCGGAACAGCGGGCTGTGGCGGTCTTCGATCCAGACGAGCGCGGCGGCGAGCCCCACGAGGGGGAGCCACAGCGGCGCCGTGAGGAGAACCGCTGCGAGGTCGAACGCCCGCTTGGCGAGGCGGGGGAAGGGGCGGGTGAGGTTCGAGGAGATCTCGAGCCCGAGAAGCCCTGCGAGGTCGCGTGGCTTCACCCACAGGGAGGGCGCCTCGATGAGGTCAGGGATGACGAGAACGGTGCGGTAGCAGGTCAGGGGCCCTTCGAGGATCTCGATCTGGCGGGCGCGCTCGTGCTCGGGCATCGCGAGGATCGCCACGGCGGCCTCGGTCGTCACGCGGTCGGTCCCCCCCACGATGGGGACGGTGTCGAGGAAGTCGCCCCACCGCGTGCGGTCGTCGTCGAACACGGCGACGGGGGTGTAGCCGAGCCCGCGCTCCTCCTGGAGCTGACGAACGACGAGCGCGCCCGCGTGGCCGGCCCCGTACACGACGACGGGCACGCCCCACGCGTCCCACTCTACGAGGGCGCCCTTCGCCACCACGCGCGCCAGCGGCACGGCGAAGAGGGCGAAGAGGCCGCCGAGCCCGAGCGTGAGGCGGCTGCTCACCCCGAGCGGGCCGGGGCCAGGCCCCGAAAGCCACAGCCCGGCGATGACGAGCCCAAAGACGCCGAGCAGGAGGAGCACGATCCGCCGCAACTCCTCGACGGAGCCCATCCCCCACCCCGGCAGCAGCCGCGCCATGGATGCGCCCGCAAGGTAGAGCGGGATCACCACCCACCCCCAGCCCACGACCATCGCCGCGTCGGGCGCCCACCCGGCGCGGATGAGGCCGGCCACCAGCAGCGACAGCGCGAGGGCGCCCGCCTCGAACCCTGCCAGCACGACGGCGTTCGCGAGCCACCGCTGCGCGAACTCCGTCGCCCGCGAGCGCGCGAGGGCGACGCGCTCGGCGAAGGGGTGCTCCTGGAGCAGGACGAGCGTGTTCATAGACGCTGCGAGGCAGAAGGGCCCCCATGCCCGCACGCAAACCATACCCCCTGCCCGTACGCTATAACACCCGTTGGGATCGCAATGCCGTCGTTACACCAGACGGCCCGGAGGGCTTTGGTGTCTCAGTCGCGGCCGGTGGCACCCAGCTCGGGCCCAGCCCCGATGCGGGGTGCCGGCTGCAGCGGGGCGGCCGGAGCGCCGACACCGTCCACGGGAGGCACCAGCCGGGCCCGAGGCGCGGAGCGAGGCGAAGCGTCGAGCAGGACCGCGTGGGCGTCGCTGCCGGTCAGGCGCTGCCACGTGCGGAGGTCGCTGCCCCGGAACCCCGCCTCTGCGCCCACTACTGGGTGGAGGTAGAACGTCGAGGTCCGCCAATCGTCGCGCCGGTGGCGGACGTAGCCGTTCCCGTCGAGGCGGTTGGTGCGGAGGTGCGCAGGCGACTCCCCCTCGATCATCACCTCCCGCCCCTCGCCTGTTGGGTGCATGGCGTTGCCCGCAAAGAGGGTGTTCCAGACGGTGTTCGCCCCGTCGGGCGCGCGACGCTCGGGGTCGAGCCGGAGCCACAGCCCGCTCCCTTCGTTCGCGCGAA
>DASPKS010000162.1:0-2908 GCA_035628035.1 Rubricoccaceae bacterium
CCACGACGCCTTCGGGTGTGCCGATGCCGTCCCGCTCCCCAGCCCCGGCGGGGCGCCCACCGACACCCTCGTTGCCGTCGCCACGGCGCCGGAGGCGGCGAGCCAGGCCGGCCGTGCCTACGCGTTCCGCCGCGCGCCCGACGGGCAGGGTGGGTACATCTGGACCGAGGAGGCTGTCCTCCGCGCGAGCCCCTCCGGGAGCGGGCTGAACTTCGGGCAGAGCGTGGCGGTCTATCCCGGCGGCGAGCCCAGCCCGGGCGGCGTGCCGGGCGATCCGCAGCAGGTCCGCGCCCTCGTGGGCACGCTCTCGCAGGAGCCCTCCATCCAGGAGGCCGCGTTCCTTTTCGTGCGGCAGCCGGGCGGCGCGTGGGGGCAGCCGGCCCGGCTCACGAGCGGGGTGCCCCCGCCGGAGCGGCTCGACTTCGGATTCTCGGTGGCGCTCTCTCAAACGCACGCGTTCGTGGGAGCCCCGGCGACGGACCTCCCGGGCTCGCCGGAGGTCGAGGAGGCCGGGAGCGTGTACGTGTTCGGGTCGCCCCCCACGACCTCTACCGAGCCTGAGGTGCCGGCCAGCCCGCTCACCCTCTCAGTCTCGCCGAACCCCGCCCGCGGCGCGGCCACCGTCACCCTCACGCTGACGCGCCCGTCTCCCGTCGAGGTCGCCGTCTACGACGCGCTCGGGCGGCGCGTGGCCCCCCTCCACGACGGCCCCCTCGCGGCAGGGCCCCACGCCTTCACGGTGCGTCGCGCGGCCCTCCCGCCGGGCGTCTACTTCGTCCGCGCGAGGGGGGAGGGCGCGAGCGCCAGCCGCCCCCTCACCGTGCTCCGCTGACGGCCCCCCAGAACGCCGGAAAGGGCACCCGCCCCGGCGAATGGGCCATCTGGGGCGGGGAACGTCGCATCCGACCCCCGGGAGGTGACATCCGGCCCGGCGAGAGTGACATCCGCTGCCCGGAATGCCCCATCCGGGCTCCGGAAAACCGCATCCGGGGTGCGGAATGCGGCATCCGGGGTGGCGGAGGCGACATCCGGTCAGGAAAACCTGCCATCCCGTCAGGCAAACGGGCCGCCCGCGCGGCGAGCGCAGGGGGAAGGAGGGGGGCGGCTCACCGTCGCGCGCTAGCGGCCCAGGACGGTCAGGACTCGAAGGCGCGGAGGACGGCGAACTGCGTCTTCTCGTCGCGCGCGAACGCGTCCTCGTCCATCCCCTCCACGAACGCTTCGATCCGCTCGATGGCCCGGAGGATGTCCTCGACGTACAGGCGCGCCGTGCGCGTCACAAGGCCTCCGCCTCTTGGAGGATGTGCGGGGCGAGCCGCGCGTCGAGCGAAGCAGGGGTGGCGAGGTCCACCGGCAGGCCGAGCGCCTCGCTGAGGTGGTCCCGCAGGGCCACGAAGGCGAACAGGTCAGGCGTGCGGTCGAACTCGACGAGCAGGTCGAGGTCGCTGTCGGGCCGGGCGTCGCCGCGGAGGTGCGAGCCGAACAGCCGCAGCGTGCGTATGCCGAAGCGGGCCCGGAGGGCCGGCAGCGCCTGCCGGAGCGCCGCGCGGATGTCAGGGGTCGGCTCCATGCGCTGAAGATAGGGCGGCCCACCGTCGCGCGGGGAAGAGCGGCTACGCTACGGGGGTAGCCCCCATAACTTCGTCTTCGCCACGTCCGCCCGCTCGTCTTGAAGCGCGTCCTCCTCGTCACGTACTACTTCCCCCCGGCCGGGGGGATGGCCGTCCAGCGCCCCCTCGCGCTCGCGCGCTACCTCCGCGGCTTCGGGTTCGAGCCCACCGTGCTCACCCTCGCCGACGGCGCCTACCCCGAGCGCGACACGGGGCTGCTCGACCGCGTCCCGCCCGACGTCGAGGTCGTCCGCACGGACGCGTTCGACCCCTTCACGCTCTACGGGAAGCTGACGGGGAAGCGCCGCGAGGAGGCGATGCCGCTCGGCCACCTCGGCCCGCCGAAGGGCGCGATGGACCGGCTCGCCCGGTGGGTGCGCGGCAACGTCTTCCTCCCCGATGCGCGGGTGGGCTGGGTGCCCTACGCCGTCCGCGCCGCCCGCCGTCTCACCCGAACAAAAACCTTCGACGCCGTCCTCACGACGGGCCCGCCGCACTCGCTCCACCTCATCGGCCGCGCGCTGCACCGCCGCCCCGGGCTCCCCTGGGTGGCTGACTTCCGCGACCCCTGGACGGGCATCAGCTACTACCACCAGCTCCCGATGTCGAAGGCGGCCCGCCGCCTCGACGCGGCGCTGGAGCGGCGCGTCCTCCGCGCGGCCACGCGGATCACGACGGTCAGCGCGGCCTGGCGCACGATGCTCGCCGAGAAGGGCGGCCGCGCGCTCGACGACGTCACGCTCGTCCACAACGGGTTCGACGAGGAGGCGTTCGGCGCCATCGACCGGACGGCGTGGCGGCGGAAGGACGTGTTCGAGCTGGCGCACGTCGGGAGCCTCTACGGCTCGCGCAACCCCGTCGCCCTCTGGGACGCCCTCGCGGGGCTCCGCGCCGGGGCAGCGCTCCCGCGCCTCCGCCTCCGGCTCGTCGGGACGGTGGGGGAGGAGGTCCGCGCCGACCTCGCCGCGCGCGGGCTCGACGCCGTGCTCGACTGGACGCCGCGCCTCCCGCACACCGAGGCCATCCCCGCGATGGGGCACGCGACGGCGCTCATCCTCAGCATCGAGGCGTACCAGAACGAGCAGGGCAACATGACGGGGAAGCTCTACGAGTACCTCGGCACGGGGCGGCCCGTCGTGGGCGTGGGGCCGCCGGAAGGCGAGGCGGCGCAGCTCCTCGAAGCGACCGGCGGCGGCCGCCTCTTCGCCCGCGACGACGTGGACGGCCTCGCGCGCCACCTCCGCGCGCTGTACGACCGCTGGGCGGCGGGCGAGGACGTGCCTGGCGCGTCGCCCGAG
>DASPKS010000163.1:0-16243 GCA_035628035.1 Rubricoccaceae bacterium
CCCGCCTCGGATGACGTGGTCGTGGACTCGGGCGCCGTGTTCACCGAGGTGCTCGGGCCGCTCGGCCACCACGGCGGGCCAACGAGTACGTATCTCCTCCGCGAAGAGGGCCCCGCCATCGACGCGGCGACGTGCGAGGACACCGAGGGGCAGCCGGTGACCCTCGACCAGCGGCGGTACGTCCGCGTTTCCCCCTGCGACATCGGTGCCTATGAGTTCGGTGCCGTCCCCACGGCGGCCGAAGGCCCTGCTGACGCCGGCTCCCCGGTCTCGCTTTCCCTCGCCGGGCCCAACCCAGTGGCCTCCTCCACCGTGCTCGCGCTCCACCTCGCGCAGTCCGGCTCCATCCGCGTGGCGGTGTACGACGCGCTCGGGCGGGAGGTGGCCCTCCTCCGCTCCGGTGAGCTTCCGGCCGGCCGCCACCCCGTGGCGTTCGACGGCTCCGCGCTCCCGCCGGGGGTGTACTTCGTGCGGGCGGAGGCGGCGGGCGCCGCCGTCACGCGGGCATTGACGGTGCTGCGCTGACGGCTTCGGTGAGCGTGTAGGCGCGGAGCTCCGCGGCGGCCTCGGCGTGGGGGAAGACCCCGCGCGCCTCCTCGACGAGCGGCGCGAGCTCGCCATACCGGGACGAGAAGTGGGTTAGGAGGAGCCGCTTCGCGGCGGCCTTGCGCGCGACGGTGGCCGCCTGCTGCGCCGTCGAGTGGCCCGTCTCGTAGGCCCGGTCGCGGTGGGCCTCGGTGAAGGTGGCCTCGTGGACGAGGAGGTCCACGCCCGCCGCCAGCTTCTCACCGCCCCGGCACGGCCGCGTATCGAGGACGTACGCGAAGGAGGCGCCGGGCCGCGCGGGGCCTACCAGTCCCTCCGGCCGGACGACGCGCCCATCGGCGAGCGTGACGGGCTCCCCACGGCGGAGGGTCTCGTACTGCCATCCCTCCCGGATGCCGGCCGCGCGCGCCCCCTCGCCGTCGATCTTCCCCGGGCGCGCTTTCTCCTGATAGCGGTAGCCGGCGGCGAAGACGCGGTGGTCGAGCGGGCGCGCTTCGACGGTATAGGCGTCGGTCTCATAGACGACGGCGTGCCCGAACCCCTCGTTCAGCTCGACGAAGCGGAGCTCGAAGGGGTGGGCGTCGGGGGCGAGGCCGGGGAGGGCGCGGAGCATCTCGCACAGCCCGGTCGGTGAAACGATGGTGAGCGGCGCCGTGCGCTCCAGGAGGGCGAGTGTGGAGAGGAGCCCGAACAGCCCGTAGAGGTGGTCCCCATGGAAGTGCGTGAGGAAGATCGCATCGAGCTTGGCGCGGCTGAGGCCGGCATCGCGGAGCCGGTACTGGGTGCCCTCGCCGCAGTCGAACAGGAGGAGCCGCCCGTCTCGGCGGAGGGCAAACGCGGAGAGGTGGCGCTCGCGCGTAGGAATGGCGGAGGCCGTCCCGAGGGGGATCAGTTCAGCGACGGGCACGGGCGAGGGGAGAGAGGAGGCCGATGGTACGCACGCGAGCGGCGAACCGGCGCAGCGGATGGGGGGTGGGCGGGGGCCCCCCACGTGGGCGAGCCCGGGGGGCTCGTCCTCCTCTGGATCGGGTACGGGCTCCGCGTCCGCATACCCGTGACGGCGCCGACGGTGATGCCTGCGCCCGGCTGACGGGGCGTCGTCAGCGAGGGAAAGGACCTTCGGGCCATGCCCGACGCCCCCCGTTTCTACCTCTGCTCGTACTGGCCGCTGTGCAAGACGGCCGGCGGCCGGCAGGCCATCCTCAAGTACCACCTCCCTCCGTTCGTGAACGGGATGAGCCGCCGGGAGCCGGACTTCGAGCACCCGCGCCCCGCCATCACGGCGTCGAGCCGGGGGCGCAACTTCGTCCCGCGCCTCCGGGTGGGCGACACCGTCGTCTACACCACGACAAAGGGGCTCTGGGGCGACTTCCGCACGCCGCACTGGCGCCTCGCGGCCGTGCTCGAAGTCGTGGCCCGGTTCGAGACGCACGCCGCGGCCGCCGCGTGGTACCGCCGGCAACAGCTCCCCCTTCCGAGCAACTGCGTCGTGGATGGCAACCCGCCGCTGCCGGTCCCGCTCACGCTCCACCACGGCCGCCTCCACGACGACGCATGGGATGCCGTGTGCCTCGAACGGGCGGAGGCATGCGGGGTCCTGCTCGCGTGCGTCCCCCGCTTCCTGGCGCTCCACGACCCGCCCCTCCTCACGACCGAGGACCTCGTCGCGCTGTTCGGGACGGTCCCCAACACGCGCACGCCGCCGGAGATCACCGAGGCCGCGCTCGACCGCCTCCTCGCGCTCGCCGAGCGCCCGCGCCGCCTCGCCGCCTGAGCAGGCTACCCGGCAGCACCGCGCACGACCTTGACGGTCGTAATGAGCTGGCCGACATGGCGCGTGGTGTGCTCGGCCGCGTGGAAGAGGAGCCCGAGCACGGTGCTGGGCAGCCGCGCCCGGCCCACCTCACGCGGCGTCAGCAGGTCGTCGGCTCGGGTCCGGCGGAGCTGGTCGAGCGCACGACCGATCGCCGCATCCACCTCCGCGAGGAGGGCCCCCGCGTCAGCGACAGCATCCGCCGACTCGGCGGCGAGGGCTTCGCGTTGTTGCGCGCTCAGCGCCTCGCCGCGCGCGTAGGTGAAGAGGCGGTCGAGGCTGCCGGCGAGGTGGCGGAGGTGGAACGCCGCCGAGGCCGCGCCGCCGGGCCGCACGGCCAGCTCCTCCGGCGTGAGGTCGGCCGCTACGCGGGCTACGTCCTCGCGCGCCTGCGCGAGCGCGTGGGCGACGGGCATCAGCCACGGGTCCACGCCCTCCACCGGACCGCGCAACCACGCTTCGGGCATCGGGGGATCTGAGGATTTGGGAGTCGGGGAAACGAGGGGACGGATTACCCGATTCTCGGACTCCCCGGTTCCCGGATGCCTCAGTCCATCATCTTCCGGAGGAAAGCCGGCACGTCGGTGTCGTCCTTCCGGATGCGCTCGCGGCGGAGCTCGGCGGCGTCGAGGCGACGGATGGGCGCCGCCCGCGGCGGCTCTTCCGAGAGGCGGGCGGGCCCGCGCGTCTCCTCCACCTCGTGCGCGGGGCGCTCCGGCGTGGCGAGCGGCGTGCGGCGTGCGAAGGCCGGCGTGTCGAGCTGGCGGAGGCTGTCCTCGCCCTTGTAGTGGGCAGGCCCCTCCAGCGTGACGGTGCGGCGGACGCGCGACGCGGCCTCGGGGCGGGCGTACCCGTCGAACCCCGTGGCGATGACGGTCACGCGGATCTGGTCGCCCATCTCGGGGTCGATCACCGTCCCGAAGATGACCTCGGCGTCCTCGCCGGCCTCCTGCTGGATCACGGCCGTGGCGGCGGTGGCCTCGCGGATGCCGAGGCTCGGCCCCGCCGTGATGTTGACGAGCACGTTCCGCGCGCCGCGGATGGAGACGCCGTCGAGGAGCGGGCTCGAGATGGCCTCGCGGGCGGCCCGCTCGGCGCGCTTGTCGCCGTGCGCCGTGGCCGAGCCCATCAGCGCCGTCCCGCCGTCGACCATCGTCGTGCGGACGTCGGCGAAGTCGAGGTTGATCAGGCCATGGACCGTGATGAGGTCGGAGATCCCGCGCGTGGCGTTGTAGAGGACGTCGTCGGCCATGACGAACGCGTCCATGAGCGAGGTGTCGTCGTCGGCGATGTCGAGGAGGCGCTCGTTCGGGATCACGATGAGGGTGTCGACGGCCTTCCGGAGCTCGTCGATCCCGCGGTCGGCCGTCTTCGAGCGCTTGAGCCCCTCGCAGTCGAACGGCTTCGTGACGACGGCCACGGTGAGGATACCGTGGCGCCGCGCGAGGTCGGCCACGACGGGGGCGGCGCCGGTGCCGGTGCCGCCGCCCATGCCGGCCGTGATGAAGACCATGTCGGCGCCCTCGATGGCGGCCTCGATCTCGCGCTCGCTCTCGCGCGCGGCGTCGGCGCCGACCTCCGGCCGCGCCCCCGCGCCGAGCCCCTTCGTGAGGCTGCGCCCGAGCTGGATCTTCGTCGGGGCGTCGTTGGCCTCGAGCGCCTGCGCGTCGGTGTTGACCGCGACGAACTCGACGCCGCCGATGCCCTTGCGGAGCATGTTGTTCACGGCGTTGCCGCCGCTCCCGCCCACGCCGACGACGACCAGCTTGGCCTTCTCACCGGCCTCGTCGTCGAACGCAAAGCGGATGGAGTTCCGTTCTTCCATGGAGATGGTGGCCATGGTGCCCTCCGGTGTTTCGCCAGGTGTCCCCCTGGGTGGATGTCGTTCGGGGCCGGAGCACGGGCGGCGGAGTTTACAATTCCGTTACCCGATCTCGCTGCCCGAGTTATGCACAGGGATGTGAGCGCCACGCGTGGGCGTTCACGTGATGGGTGAGGTCACAGCTCATCGAACCAGCTCTTCATCCGGCCGGTGATCCGTGTGACGAGGCGGTCAGGGTCGCCGGCGTAGCCGTCGCCGGCCTCGAGCTCCTCCGACACGTCTTCGCCGGCGAGCAGCGCCGCGCCGACGGCGCCCGCGCGGATGCCGTGGAGGATGAGCCCGACGCCCGTCGCGAACTTCGGGTTGTCGACCTCCTGCACGAGCCCGCCGCCGAGCCCGATAGGCACACCCACGCGGGCCTCCAGCCCGAGCACCTCCTGCGCGAGTGCGGCCGTACCGGGGATGAGGCTCCCGCCGCCGGTGAGGACGACGCCGCTCGAGAGGTGCCGCCCGTAGCCGGAGCGCTTGATCTCGATGGCGACGATCTCGAGGATCTCTTCGAGCCGGGGCTGGATGATCTGCGCGAGCGTGCTCTGCGAGATCGCCTTGTTCGGCCGCCCGCCGATGCCGGGGATGTTGATCTCCTGGTCCTCGGCGAGGTCGACGAGCGCGACGCCGAACTGCTGCTTGAGCCGCTCGGCCTGGTCGTGGAGCACGCCGAGCCCCTTCCGGATGTCGTCCGTCACCTTGTTCCCGGCCACGGCGACGACGGCGGTGTGGCGGATCGTCTTGTCCTCGAACACCGCGATGTCGGTGGTGCCCCCCCCGATGTCGATGAGGGCCACGCCGACCTCGCGCTCGTCGGGGTGGAGCACAGCGTGGGCAGAGGCGAGCGGCTCGAGCACGATGTCGGCCACGCGGTAGCCGGCCTTCTCGATGCAGCGGTACACGTTCTTCGCCGCCGAGACGAGCCCCGTGATGATGTGGACGTTCGCCTCGAGGCGGACGCCGCTCATCCCGACGGGGTCGAGCACGCCGTCCTGCCCGTCCACGATGAACTCCTGCGGGATCACGTGGAGGATCTTCCGGTCGGCCGGCATCGCCACGTGGCGGGTGTCGTCGAGGAGGCGCTCGACGTCCTGCCGTGAGACCTCGCCGTCGCGCCCGCTCACGGTGATGACGCCGCGGCTCTGGAAGCTCTGGATGTGGTCGCCGGCGATGCCGACGACCACGCTCTCGGTCTTGACGCCGGCGGCGTACTCGGCCTCGGAGACGGCCTTCTTCACGGCCTCGACCGTCTTGTCGATGTTGACCACGACGCCGCGGTTGAGGCCCTCCGACTCGGACACGCCGACGCCGAGGATGTTCGTCCGGCCGAGGGCGTCCGCCGAGGCCACGATCGCGCAGATCTTCGTGGTCCCGATGTCTACGCCGACGACGATGCGTTCGCGCTCGTTCATGGGGAAAGGGGGCTGGGGTTGGGGGAGGGTGCTTCGGTGCTCGGATCTCTCGGTTCGTCTTCCGTCGTATCGGATGCGTCGTGCGCAGCGTCCGCCGTCGTGTCCGTTGCGAAGGCCAGGCGCTGCGCGGTGGGCTCGCCCTGCGTAACCACCTGCCCGTCGAAGCGGAGGTCGACGAGGCGGATCGGCGTCTGTGGGCGGGGGAGGACGGCCTGCGCCCAGAAGGCGCGGAGGCGACGGAGCTTGTCCGACGCGTCGCCGCGCCCGAGGCGGACGGGCAGCGACCCACGCCCCTCGACAGGCGGCGTGAGCAGCGTGGCCCCGCCGGCGCCCCATGTGATCTCGGAGACGAGGGCGTCAGCGGCGGGGTCGCTCGCGCGCACCTCGGCGAGGGCGGCGAGGAGGTCGCGGAGGGCGCGGTCGCGCACGGGCCGGCGGGGGTGGTACGCCGGGAGCCGCCCACGCAGGAGCGGCACGTCGTAAGCGGCCCCGCGCGCGAGCGGCATCGCGTAGCCCTCGCCGTCGAGGTAGTGGCTCGGGCGGCCGTCGGCGGTGAGGACGAGCGCGGCCGGCTCGCGCTCGACCACGCGCACAGCCAGCGTGCCCGTGGGGTAGCGGCGCACCGTCGCCGAGCGCACCCACGGGTGGCGGGCCATCCGGTCGGCCACGAGGAGGGGCTGGAGGGCGAAGAGCCGGTCGGCCGTCGAGTCATCCTCGACGCCCTCCCGCGCGACGTGGAGGTGGGCGAGGCGGACGAGCTCCTCCGCCTGCGCGTGCCGGTTGCCCTCGACCGTCACCCGCCGGAGCGGCAGGGTGTCCTGCCACCGCCACGCGAGGGCGACGAGCGCGCCCACCACGAGCACGCCGGCCCCCAGGGCAAGGCGGCGGAGCCGCTGGCGCAAGCGGTCGTGCTTGGTCGTCGCCATCACGCAGCGGGCTGGCCCTCGCGGGCGGTGAGGAGGTCGAGGAACGCCTCGCCGGCGCGCCACACGTCGCCGGCGCCCATCGTCACGACGAGGTCACCCTCGGTGCAGAGGTCGAGGAGGTAGGCCGGGAGGGCCACCTTGTTGGCGACGTAGTGGACGTCGCGGTGGCCGGCGTGGCGCGCGCCGTCGACGAGCATCTCGCCGTTGACGCCGGGAAGGGGCTGCTCCCGCGCGGGGTACACGTCGGTGAGGACGAGGACGTCGGCGTTGTAGAAGGCGCGGGCGAAGGCGTCGGCGAGGTCGCGCGTGCGGGAGTAGAGGTGCGGCTGGAAGACGGCGACGATGCGGTGGTCGGGCCACCCCTTGTCGGCGGCCGCCAGCGTCGCCTCGATCTCCGTCGGGTGGTGCGCGTAGTCGTCCACGACGAGGATGCCCTGCGCCTCGCCCTTGATCTCGAACCGCCGCTCGACGCCGCTGTACTTCCCGATGGCGCGCTGGATCGTCTCGAACGGCACGTCGAGCTCCAGCCCGACGGCCACGGCGGCCAGCGCGTTGCGGACGTTGTGCAGGCCTGGCGCGTGGAGCGTGATCCCGCCGAGGCGGTCGGCGCCGCGGTACACGTCGAACTGCATCGACGAGCGGACCTGCTCGACGGCCTCGGCGCGGAGCGTGGCCTGCCGGCTCGTGCCATAGGTGATGACGCGGCGGTGGAGGCGCGGGATGAGCTCGCGCACGTTGGGGTCGTCGAGGCAGAGGATCGAGGCGCCGAAGAAGGGGACCGAGTCGGCGAACTGCGCGAAGGCGTCGCGGATGTCGTCGAGGTCCTTGTAGATGTCGAGGTGGTCGGCCTCGAGCGTGGTGATGACGGCGAGGGCCGGCGTGAGGCGGAGGAACGTGCGGTCGTACTCGTCGGCCTCGATGACGATGAGGTCGCCCGCGCCGGAGACGGCGTTCGAGCCGAACACGGCCACCTTCCCGCCGACGATGATCGTGGGGTCGAACCCGGCCTCTTGCGTGACGAGCCCTACGAGGGTCGTCGTCGTCGTCTTGCCGTGGGTGCCGGCCACGCCGATCCCGTACTTCATCCGCATCAGTTCGCCGAGCATCTCGGCCCGCCCGATGAGCGGGATCAGCCGGCGCTCGGCCTCCAGCGTCTCGGGGTTCTCCTTCGGCTTCACCGCCGACGAGTAGACGACGACGTCGGCCTCCTGAACGTTCGTCTCGGCGTGGCCCTCATAGATCGTCGCGCCGAGCTTCTCGAGGTGGGCCGTGACCTCGCTCTTCTTGAGGTCGGAGCCGGACACGCGGAAGCCGCGCGCGAGGAGGACCTCGGCGATGGACGACATCCCGATGCCGCCGATGCCCACCATGTGGACATTCTGGATGCGCCCGAGCGCGGCCTGTCGGCGGGGGGCGTTCATCGGGCGCGCGCCTTGGCGAGTTCGAGGACGGCGTCGGCGATCTGCGCGGCGGCGTCGGGGCGAGCGATCTCGCGGGCGGCCTCCTCCATGTCGAGGCGGCGCGGCACGTCGGCGAGGAGGGGCGGGACGACGTCGGCGAAGTGGTCGGCGAGGTCCGGCTCGGCGAGGAGCACGGCGGCGCCGGCGCGCGCCAGCGCGCGGGCGTTCTTCGTCTGGTGATCGGCCGTCACGTTGGGGCTCGGCACGAGCACGGCGGGCGTGCCCGTCACGGCCAGCTCGGAGCAGGTGATGGCGCCGGCGCGGCAGAGCGCGAGGTCGGCCGCGGCGTAGGCGAGGTCCATCCGCTCGACGTACGGCATCAGCCGGAGGCGCGGGTGCGCCGGGACCTCGGCGCGGAGCGCGTCGAAGTAGCGCGGGCCCGTCTGCCACAGCACGAACGTCCGCTCGTTCGCGAGGAGCGCGTCGAGGTGCGCGCGGAGGGCCGCGTTGATCGGGCCGGCGCCGAGCGAGCCGCCCATCACGAGGAGGACGTGGCTGCGCTCGGGGATCTCCCAGTGCGCGCGGGCCTCGGCCGGGTCCGCCTCCGCGAGGTCGGCGCGGACGGGGTTGCCGGCGAGCACGCACTTCCGCGCGGGGAAGGAGGCCCGCGCCGCCTCGAAGGCGATGAAGATGCGCTCGGCGAAGCGGGCGAGCAGCTTGTTCGTCGCGCCGGCGTAGGCGTTCTGCTCCTGGAGCACGAGCGCGCGCCCGCGCATCGCGGCGGCGAGGCCGACCGGCCCGGAGGCGTAGCCGCCCGTGCCCACCACCACGTCGGGGTCGAACCCGTCGACGATCCGCAGGCTCTCGCGGAGGCCGCGCGCGAGCTTGAGCGGGAGCGCCGCGTTCCGCTGGAGCGCCTCGGCCGAAAGCCCGCGCTGGAAGCCCGAGACGGGGACGGCGTGGATGGGGTAGCCCGCCTTGGGAACGGCCTCCCACTCCATCCGCTCGCGCGTCCCCGCGAACGCGATGGCCGCCGCCGGGTGCTTCGCGCGGATCGCGTCGGCGATGGCGATGGCGGGATACACGTGCCCGCCCGTGCCGCCGCACGCGAGGAGCACACGGGGCGTCCCGGCGGGAAGCGTTTCCACCCGGACGGTCGGCGGGGCGCTATGGGCGACGGCCGCCGTCATGCGTCGCGGGCGTGGCGCGAGATGTTGAGGAGGATGCCGACCATCGCGCCGGTGGCGAGCATGGACGTGCCGCCGTAGGAGACGAACGGCATTGGGAGCCCCGTTACGGGGAACAGCCCCGACGCCACCGCCGCGTTGACGAACCCGTAGAGGACGACGGCCGTCGTGAGCCCCGTCGCGAGGAAGAGCCCGAGCGGGTCGGGCGCGCCGCGCGCGATGCGGAGGTACCCGCGGAGGAGCAGGTACACGAACACGAGCAGCAGCGCCGTCGCGCCGAGCAGCCCGTACTCCTCGGCGATGATGGCGAAGATGAAGTCGTTGTAGGGCGCCGGCAGGAAGTCGCGCTGGACGCTGTGGCCGGGCCCGACGCCGGTGAGCCCGCCCATCGCGAAGGCGATCCGCGCCTGCTCGGCCTGGTACCCCTCCTCCTGCGCGTCGAAGACCTCGGCGTGCTCGGTGTTCGGGAAGATCTTGATCCCGAGGAACGACTCGATGCGGGCGGCGCGCTGCGGCGACGACAGGAGGAGCAGCACGGCGAGGACGGCGAAGATGGCGCCCGTCCCGAGGAGGTGCAGCACGCGCACGCGGCCGACGAACAGCATCACGCCGACGCTCGCGAGGAGCACTGCCGCCGTTGAGAGGTTCTCGACGCCGATGAGGAGGAGCGTCGGCCCGATCCACACGAGGAGCGGGACGTAGGCCCGGTGGAAGTCCTCGACGTAGGGCTGCTTCTTCGCCAGCAGCACGGCCACATGGAGGAGGAGCGCGACCTTCGCGAAGTCCGACGGCTGGAACGAGATGGGCCCGAGCTCCAGCCAGCGCGTCGCCCCGCCGGAGGCCACGCCTACCACCTGAACGGCCGCGAGCAGCCCGAGTGCGCCGACGAGGAGCGGCTTCGAGAGCCGCGCGAGCGTCCGGTAGTCCACGAACGAGCACACGCCGACGGCGCCGAGGGCGAGCCCGACGCGGAGGAGGTGCTTGAGGAGGAAGCGCTCGGCGTCGCCGTCGGAGCGCGTCTCGGCCATGAACGCGATGGCGCTGTAGACGGCGGCCACGCCCACCGCCGCGAGCACGAGCACGGCCGCCACGACGGCCTTGTCGGCCGGCGGGAGGGCGAGGGTCTTGGCGTTGGCGGTAGTGGACATCGTTTCGGGAGACGGACGACCGAAGACGGAGGACAGAGAGGCGGGAGGCGCCGTCTTCCTCCGTCTTCGGTCCTCGGGTCTATAGGCTCATCACGAGGCGCTTGAAGGTGTCGCCGCGGTCCTCGTAGTTCTCGAACATGTCGAACGAGGCGCAGGCAGGGCTGAGCAGAACGGTGTCGCCCGGCTCGGCCATGAGGCGGGCGAACTGGATGGCCTCCTCCATGGTGTGGGCGCGGGCGGTCTGGGCGGTGTGCGGGCCCAGCTCGGCGAGCACCTTGTCCCCGCTCTCGCCGAGGGCCACGAGCCCCTTCACCTTCTCGGCGACGAGCGGCTTGAGCGGGCCGTAGTCGTTCCCCTTGTCGCGGCCGCCCGCGATGAGGATCACGTTGCCGGGGAAGCTTTCGAGCGCGTACCACACGGCGTTGACGTTCGTCGCCTTCGAGTCGTTGACGAAGGCGACGTCGTGGAGGGAGCGGACCTTCTCGAGCCGGTGCGGCACGCCCTCGAACGACGTCAGGCTCTGGCGCACGACGTCGCTCTGGATCTCCATCGCGCGGGCCGCGATGGCCGCGGCGAGGGAGTTGTAGAGGTTGTGGCGCCCGCGGAGCGCCAGGTCGGACGTGGGCATGAGTTCCTCGGGGTGAATCACGGGGGACTGGGGGTCGAGGGCGCCGTGGGGAAGGGTCGCCGTGGGGAGGGCTAGGACGATGGTGCCATTCCCGCTGGTATCCCAGCGGACGAACGCGCCGCGCTCGAGCTCGCGCTCGATGGAGAACCCGTACGGCACGAGCCCGCGCTTCGCCGCCGCCATCGCCACGTAGTCCCGCACCAGCTCGTCGTCCTCGTTGTAGACGAGCCAGTCGCCGGGCTGCTGGTTGGCGAAGACGCGGAATTTGCTCTGCGCATACTGGTTGAAGTCGTGGTCGTACCGGTCGAGGTGGTCGGGGGTGATGTTGAGGAGGACCGCCACGCGGGGGCGGAACGTGGCGGTGTGGTCGAGCTGGAAGCTGGACACCTCCAGCACGACGGCGGTCTTCTCGCCGACCTGCTCGACGTAGTCCGCGAACGGATAGCCGATGTTGCCGGCGACGACGTGGTCGCGGTGGGCTGTGCGGAAGAGGTGGGCGACGAGGCTGGTCGTGGTCGTCTTCCCGTTCGAGCCGGTCACGGCCACGATGGGCCCCCGGCAGAGCCAGCTCGCCACCTCGACCTCGGAGTAGACCGGGATCCGCTGGCGGAGGGCCTGCTGGATGAGCGGGATCGTGCTGGGCACGCCCGGCGAGAGCACGAACAGGTCGGCTTCGAGGGCGCGGCGGGTGTGCCCACCGAACTCGTACCGGACGCCGGCGTCCTCGAGCCGCTCGGCGAGCCGCTCGTCGGCGGGCCCCTGCTCGGTCAGGAACACCCGCGCGCCGTAGCGGGCGAGCAGCCGCGCGGCAGCCAGCCCGCTCCGGGCTCCGCCGACGACGGTGACGTGCTTCCCTTTGAGGTCGCTGGGGTTCATCGGGGGGAGGGGCCTCCGGGAAGGCGAAGCCTTCAGCGGATCCGGAGGAGGAACAGGGTGAGGATGACGAGGAGGGCGGTCACGATCCAGAACCGGATCACGATCTTCGACTCGTGCACGCCGAGGGCCTCGTAGTGGTGGTGGAGCGGGGCCATCCGGTACACCCGCCGCCCCTCGCCGTACCGCCGCTTCGTGTACTTGAACCAGGCGGTCTGGACGATCACGGAGAGCGTCTCGGCGAAGAACACCCCACACAGCACGGGGAGGTACAGCTCCTTCTTGATGAGGATGGCCAGCGTGCCGATGGCGGCGCCCAGCGCGAGGCTCCCCGTATCGCCCATGAACACCTGGGCGGGGTACCCGTTGTACCAGAGGAACCCGAAGCACGCCGCCGCCAGCGCCGCCGCGAACACCGTCAGTTCGCCGGTGTCGCGGACGTAGAGGTCGTTCACGAAGTCAGCCGCGATGGCGTTGCCGGTGATGTACACCATCGCGATGAGGCCGATGGAGACGAACGCGGCCGTCCCCGTCGTGAGCCCGTCGAGCCCGTCGGTGAGGTTCACCGCGTTCGAGACGCCCGTGAGGATGAACGTGACGGCGAGGCCGTACACGAGGGGCGCGAGGGCCAGCCCCGTCCACGCCGTGAGCACGGCGTAGTCGAACGTGCCGTTCGGGAAGAAAGGCAGGCTCGTGACGGTGTGGATGCCGTCGAGCCGCTCGTCGAGGAGCAGTGTGAGGCTGACGAGGAGGCCGAGGGCCATCTGCCCGGCCAGCTTCACCCGCGCGGCGATCCCTTCCTTGTTCTTCTTGACGACCTTGATGTAGTCGTCGGCGAAGCCAACGGCCCCCATCCAGAGCGTAGCGACGAGGGCGAGCCAGACGTACCGGTTCGTGAGGTCGCCCCAGAGCAGCGTCGCCCCGCCGAGCGCGAGGAGGATGATGACGCCGCCCATCGTGGCCGTCCCGCGCTTGTGCGCGTGGCTGACCACGCCGGCGTCGTCGCCCTCGCGGACGGTCTCGCGGAGCTGCTGCCGCCGCAGCCGGATGATGATCCGCTTCCCGCCGAAGATCCCGATGAGCAGCGCCGTCCCCGCCGCGAGCGTGGCGCGGACGGTGATGAACTGGAAGACGTCGAACCCGGGGGGGTCGAACTCTTGGTTCAGCCAGCGGAGGAGGAAGTAGAGCATCGCGGTCAGCCCACGGAAGTGGATCGGTGGGCGAAGGCGTTGCGGAGGGCGGCGCGGTCATCGAAGTCGCGCTTCTCAGTGCCGACGATCTGGTAGGTCTCGTGGCCCTTCCCGGCCACCACGATCACGTCGCCGGGCGCCGCTTCCGTCGCGGCGAAGGCGATGGCCTCGGCGCGGTCGCCGATCTCGGTGGCCCGGCTCGGGTCGTCCATCCCTATGCGGACCGCGGCGCGGATGGACGCGGGGTCCTCCGTGCGCGGGTTGTCGTCCGTCACGACGACGCGGTCGGCGAGGAGCTCGGCGGCCCGGCCCATCACGGGGCGCTTGGTGCGGTCGCGGTCGCCGCCGCAGCCGAAGACGACCCACAGCGCGCCATCCTCGCTCATCATCTGGCGCGCGGTGCGCAGGACGTTTTCGAGCGCGTCGGGGGTGTGGGCGTAGTCCACGACGCCGAGCACGCCGTCGTCGCTGCGGACGGTCTCAAACCGGCCCGGCACGCCGCGCGCCTCGGTGAGGGCGTCGAGCACCTCGCTTTGGGAGAAGCCGAGGTCGCGCGCGACGCCGTACGCGGCGGCGAGGTTGTAGGCGTTGAAGGCGCCGGCCAGCCGGAACTCCCGCTCCGCGCCGTCGAGGCGGAGGCGGAGGCCGTCGAGCGCGTTGTCGAGGACCTCGACGCGGAGGTCGGCCTCGGGCTTGGTGCCGTAGGTAACGACGCGCGCGGTGGTGTCGGCCACCATCCCTTCCCACGCCGGGTCGTCGCGGTTGACGACGGCGACGGCCTCTTTGTCCAGCCCGTCGAACAGCCGCTTCTTCGCGCGGCGGTAGTGCTCGACGGTGCCGTGGAAGTCGAGGTGGTCGTGCGTGAGGTTGGTGAAGGCGGCGGCACGGAAGCGCTGCCCGCGCACGCGGTCGAGGGCGAGCCCGTGGCTGGAGACCTCCATGGCGCAGGCGCGGCAGCCGGCGTCGACCATCGCGCGGAGGAGCCGGTTGAGCTCCAGCGCTTCCGGCGTGGTGAAGTCCGTCGCGATCCGCGCGTCGCCGATGCGGTTCTCGACGGTGCCTACCAGGCCGGATTTCCAGCCGAGCGCCGTCATCAGGTGGTAGAGGAGAAAGGCCGTCGTCGTCTTGCCGTTCGTGCCCGTCACGCCGAGGAGGTCGAGGCGCTGCGAGGGCACGCCGTAGAACGCGTTTGAGACCTCCCCGAGCGCCGCCCGCGTGTCGGTAACCGGCACGAGGACGGCGCCGGGGAGGCGCTCACCCTTCCCCAAGGGACTCGTGGAGGCCATCGCCTCCGTGGAGGAAGGGCCCTGGGCGGACGACGCCTCGGGGCTCTCCTCCTGCGCCGCCGCGTCCTCGTCGTCGGTCACTTCCGCGCGTTTGCGGAGCGAAACCGTCTCGACGAGGGCGGCGACGGCGCCATTCTGCACAGCCGTGTCAAGGAACAGGTGCCCGTCGGTCTCGTCGCCGCGGACGGCGACGAAGAGCGTGCCCGGCCGCACGTCGCGGCTGTCGTCGGCGATCGCATGGACGACGAGGGTCTCGGCGCGCTCGACCGGGGCCGCCAGCAGGCCCGCTTCGCGGAGCGGGACGAGCAGGCGCGCCAGCGGCTGCGGCTCGATGGGCGGGTCAACGGAAAAAGAACGGGGCGCGGACACGGGGGTGGCCGCTACTGGAGGGTCAGCGTGGCCTCCGCCGCGCGGCCGAGGCGCGCGCCGGGGGCAGGGGTTTGCCGCCGCACGGCGCCGCGCCCGACGATGCGGGCCTCGACGCCGAGGGCGGCGAGCCAGGCCACGGCCTGCCGCGCGCTCAGCCCGCGCAGGTTGGGCATCGTCTCGCGGCGTGCGTCGGCGCCGGCGACGAGGCGTAGGTCGGTGCGGAGGGCGAGGGTGTCGCCCTGCGGCTCGCGGGCGCTTACGGGCGCCCACGGGTCGGCCGCAGCGAGCCGGACAGGGAAGCCGGCTGCGCGGAGGCGGTGCGCGGCGACGGCGGCGGGCTGGCCGTCGATGTCGGGGACGACGGCGCGGGTGCGCGCGGGCAGCGGGGCCGATGGCGCCACGCGCGCGGCGATGCTCGGGAACGTCCCGATCCAGCGGCGGGCGACGGCGCTGAAGATGGGCGCCGAGACGTGCCCCCCGTAGATCCCGTTGCGTGGCGCGTCGAGGACGACGACGATCGCCACCTCGGGCGCCTCGACGGGGAAGAAGCCGACGAAGGTGGCGCGGTAGGCGCGGGCATAGCCGCCGCCGGTGGCCGTCTGCGCCGTCCCCGTCTTGCCGGCCACGCGGAGCCCCGGCACGGCGGCGCGCTCGGCCGTGCCGTCGCGCGAGACGACGCGCTCGAAGTAGGGCGTGAGGGCGCGCGCCGTCGCCTCCGAGAACACGCGGCGCACGGAGTCGGGGCGGGCCGTCCACGTCGTCTGGCCCTGGCGGTCGCGCCGCGCGGCGACGAGGTGGGGCTGCACGAGGAGGCCGCCGTTGGCGAGGGCGCAGTAGGCCGTGAGGATCTGGAGCGGCGTCGCTTCCACTTCGTAGCCCGTGCTCATCCAGGGGAGCGTGGTGCCGCTCCATTCCGAGGGCCGCTTGAGCCGGCCGGCCACCTCACCGGGGAGGTCGATCCACGTGGGCGAGCCGAAGCCGAGCGCGCGGGCGGTCTGGTAGAACTGGCCCGGCTCCAGCCGCGTCGCCACACGCGCCATCGCCACGTTCGACGACTTCGCGATGGCCTCGCCGAAGGTGAGCCGCCCGTAGGCGTGGGCGTCGCGCATGGTCCGCCCGCGGAAGACGGCCCACCCCTGGCCCGTATCGATCTCCTCGTCGGGCCGGGCGGCCCCGTGCTCCAGCGCCGCCACGGCGGTGACGAGCTTGAACGTGGAGCCCGGCTCGATCCGGTCTACGACGGCGTGGTTGCGGCGAGCGTCGGAGGAGAACGCCCCGGGCGCGTTGGGGTCGTAGTCGGGCACGCTCGCCATCGCGAGGATGGCGCCGTTGCGCGGGTCCATCGCGATGGCGGTGCCCCAGCGGGCGCCGGCCGCGGCCACGCCGGCGGCGAGCTCCTCTTCGAGGATCGTCTGCCGGACGAGGTCGATGGTGAGGACGAGGTGCTCGCCGTCCTCCGGCGCCACGTACGACCCGCCCACGAGTGCCTTGACGACGCCGCGCCGGTCGCGCTGCACGGCGCGCCGACCGGGCCGACCACGGAGGACTTCGTCGTACTGCTGCTCCAGCCCGGCGAGCCCGCGCCCGTCGGGGTC
>DASPKS010000164.1:0-4160 GCA_035628035.1 Rubricoccaceae bacterium
GTGCTCCCGCTCCTCCTCGTCCTCTTCGCGGCGGCGTTTGCGCTCCTGTGGCCACGGCTGCGTCCGGCTCCTCCAGTGGACGAGCGCCTGGTCACGAGGTCGCCCTCGTCTCCCACCCCGGCGCCCGACACCTCGGCGGGACTCGCTTCGGCAGAGAACGCCCCCGGCGGAGAGGTCCTGCCCTCGGACGACGTGGACCGGGTGGACGGGGAAGCGGGCCCGTCTCCTTCCTCCTCGGAGTCCTCCTCACCCTCGGCCTCCGACGACGCCCCGGCCCGTGCCCCGCAACGCGCGCCTGCCGAAGCAACCCGTCTCGATCCGTCTCGACCTTCCCCGTCTCGGCGTTCGACCCCTCCCCCGCCTGCCCCCACCCCGCGCCGCCCGCCTCCCACTTCGGAAGTCAGCCCCCCCTCCCCTACGGCGGAAGACCCGGCGGCAGCGGACCGAGCCAGCGCGTTGCGAGGGTCCCGGCCGGTCGATCCTGCGGCCGGGGGGGTCACGTGGGTGCTGGCCTCCGTGCCTTCCGCGGCCGAGGCCAACCGCATCGCCGCGCGTTACCGCCAGCTGGGCTTCCGCGTGGCCGTCCTCCCCGCGCGGGTGGACGGGCGCACGATGCACCGCGTGGCCGTGGGCCAGTTCGATTCCCTCGGGGAGGCCCGCGGCGCCCGGGCTCTCCTCCCTGACGACGCCCCACCCGACGCCTGGATCCTCCGCTTCTGATAACCCTCCTCCCCCACATGCCGCGCCTTCTGCTCGCGCTCCAGGTCTCCGACTCCCTCCTCGCCGACTCCCTCGCGCCGGCCGTCAACCTGCCAAGTGCGCCGGCGCAGGAGCCGCTGTCCGTCCTCGACCTCCTCGTCAAGGGTGGGTGGGTGATGATCCCCATCCTGCTGCTGTCGCTGCTGGCGGTGTACGTGCTGGCCGAGCGGCTGCTGGCGCTGCGGCGGGCGCACTCCGACCCCGACCGCCTCATGCGGACCGTGCGCGACTACGTGCAGTCGGGCGACCTCTCGGGCGCTGTCGGGTACTGCCGAGCCGAGGACACCCCGGCGAGCCGGATCATCCAGAGCGGGCTGGAGCGCGTGGGTCGGCCCATCGCCGAGATCCGCGAGGCCGTGCAGGCAGCCGGGCGGCAGGAGGCGTTCCGGCTCGAAAAACACATGGACCTCCTCGCCTCCGCCGCCGCGCTCGCGCCCATGCTCGGGTTCCTGGGCACCGTCACCGGGCTCATCCAGGCGTTCCAGGCCATCCAGTACGTGCAGGGGAGCGTGAGCCCGGCCCTCCTCGCCAACGGGATGTGGGAGGCGATGATCACGACGGCTGCCGGCCTCACCGTCGGCATCCCGGCGATGTTCGCGTACAACTTCCTCTTCAACCGCATCCGGCGCACCATCAACGACCTCGAGCGGACGGCGACGGACTTCGTGGACCTCCTCCAGACGCCGGCCCGCGCCTCGGAGCCCGTCCGCCCCTACGCCTGAGCCGATGCCGCTCGACTTCTCCTCCGGGCGGAAGCCCCTCCTCGAGTTCAGCCTCGCCAGCATGACCGACATCGTCATGCTGCTCCTGATCTTCTTCCTCCTCACGAGCTCGTTCGCCACGCAGAACACGCTCCCGGTAAACCTCCCCAACGCCGCCGCGGCGACGCCGCTGGAGGAGCAGTTCGTCGCCGTGACGATCCAGGCCGACGGGCGGTTCTTCGTGGAAGAGGCGGAGGTGGAGGCGGACGAGCTCCTGCCGACCCTCAACGCCGTGCGCGGCACGCGCACCGGCGTGGCCGTTTACGCCGACGAGGCGGCGACGGTGGGCCAGCTTGCCGCTGTGGCATCGGCGGCCTCCGCGCTGGAGATGCGCGTAGCGATGGCGACCGACCCGCTCTCGCAGGGCGACGACGCGCGCTAGTTCAGCCGCTCGAACAGCCCGGCCGCGCCCATCCCGCCGCCGATGCACATCGTCACGAGGCCGTAGCGCCCGTTCCGGCGACCGAGCTCGTGGAGGATAGTGGCAGTGAGCTTGGCGCCGGTGCAGCCGAGCGGGTGCCCCATCGCGATGGCGCCGCCGTTCACGTTGACGCGCTCCTCGTCGAGCCCGAGCTCGCGGATGATGGCGAGCGACTGGCTCGCGAACGCCTCGTTGAGCTCGATGAGGTCGATCTCCTCCAGCCTCACGCCCGTCTGGCGCAGCAGCTTCGGGATAGCCTCGACCGGCCCGATCCCCATCACCTCCGGCGCGACGCCGGCCACGGCGAAGCCCAGCATCCGCGCGAGGGGCGTGGCGCCGGCCTCTTCCATGAGCCGCTTGCTCATGATGACCGTCATCGCCGCGCCGTCGTTCATCTGGCTCGCGTTGCCGGCGGTCACGGTGCCGCCCTGCCGGAAAGCGGGCTTGAGCTTCGCGAGCGCTTCGAGCGTGGTGTCGGCGCGCGGCCCTTCGTCCTTCGCGTGCTCGAACGCGACCTCCGCCGCCTCGCGCGTCTCTGCGTCGTAGCGCACCTCGCGGACGGGCACGGGGACGATCTCGGCGTCGAACCGCCCGCTCTCGATGGCGGCGACGGCGCGCTGGTGCGAGCGGAGCGCGAAGGCGTCCTGGTCCTCCCGGCTCACCTGGTAGCGCTCGGCCACGTTCTCGGCCGTGATCCCCATCGGCGAGTAGTAGTCGGTGTCGGCGACGACGAGGTCGGGGTTCGGCGCGTAGTAGAACCCGCCCATCGGGACGAGGCTCATCGTCTCGACGCCGCCTGCGACCACGCACTCGGCCTGCCCGAGCGCGACCGCGGCCACCCCCTGCGCGATGCTCTGGAGCCCGGACGAGCAGTATCGGTTGACCGTCGCGCCGGGCGTGGTGTCGGGCAGCCCCGCCATCTGCGCGATGACGCGGCCCATGTTGAGGCCCTGCGGCCCCTCGGGGAAGGCGCACCCGACGATGACGTCGTCCACCTGCTCGGGTGCGAGGCCGGGCACGCGGGCGAGCGCGCCCTTGACGGCGACGGCGCCCATGTACTCCGGGCGGACGTTCCGGAGCGCGCCGCGCTTGGCCTTCCCGACCGGCGTGCGCACCGACGACACGATGTAGGCTTCATTCAGCTGCATGGCTTTTCTCTGTCTCTGATCGCTAATTCCGGAGCGGCTTGTTCGTCGTGAGGATGCTGGCGATGCGGGCCTGCGTCTTCTCCTCGGTGAGGAGCGAGAGGAAGACCTCGCGCTCCAGGTCGAGGAGGTAGTCCTCGTGGACTTCGGCCGGCGCGGTGAGGTCGCCGCCCGTCATCACCCAGGCGAGCTTCTGTCCGAGGAGGCGGTCGTAGGGCGAGACGTAGCCGCCCCGCTCGAACTGGAACAACGCCACCTCGAACTGCGCGCGGCCGGGCGCGCCGAGCACGGGGATGTGCGTGAGCACGGGCGGCGGGAGGTAGCCCTGCTCCGAGAGCCGGACGACCTCCTGCTTGGCGACGTGGAACCGCCGCTCAGCGTTCATCACAATGATGCCCTCCGGCGGGAGGTAGCCCATCGCCTGCGCCATGCGCGCGCTCGTAGCCACCTTCGCCGTGGCGATCTGCTCGAACGCCTTCCGCAGGAACGGCTGGATGTCGCTGGGGAACTCGGCGTTGGCGCCGCGCGAGGCCGCCCACGCCGTCATCCGCATGGTGCCGGTGCCGGCGGGGATCAACCCCACGCCCAGTTCGACGAGCCCGATATACGTCTCGGCCGCCGCGACGGGGTGTGGGCACGCCATGGCCATCTCGCACCCGCCGCCGAGCACGCGCTGGTGCACCGTGACGACAACCGGCTTCGTGGCGTAGCGGACGCGCTGGACGGTGGCTTGGAACCCCTTGAGGAAAGGCTCGATCTGGTCGGCCTGCCCCATCGAGAGGGCCATGACCAGCTCGGCGAGGTTGGCTCCGACAGAGAAGTTGGCGCCCTCGTTGCCGATCACCATCCCGCGCAGGTCGCGCTCATTCTCGACGCGGGTGATCGCCTCGCCGAGCCCCTGCATAAGCTCCGAACCCAGCGCGTTCGCCTTCGAGCGGAACTCGAACAGCGCCACCCCGTCGCCGAGATCGAGGAGCGCGGCTTCGTCGTTCTTCCAGAGGGTCTTCTTTTCGTCGCGCTTGATCAGGTTGAGCCTCCACTCGTCGGCCGGCATCGGGTCGGCGACGTAGCGGG
>DASPKS010000165.1:0-7202 GCA_035628035.1 Rubricoccaceae bacterium
AGGAAGACGACGCCGGGGAGGGGCGGCTCTTGGGGGAAGCCCGGTCGCATACGGCGAGTGCCAACGAGGGCCATCGTGTCCCCGGAGGGGAGCGCGAGCACGCCGACCGCCACGCCGAACTCGTCGAGGGTATGGGGGCCGGGCTCCCCGGGGTCCGGCGGCTCTTGGAGCACAGCGTCTGCTTCCCACTCGCTCGCCTCCGTGCGGCGATAGACGTGGGCATCCTCACGGAAGCTTCCATGCCGCGTCGCGCTTCCCACGAGGGCGTAGTCCCCGCCGAGGCTCACCGCGCTCGTGTGCGTCGTAAGAACGGACGTCTCGGCCCAGAGGGAGTCCTCCACGGCCCAGCCTCCGGTTGCTAGGGGGTCGCGGACATAAACGGTCGCCTCCGCGGGGTAGTACGGGGGAGGGCCGCCCCTTACGGATCCTACGGCGAGACGGGAGCGCCCATCGCTGCTGGTCTCGGAGGCGGAAAGAGACCACCCGAAGAACTCGAACTCCCCAGCGCCGCGGAGGGTGTCGGCCGGCACGCTCTGCGCGCCCCCCACCCCCGCTCGCAACGCAAGCAGTCCGAGCATAGGCCCGCGCAGGTAAAGAAGGCGCATGAGAGACCGGGCAACCCTGCCCAATGATAGGGCCGTGTCGGTGGAGCCCGCGGAGGGCGTCTTCAGCCGCGCTTCGCGCGGCGCTTCGTGAGGACCACCTCGCTCGACCCGTTGTGCGTCCGGAAGCGGACCTCGTCGACGAGCCGCTGGATGAGGTGGAGCCCGTAGCCGTGGAGCCGCCGCTCGGCCACGACGTGCGCGAGGGGCGGGGCGGGCGAGGTCTTCGGGTCGTACGGCTTGCCCTGGTGGCGTACCGAGACGACCAGGCAGTCCGGCTTGACCGTGGCTTCCACCTCCATGCGGCCGTCGGCGCGCCCGCCGTAGGCGTGCTCGATGGTGTTGGCGCACACCTCGTCCACCGCGAGCTGGAGCGCGAAGGCGTCGGCGGCGGGGAGCCCCGCCTCGTCGGCCCAGCCGGCCACGTGGCGCCGCACGCGGGCGAGGCAGCTCGTCCGGCTCGGGATGCGGAGGCGGTGGGCGCGGGGGGTCATCACGAGGGGGACGCGACGGGGGCGTCGTCGGGGGCCTGCTCGCTGGCGCCGAACCGCGCCAGCGCGGCGTCCTCGGTCTCGACGATGTCGAACAGCATCGGGAAGCCGAGGAGGTCGAACACGTTGAACACGCGCGGCTGGAGGGCGGCGATCTTGAGGTCGCCGCCGCCCTGGCGGATCGGCTCGAGGAACGCCATGAACACGCCGAGCCCGGCCGAGGAGACGTAGTCGAGGGCAGGGCCGTGGACGACGAGGCGGGTGTGGCCTTCGTCGAGGCACTTCTGGAGGGCGGCCTCGAACTCGCCGGCGGTGTGGGCGTCGAGCTCGCCGTGGAGGTCGAGCACGCAGACGGGTGCGCCGGCCCCGGCGGGGTCGTCGCGGTGGCGGAAGGTGACGGAGAAGTTGCTCACGAGACGGGGAGGGGTTCGTCCGCAAACGCGGGGCGGATGACGTAGGGGGCGGCCCCATCGGTGGAGGCCGACGGGGCGGCGGGGCCGGTCCAGCGGAGGACGACGACGGAGAGGTCGTCGCGCGCGGCGGCCTCGGCGCCCTCGGCGAAGCCGCGCTGGGCGGCGAGGAGGTGGGCGAGGAGCTCCGGCGCCGGGCGCTCGCGGTGCGCGCACACGACCTCGGCGAGGCGCTCGTAGCCGAACTCCTCGCCCGCCGCGCTCCGCCGCTCGACGAGCCCGTCGGTGTAGAGCGCGAACACGTCGCCGGGCGCGAGCGCCACCTCCTGCTCGGCGAGGGCGTGGCGGAAGAGCGGCCCCGAGGCGAGGCCGAGGCCGAGGCCGTCGGCGCGGAGGAGCCAGCACTGCCCGTCGGCGCGGGCCATCACGACGGGGCAGTGCCCCGCGCGGGCGAAGGTGAACGTGCCGCGCTTCGGGTCGAGCACGCCGTAGACGGCCGAGATGAAGGCGCGGCGGCCGAGGGAGGGGCGGAGGGCCTCGTTCGCCCGCGCGAGGAAGTCGCCCGGCGAGGGGGCGAGGGCGGCGAGGGCCTGGAAGATCCCCTTCAGCTCGGCCATGTAGAACGCGGCGGCCGTGCCCTTCCCCGAGACGTCGGCCACGAGCACGCCGAGCCGCCCGTCGGGGAGGGCGACGACGTCGTAGTAGTCGCCGCCGACCTCCTGCGAGGACTCCTCGGCCACCGCGAGCTCGATGCCGGGCACGGTGGGGAGGTGCTGGGGGAGGAGCCGCTGCTGCACCTCCCGCGCGAGGGCGAGCTCGCGCGCGAGCCGCTCCTGCTCCAGCGCCTGCGCGAAGAGGCTCGCGCTCTGGAGGGCGAGGGCGGCCTGCCCGGCGAACGTGGCGAGGGCGCCGACGTCGTCTTCCTCGAACCCCTGCGCGTGGCGGCGCGTGGCGAAGAGGGCGCCGTGCTCGTGGCCGCCTGCCTGGAGGGGGAGCACGAGGAGGCTGCCGAGGCCGTCGCCGGGGCGGGCGCGCACGCGGTGGTCGGCGGCGGCGTGGGGGAGGAGGAGGGGCGTGCCCTGGGACGCGACGGCCCCGGCGAGCGCCGGCACGTCCACGAGGCGCTCGGCGTCGGCGGGAGCGAGCCCCTTCGCGGCGACGACCGCCGGGCGGAGGGAGCCCGAGCGGGGGTCGGCGAGGGCGAGCCACGCCGTCTCGGCGATGCCGGCCGCGACGGGCGCCTCGGCCACCGTGCTCACCAGGCGGTCGCGGTCGAGCACCTGCCCTGACAGCTCGGCCAGCGCGCGGAACGCCCGGATCTCGCCGGAGCGCCGCGCATACGCTTCCGTCGTGGGGAGGTGGAAGAGGAGCGAGAGGAGCGCCGTGACGGCGTAGATCAGCCCGAATGCGAACGCCATCATCACGAGGTCGTACAGCGGGCGGCTGAACAGCGTGACGACGGCGAGCTCCGACTCCTCGAACACCCCGCCGCCGACGATGAGCGCCGCCGCCGCGCCGCTGGACCGCTGCTGGAGCGCGAGGGCGAGCGCGACGATGAGCCCGATGCACAGCGCGCACGTCCCGAGCTTGTGCCGGAACGTGAGCGGGGCGATCCACGCCAGCCGGAACGCCAGCACGATGGCGAGCAAGAAGAACGGGGCGACGAGGGCGCTCTGGACGACGGTCGGGCTATCGAACGGGCGTAGCGCGAGGTCCGCCGTGGCCCCGACGGCCATCGCCCCGAGCAACCAGCGCCAGAGCGCGAGGGTGCGGCGCGTGCGGCGGGCGAGCACGAGGGGCCGGAGGCTGAGGAGGAGCGCCGCGCCGACGAGGGCGTCGGCCGCGGCGAAGGCCGTCGCGAGGGCGACCGTGCGCGGGCCGGTCGCCATCCCCGTGAGGGCGTTCACCGAGCCGGGCCCGATGGTGGCACGCATCCCCTCCGAGAGGAGGACGAGCCCCGTGACGAGGAGGAACGGCGTCCAGAGTGCGCGGAGGGGCTCGGCCGGGCGCCGCGCGAAGGCGAGGTCGAGCAGCGCGTACGTCAGCGCGGCCGCGAGGACGGCGACCCCGTTGAGGAGGGCGTGCGTGATCGCGGCCGGCGGCGTCCCGATGAGCGCGTACGTCCCCCGCACGACGGCGATGCCGACGACGAGCACGGCGAGCACGACCCCCGCGGCGACGCGGCGGGCCCGCGTGCCGAGCAGCACGTCGAGGGAGCGATCCAGCGAGGGGAGGAACGGCAACGGGGCGAGCCGGACGTCAGGCGGGGATATCGCGGCGGACGGCCGCCGGGTTGCGAACGGCCCCCGGCGGCTCCAGCAATATACCGGGGCGGGTGGGGGACCCCGGCGCCGGTAACTTCCCCGGCAGGGGGCCCGTACGAGGGCTCGCCTGCGCAGCCTGCTTCCTCTCCGCCTTGTCCCGAACCGGCGTCTCCCGCCTCCTCCTCCTCGCCCTCGTCGGGGTCCTCCTCTTCGCCCTCGTCCGGCTCTTCTCCGACGGGGACGGCGGCGGGGGCGCCGTCGCGTTCACGGACCTGGAGCCGGACGGCCTGGAGCGCCGCGCGTTCCGCCTGAGCCAGCCGGTTCGCCTGGCCATCGGGGCCGGAGGCTCGTTCGAGGCCGACACCACGATGGCCGCCTACGCGTGGATCGTCCGCCGCACGGGCGGCGTGGAGGGGGGTGAGGTCGTCTGGCGGATGCGGCCGCGCCGCCCCGCGCGCGGCACCTTCGCCGCCGTCGCCGACACGGTCACCCTCACCGCGGGGGTGTACGACGCCTACTTCGCGAGCTACGGCGACCCCGTCGTGCGGCGGCGCCCCAGGGGCCGGGGCTTCCGCGAGCGCCTCACCGCTTTCTTCAGCCGCGACGGCCGCGTGTGGCACGGCGACGCCTCCCGGTGGTACTTCCGCGTCGACCCGGCGGACCCGGCCGATGCGGAGGCCCTCGAAGGGGCCGACGAAGAGGACGGCGGCGGCGAGACCGACAGCCTGCTGTGGGCCGGCCGCCCCGCCCACGCGGGCGAGCGCCACGAGCACCTCTTCGAGGTGACGGCGCCCGTGGCCGTCCGCCTCGTCGCGCTGGCGGGGGTCGAGCGCGGCGCCGTCCGCGACACCGCGCGCCTGGAGCGGATGGGCACCGGCGTCGTGTGGGCGATGACGGCGCGCGGGACGACGTGGGCCGGCGGGGCCCTCCGGAACCGCCGCGCCGACACCACGCTCACCCTCACGCCGGGGCTCTACCGCGCCACCTTCCGCGCGGCCGACGACCACGCCTACGACCACTGGGCCGCGAACCCGCCCTTCATCCCCACGGCGTGGGGGCTCGCCGTGGCCGTGGCCGACCCCGCGCAGCGCGACCGCATCGTCGCCTTCGACCCGTGGGCGCGCCTCCCCCGCATCGCCTCCTTCACGTGCGTCAGCGACGACCGCCTCGAGGAGGCCTCGTTCACGCTGCCCGACACCACGGCCGTCCTCGTCTACGCGCTCGGCGAGGTCATCGGCTCCTCCGTCTACGACTACGGGTGGCTCACGAGCGAGCCGGCGCCGGGCGCCCCCTCCACGACCGTCTGGGAGATGACGTCGGAGAACACGCGCCACGCCGGCGGCGGCGACAAGAACCGTGAGGCCGAGGCGCTCCTCACGCTCGCCCCCGGCACGTACACCCTCCACTACCGCACCGACGGCTCCCATGCCTGCCACGCCTTCAACGACGAGGAGCCGGCGCACCCCGACCGCTGGGGCATCACGCTCTTCGCGCTCGACCCCACGTTCGACCTCGCCCGCATCGCGTACCACGACGCCCTCGCGTTCAACCACCGGAGGCACGCCGGCGGCGGGAGCGGCGGGGCCGCGCTCGCCGACCTCACCCGCCTCGGCAACGACACCCTCGCCACGGCCGCGTTCCAGCTCGACGCCCCCGCGAGCGTCCGCATCGTCGCCGTGGGCGAGATCGTCCCCAGCCAGCGGCTCGACTACGGGTGGATCACGAACGCGGCGGGGCAGACCGTCTGGCAGATGACGCGCGAGAACACGCAGTGGGCCGGCGGCTCGAAGAAGAACCGCACCTTCGACGGCGCGGTAGCGCTCGACGCGGGGACGTACACCGTGCACTTCCAGACGGACGGGGCGCACGCCTACAACGCGTTCCTCCAGCAGCCCCCGTCTGAGCCGTCGGCGTGGGGCATCCGCATCGAGCGCGCCGAGGAGTAGACGGAGAACGGGAGACAGAAGACGGAGGCCGGATCTAGCTTCGCTGTCCTCCGGCCGCTGTCCTCCATCTTCCGTGCGAACCCTCGCCCTCACCGTCCGCCTCGCCGACGACCACCACGAGGCCCTCATCGCCGAGCTGGCCGACCTCGGCTTCGACGCCTTCGAGTCGGACGATGACCGCCTCATCGCCTACGGCCCCGCCGCCGAATGGGACGACGTGTCGCGCGACGCGGTGACCGCGTGGCTCTACGCGCGGGGGCTGGACGACGCGGAGGTGGAGGAAACGCTCGTCGAGCCGGAGAACTGGAACGCCCGCTGGGAGGCGACGATGCAGCCCGTCGTGGCCGGCCGGTTCGTCGTCGCGCCGACGTGGGCGGCACTCCCGCCGGAGGCCGAGGGGCGGCGCGTGCTGCGGATCGACCCCAAGATGAGCTTCGGGACGGGCTACCACGAGAGCACGCGGCTCGCGCTTGGCCTCCTCCCGCGCGTCGTCCATCCCGGCGCGCGCGTGCTCGACGTGGGCACGGGCACGGGCATCCTCGCCCTCGCCGCGCTCGCCCTCGGCGCCGACCACGCGCTCGGGTGCGACATCGACCCGTGGTCCGTCGTCAACGCGGAGGAGAATGCGGGGCTCAACGGGTTCACCGACCGGTTCGAGGTGCGCGAGGGATCGCTGGAGGTGGTGCCCGAAGACGGGTTCGACCTCGTCTGCGCGAACATCCACCTCAACGTGCTCGTGGCGCTGCTGCCCGACCTGAAGGCGAAGCGCGTGCCCGGCGGGTTCTTGCTCCTCGCCGGCCTCCTCCGCACCGACCAGCCCGCGATGGAGGCCGCCCTCACGCGCGCCGGCCTCGCCGTGCAGGCCGAGGACGTGGAGGGGGAGTGGTGGGCCTGTGTGGCGGCTTAACTAATCCCGATGAAGAGTTTCATTAACAACCTTGCTGTCAGTGGCGCATGGGTTGGATCTGTGCTCAGCTGGGCTTACCCGGTGCTCATCGTGTCCCAGTTCAATGAGACATGCACTATGGGGGGAGGCGATGGTTATGACCTACCGCTCGTCTATCTCGTAGGGCTGAGCGTGGTTAGCCTTCCATTGCTCACGCTCTCGGCACTCGTGCGCAGCGGAGCAGAGTTACAAGTACGCTGGAGCGTACCAATCTTCCTTCTCGTTCCGCTCATTCTTGTGTTGCCTCATGCCTACGCGACCACAGTATCAGGCCACCACATCTGCGGGCCCGAATTCAACAGCTACATGGCTTACGACGCCTACTACCGCTGGCACTACCCTACGCAATGGGGCTTGGCACTCTTGGTAAGCACGGCAGCGGTGTTGCCCTTGATTATTCGTAGGAGTCGGTGCTTGCCCCTCGAAGAGGGACAGCAGCGGGTTGTCTGAGTGCGCAGAAGGTAGGAGATTGGTCCGTTGCCGCCCGCCGTCGGTGCCGGCTCGCCGTGCAGGCCAAGGACGTCGGGGGGGTGGGCCTGCGTG
>DASPKS010000166.1:0-10547 GCA_035628035.1 Rubricoccaceae bacterium
CTCCGAGGAGAAGAGCAGCAACGAACCGTCGGTGCCAACGCTGAGGCGATGCTGGGCGGTTCCCGCCGGCAACGGGTACGCTTCGAACGTGGCCGCGCCGTCGTAGGAGCGATGGAGCGTCGTACCCCGGTGGAGGAACAGCACGCTGTCTCCCCGAGAGACGATCTGCCCCCACGGTGCTCCGAGGGAGCCGTCGACGAGGGTCCACGAGGCCCCGTTGTTGGAGGACCGATAGAGCCCGTACTCCGCGAGGGCGAAGAGCACGCCCGGGGCTCCCTCAGCAACCCCGACGACGGCTGTCTCCGAGCCCACTGTGAAAGGGACCCATGTAATCCCTTCGTCCTCCGATTGCACGAAGTCGTTGTAGCAAGGAGCAGCAAGCTGCACGAGGCACACCACATAGCCGAAAGCCCACAGGGTCCCGGAATCCGTCGCGACGTACGTCTGAACCGCGCCGTTCCACGTCCGCTCCCAGCCTTCGTCGGGCGCATCCCGCCGGAACAGGTCAGGGGCGTTTAGCCCATGCCCATAAAGGACAGTGTAGGTGGTCCCGCCGGACGAACGGAATAGGGACGCCACGTCCGCCTGCTTCGGGCCGCCCACGGGAACCCACGTGGGCTGCGCATAGCCCACAGCGCCAAAAAGAACGTAGCCCAAAAGAGGGAGGAGACGCACGACCTGAACTGACGGGGGAACCGCTCCAAAGTGGAGATTTCCGCGTCGAATGTCAACGGGCGTCTCAGCGCTCACAAGCGCGCGCCGGCCGCACCTCACCCGTCCGCTCGATGAGCCAGAACCGCGCAACTTCCGCGCCCGTCGCCGACGCTATGACGATGAGGGTGTGATGCGCTTCGGCGGGGCCGCACGACGAGCGGCCGGCGTCGCGCACCTCCAGCGCGCCGAGGAGCGCCGCCAGCAGGCCGGGGTCGCCAAGCTCGGGGAGGAGGTAGGGGTAGCCCGCCTGGCGGACGTACGCCTCGGGCTGCGCCGGGCGGATGCGCGCGAGCGCTGCCTCGGCGTCGGGCCGCTCGTCGAAGGGGCCGTGGACGACGGCGAAGTAGCCGGGCGGCAGCCCGCTGAAGAGGTTCGTGCCGAGGACCCAGCCCCCGTGCGCGCGGGCGTGCGCCTGCGCGGCGGCCTTCGTCGAGAAGCTCCCGGTGAAGACGAAGAACGGGCCTTCCGGGGCGGGCGTGGCGGGCGTGCTCGTGGGCTGCGCGGCGGCGCCGGCCGCCCAGAGGGCGAGCGCAACCGCAAGCCGCCGCATCACCCCGCGGCGTGGGTGCCGTTCTCCGAGGCCACGAACCGGATCGGTCGGCGCAGTGCGCTATGGGAGGGGGTCCGCTGCGCGGCGTAGGCCAGCTCGTGGAGCGTGGCCACCTCCTCGGCCTCGAGGCCGAGGATCTGGCTGGCCTGCAAGAGTCCCACGTGCTCACCCGGCTCGATGGACTCGTCGGCGAGGACGACGTCGAGCAGGTTCAGCATGAGCCCGTGCCGGATCTCCTCCGGAGCGTCCTTGAACGCGTGGAGGCACCGCTCCAGCGGGGGCGGCTGGATGGCCTGCGCCAGCACGCGCGCGCGCGCTTCCGGCGAGAGGTGGTCCAGGTCGAGCGACTCGTAGATCCGCTCGGTCTCCACCTCGTCCATCAGGCGGTCGGCATCGGACATCGCGAAGAGGGCGCCGTAGAAGCAGAGCCGCTCCTCCTCGGGGAGGGTGGAGAGGTCGAGCGTGTCGAAGGCGGTGGACGTCATGGAGGGGCAGGGGAGAGGGGAACGGGATCGCGCGAAAAGTACGCGGCTCCCCGTCCGAGCCGCGTGGACGCACGGTGAAGATAGGGCGCCGAAGGACTTATCCAACCACCGGGCCCGCTGCATCCGCCTCGGCCCGCTCAATCAGGGCCTCGGCCGTCTCGTCGCCGAGGTACCGGTCCATCGCCCAGTGGGCCGCGTAGATGAGGGGCGTGATCCCCACGGCGATCAGGAGCTTGTAGCTGTAGTTGAACAGCGTGATCGCGAGGATGTCGCCCGCCTGGAGCTTCCCCGCAAACGCGACCGTAAGCACGATGAGGGTATCCAAGAACTGGCTGCCGAGTGTGGAGCCAGTGGCACGGAGCCAGAGATGGCGGCCCTGGGTCCGCCGCCGGAGCCAGTGGAACAGCGTGATGTCTACGAGCTGGCCGACGAGGTAGGCCGTCAGGCTCCCGAAGATCACGCGGCCCGTAGTCCCGAACACGGAGCGGAAGGCCTCGTCCGAGATGGGAGAGATCGCTGCCGTCGGGGTAGCCATCGCCACCTGAAGGATGAGGAACTCGAACACGACCATCGCCATCCCGACGAGCGTGAGGAAGCGGATGCCGGGTCTCCCGAAGTACTCGTTGACGAGGTCGGTGCAGATGAACGTGACGGGGAAGGCGAGCACGCCTGCCGTCATAATCACTTCCTCGAACGTCTGCCCCAGGATGCGGATGGGGAACGGGAGGGCGAACGCCGTGAAGAACTTCCCTGCCGTGGCCTCAGCCACCACGAGAGCCGTGATGAACACCCCGGCACAGACGACGTAGAGCTTCTGTGGGCGGCTGAGCGTGAACGGCTGGCGCATCGGGCTCAGGCCGGCGGGACGGCCGGCACCTGCTGGGTGAGGCAGTGGCACGCGCCGAGCCCCCACGTGAGGTCCTCGGCCGGGATGCCGACGAGGCGGCGGTCGGGGAAGAACCCCTGCAGGGTCTCGACCGCGACGGCGTCGTTGGGGTCGCCGAACACGGGCAGGAGGACGACGGCGTTGCCGATGTAGAAGTTGGCGTAGCTCGCCGGCAGCCGCTCACCCTGGTAATACCGCGGCGCCGGCATCGGAAGCTCGACTACCCGGAGCGGCCGCCCGTCCGGGAAGCGGAGGGTGTGGAGGCGTTCGAGGTTCTCCTGCAGCGGCGCGTGGTTGACCTCCGAGGGGTCTGGCTCGACGACCGTGACGACCGTGTCGGGCGCGACGAACCGTGTGAGGTCGTCCACGTGGCCGTCGGTGTCGTCGCCGGCGATGCCGTCGCCGAGCCACCAGATGGTCTCGACGCCCAACCCCTCGCGCAGCCACGCCTCGATCTGTTCTTTCGAGAGGTCGGGGTTCCGGTTGGGGTTGAGGAGGCACGCCTCCGTCGTGAGCAGCACACCCTCGCCGTTCACGTCGAGGGCGCCCCCTTCCATCACGATGGGGCACTCGAACACCGGGGCGTCCGTCTCGGCCGCCATCGCCTCCGGCACGCGGTTGTTCAGCGACGTTCGGGGGTACTTCCCGCCCCACGAGTTGAACACCCAGTCGGTCGCCGCGCGCGTGCCGGGCCTGGTGACAAACAGCGCGCCATAGTCCCGCACCCACTCATCCTCGGTGGGAAGGACGTGGAGAACCACATTCGAACCTTCGCCGGTTGGCACGCCTCGCTCCCGCAGGTACTCGGCCACGAACGCGCGATGCCCTTCGCTGAGCACGTTGACGTAGACGCGCTCGCCGATGCGGAGCGCGTCGATCATCGCGGCATAAGCCGGGAAGACCGATTCGAGCTTGCCGGGCCACGTCTCCTCGCAGTGCGGCCACGTGAGCCACGTCGCCTCGTGCGGCGCCCACTCGGCCGGCATCCGGTAGCCGAGCCGGCGCGGCGACGGGTCGGGGAGCGGCGGCATCCCCTAGTCGAGGTAGCGCTGCGTGAGCTGGGCGTAGGCGTCCACGCGGCGGTCGCGTAGGAACGGCCAGCCCATCCGGAAGGCGTCGATGGCGCCCAGCTCGCAGGGGACCACGAGCACGGCCTCCTTATCCTCGGGCGCCTGCGCGAGGATCGCCCCGTCTGGCGCGACCACGAACGAGGAGCCCCAGAACTGGAGGCCGCGCCCTCCCTGCTCGGCGTCGGCATCGCTCCACGACGTCGGCTCGAACCCGGTCCGGTTCACGGCCACGACGTAGCACCCGTTGGCGATGGCGTGGGCGCGCTGCGCCGTGATCCAGGCCTGTTGCTGCTTCTGGCCGTACTCCTCCTTTTCGCCGGGATGCCAGCCGATGGCCGTCGGGTAGAACAGCACCTCGGCCCCCTGGAGCGCGGTGAGGCGGGCGGCCTCTGGGTACCACTGGTCCCAGCAGATGAGCACACCCATCTTTCCCTGCGCCGTGTCGAATGCTTTGAAGCCGAGGTCGCCCGGGGTGAAGTAGTACTTCTCGTAGAAGAGCGGGTCGTCGGGGATGTGCATCTTGCGGTACATCCCGACGTAGCCGCGCTGCCCGTCGAGCACGGCGGCGGTGTTGTGGAAAAGCCCGCGCGCGCGCCGCTCGAAGAGGCTCGCGATGATGACCACGTCGAGCTCGGCCGCGACAGGCGTGAGGGCCTCCGTGGTCGGGCCAGGGATGGGCTCGGCCCAGTCGAACGGTTCGGTAGACTCCGTCTGGCAGAAGTAGGGGGAGAGGAACAGCTCGGGGAGGCACACCACCTGCGCCCCCTGGGCGGCGGCCTCGCGGATGCCCTCGATGGCGCGGGCGAGGTTCGCCTCTCGATCCGGCACCATTCGCATCTGGACGAGGCCGACGTGGCGAACGATAGAGGTTGCCATAGGCGCGCTAGGAGAAGGAGAACGAGCCGCTCGGAACAAAAAACTAGCGCTTGGGCTTGCGGGGGAGGCGGTCGGCAGTGGCCTCGTAGTACGTGTAGTCGTCGAAGCTGCGCCGGTAGAGGTCGAGCACCTCCTGCGCGGCCTTCGGCCGGATGGCTCCTTCGCGCGCCTTCCGCTTGAGGAGCTTCCCCATCTGCTTCTGGAGGTCGTGCGGGAAGTACTGCACACGCGCGAGCATCTGCTCGACGGTCGTGCCGGGAAGGTGGTTCTCGATGTAGTAGTTGTCTTCCTCGTCGGCGTCGGCGTAGATGTGGGCCTCGGTGACGCCGCCGAAAAGGTTGTGGTTGTCCCCCAGGATATCCTGGTAGGCCCCCATCAGGAAGAAGCCGAGGAAGTAGCGCTCGCCGGCGCGGAGGGGGTGCACCTCCAGGAAGCGCTTGTCCTCGTCGGGGGAGACGAACCGACTCACTTTCCCGTCGGAGTCGCACGTGAGGTCCACGAAGGTGGCGCGGCGGCGCGGCTCCTCGTCGAGGCGGTGGAGCGGGACGATGGGGAAGCGCTGCCCGATGCTCCAGTAGTCCATCATCGACTGGAACACCGAGAAGTCGAGGAGGACCTGGTCGACGAGGTGGTCGTCGAGGTCGTAGAGCTCGGGCGGGAGCCAGTCGGGGTCCTCGCGGTGGACGCGCTCGTTGATGTCGTGGCAGACAGCCCAGTAGAGCCGCTCGGCGAGCGCTTTCTGCTCGAGGTCGAGGTAGCCGAAGGCGAAGAGGGCGTCGGCCTGCTGGCGCCGCTCGATGGCATCGTGGTAGGCCTCGAGGAGCTCGCCGATGCCGAGGGTGCGCTCCTTCCCGTTGCGGCCCGGGTCGGTGCGGACCTCCTGCCAGAGCTTGTAGAGGTCGCGGACGATCTCGTGGTCGCGCCGCTTCGGCTTGAAGTCCGGCTCCACGTCCGGCTTCGTCGTCACGCCGAGCGCCTCCACGACGAGGACGGAGTGGTGCGCCGTGATGGCGCGCCCGTTCTCAGTGATGAGCGTCGGGTGGGGCACGTCCTCGTGGTCGCACACCTCCCGGACGGAGTACACGATGGCGTTGGCGTACTCCTGCATGGAGTAGTCCACGCCGCCACGGCCCTCGCCAGTGGGCGTCGCGTCATAGTTGACGCCGAGGCCGCCGCCCGCGTCGAGGTAGCGGATAGGGAGGCCACGCCGAAAGAGGTACGCGTAGACACGCGCGATCTCCTTGACGCCGTGCTTGAGCGCCTGGATGTCGCCGATCTGCGAACCGAGGTGGAAGTGGACCAGCCGGAAGGCGTCGGTCTTGCCCTCCGCTTCCAGCCGCTCGACGATCTGCATGAGCTCGGGCGTGGAGACGCCGAACTTCGAGTGATCGCCCGACGACGCCGCCCACGGACCCGCCGCCACGGAGGCCAGCCGCACGCGCAGGCCGAAGCGGGGCTCCACGTCCATCTCCTGGGCCAGCCGGAGGATCGTCTCGAACTCGTTGTACTTCTCGACGACCGGGATCACGTTCTTGCCGAGCCCTTGGAACGTGAGCATGAGCCGGAGCATCGGCTCATCCTTGTAGCCGTTGCAGATGAGAAGCGTCTCGTCATCGGCCAGCAGGGGGAGCGTGGCGATGAGTTCGGTCTTGGAGCCGCACTCCAGCCCGAACCCGTAGGGCTCGCCCGCTTCGAGGATCTCCTCGACGACCTCGCGGAGCTGGTTCACCTTGATGGGGTACACCCCTTTGTAGGCGCCCTCGTACTCGGCCTCCGCGATGGCCGCCTGGAACGCTTCGTTGAGCTGGACCACCCGGGTCTTGAGGAGGTCTTGCAAGCGAATCAGTACGGGGAAGCGGACGCCCTCGTCGATCAGCTCCTCGACCACGTCGTAGAGGTCGATCCAGACCGGCTCGTCCAGGCTCGGCCGGGCGGCCACGTGCCCCTTCTCATTGACGGTGAAGTACGACTCGCCCCAGGTGTCGAGGTGGTAGAGCTCGGCGGCGGCTTCGGGCGTCCAGGCGGCGGCTTCCGTGGCGGGGGCCGCCGGGGCGAGGGTATTGTTCAATGGCGGGGCGTCAGGGGGAGGGGCGGGGGTCCAACAAAACAGGGCGCCGCGGGGTTCGGCGCCGCGGCCGAAGTTACCCCCGCGGGCCTAGGGCGATGCCGAACCGGGTACTGCACCGCGCCGTATGAGGGCCAATTTCTCCCCCTTGCTGAATCCTGATCCCCCGATGGCCGAGACGCTCCACACCGCCGACGCGCCCGCCGTAGAAGAAGGCACGATCACGGCCTTCCTCCGCCACCACTACCGCCACTTCAACGCGGCCGGTCTCCTCGACGCGGCCGAAGGGTATCGCCGCCATCTCGCCGATGGCGGGAAGATGCTCGTCTCGCTGGCCGGCGCGATGAGCACGGCCGAGCTGGGGCTGAGCCTGGCCGAGATGATCCGGCGCGGGCACGTCCACATCATCTCGTGCACGGGGGCCAACCTCGAAGAGGACCTCTTCAACCTCGTTGCGCACGACCACTACTGCCGCGTCCCGCACTGGCGCGACCTCACGCCGCAGGACGAGCTCGACCTTCTGAACCGGGGGATGAACCGCGTCACGGACACCTGCATCCCCGAGGAGGAGGCCTTCCGCCGCCTCGAGGACGCGCTCCTCGACCAGTGGACCACGGCAGAGGCCAAGGGCGAGCGGTACTTCCCGCACGAGTACGCCTATCGGATGATCCGGTCCGGTGTCCTAGAGCGCCATTATCAGATCGACCCCAAGGACTCATGGGTCGTCGCTGCGGCCGAACGCGACCTGCCCATCGTGGTGCCGGGGTGGGAGGACTCCACCACTGGCAACATCTTCGCGGCGCACTGCCTCAAGGGCGACGTCAAGAACCCCCACACCGTCCGTACCGGGATCGAGTACATGATGTGGCTGGCCGACTGGTACACGGCCAACGCCGACGGCGCGGGCATCGGGTTCTTCCAGATCGGCGGCGGCATCGCGGGCGACTTCCCGATCTGCGTCGTCCCCATGCTGGAGCAGGACATGGAGCGGCCGACGCCGCTCTGGGCCTACTTCTGCCAGATCTCGGACTCGACGACGAGCTACGGCTCCTACTCCGGCGCCGTCCCGAACGAGAAGATCACGTGGGGCAAGCTCGGCCCGGATACGCCCCGCCACATGGTCGAGAGCGACGCGACGATCGTAGCGCCGCTCATCTTCCAGTACGTACTGGAGACGATGGCCGCCGGGTGACCCCGCTTAGTCGGTGAGCTCGACGGCGGCCTCCTCGACCGCCGCATCGTCGGTCGTTACGCGGGCCCGGAAGCTGGGAAGGCCGTGCTCGCCGTCTTGGAGGACGTGCTGCACGATGGCGCCCACATCGCCGCTCACGCGCGCCATCACGAGCTGGTCCTCGCCCATCACCACCGTGAAGAGGTCAGTGATGGTGTCGCCCTGCTCGCGGTAGATCACCCAGCCCGCCTCGCCCTCCTCGCGGAATGTCACGAGCGGCACCCACCCATCGCGCTCGACCAGGCGGCGGAGGCGGCGCGGCATCGTCACGCGGTCGGTGTCGAGCGTGCCCTCGAGCGGGAAGACGCCCACGCGTACGCGCCGGACCTCCCCGAGGACGAGCCCGGCCAGCACCCCCTCGTCGTCCTCGGACGCGCCGACGATCCAGCGGGCGAAGCCGAGCGAGACCCGGCCGAAGGACATGCTGAGCCCCTCGCCGATCTTCACCTCCGGGTGCTCACGAGCGATCTCGTAGCGGAGGCGGTCGACTTCGAGGGAGGCGCAGCCGGCAATGAGTAGGGCGGCGAGGACCCCGAAGGGTAACGCGAAGCGAAGGAGCGGAAGCGTGCGCATGGGGCGGAGGAAGCAGGTGGGAGGAGGGAAGGAAGCGAGACGTGGGCTCAGCCGCCGTCGCGGTCCCGCTCGCCGACAGCGTCTTCGAGCTCGTCCACGCCGAAGCGGCTCCCGAGGCGGCCGATCTGCGCCGGGTCGATCCGGCCGACGATCTGGACGAACGTCGCCTCGCCCTCGGCGGGGTCGAGCGCCATCACGACGAGCCCGTTGATGAGGTCACCCTGCGGGCGGAGGTAGACGTACACGTCGCCGCCGTCGTCCTCGCGGGCACGGACCAGCGTCTCCCAGCCATCGCCCTCCATCGAGCGGGCGAAGCCGCGGACGCGGTCGGCGAGCCCGGCGCGGGCATCCTGAAGGGCGAACTGGCGGACGAAGATGCCCTGGAGGTTCTCGACCATCGAGGCGAACTCGGGCTCCTCGCGGCGGCTGGCCTCGGCGACGAGGCGGAGGAGCGAGCCGCGGAGGTTCACCTCCACCTTGGGCTCCCCGCTGAAGAGCTGCTGGATGCCGGCGAGGTCGAAGGTCTGGGCGCGGGCGCCCGGGGCCGCGAGGAGTCCGGCGAGGGCGAGGGCAAGAAGCGCGATGCGGGTCATGAGGATAGGGGGCTGGTCGTGAAAGAGATAAAGTCAGTCCTTGAGGTTGAGGCTCTCCTGTACGGGCTCGACCACGTGCGGGGCGAGCACGTCCTCCTGGAGGAACACGCCGGTCTCGCGGCCGACCTCGCTCACGAGGGCGAGCGCGTACTCCACCTCGGCGCGGGCCGCCTCGATCTCGGCGGCGGTGTACTCCGCCTCCGGGGCGGGGCGGAGGCGCGGCCAGAGAAACACGGCAAGCGCGAGGGCCAGCGCGAGCGGGAGCGCCACCCAGGCGGCACGGCGGAGGCGGACTTTCCGAGGGCCGGCGACAGGCTGGCGGTTCGGGGCCTGGCGGTCGAGCGCAGCGATCCGTTCGAGGGCGGCGTTGTACACCTCATCGGGGCAGGGCTCGGCGGGGAGGTCGTGGAGGGCCGTTTGCAGCCGACGCGCGAGCGCGACCTCGGCGGCGCACACGGCGCAGGTGGTGAGGTGGGCCTCGAAGATGGCAGCTTCCTCGGTAGGGAGGAGGCCGTCGAGCCAGGCGTCGAGGCGGTCGGGGGAGGGGCAGGTCGGGTTCATCACACGATATGGCTGGCGTTACACGAGGTCGAGGTCTTCAGCGGGGAGGCGGTGGCGAAGGGCGTCGCGGAGGCGCTGGCGGCCCCGGTGGAGGTACACCTTCACGGTGTTGAGGGGGAGCCCGACGGCGGTGGCGATGTCTTCGTAGGTGTGGTCTTCCACCTCCCGGAGGAGGACGATGCTGCGGTAGGGCTCGGAGAGCCCGGCGAGGGCGCGCTCGATGCGGGCGCGGAAGTCACTGGCTTCGGCGAGGACGTCGGGGCCGTGCGTCATGCTCGTCGCCTCGGCGGCGTCGTGGGCGGGGGACGTGTAGGTCTCGCGGGTCTGGCGCTTGCGGAGCACGTCGAGGCAGGCGTTGCGCGTGACCGTGAGGACCCAGGCGGTCTGCTGTTCGGGGGGGACGGCGCCGCCGCGCTGCCAGAGCCGGACGAGTACGTCCTGCGTCACGTCGGCGGCGTCCTCCCGGTCGCCGAGCAGCCGCATGGCGAGCCCGAAGACCCGGTGGCGGTAGGCGGCGACGATGTCGGGAGCAGGCATGCGCGAAGCGGCGTCGGGCACAGGACGGGCCGGTCTGCCGAAAGGTTACAGCCCGTGAAACCGCGCCCCGGGAGGTCCGTTGATCCGGTGCCCTTCTCCCTTTGCCTTTCTCTATGGCCACCGCCCGCAACAAAAAGCCGCCGTTCCCGCCGCAGCACCAGCGCGACCAGCCCGGCGACGAGCACAAGATGACTCCGCGTCCGGACTACCTCGCGCCGGAGTACCGCGGCGCGGGGAAGCTCCAGGACAAAGTTGCCCTCATCACCGGCGGCGACAGTGGGATCGGCCGCGCCGTGGCCGTCCTCTTCGCCCGCGAGGGCGCCGACGTCGCCATCGTCTACCTCGACGAGCGCGAGGACGCCGAGCTCACGAAGCGGGCCGTGGAGGCCGAGGGCCGCCGGTGCCT
>DASPKS010000167.1:0-3101 GCA_035628035.1 Rubricoccaceae bacterium
CATCGGGGCGTTCGAGTTCGGCGCGACGGCGACGGGCCCGGAGGGGGAGGTCCCGCCCGCGACGAACCGCCTCGCGGTGACCTCCGCGAACCCCTTCAACGAGCGCGCGCTCGTTACCCTCACTGCCGCGGAGCGCCAGCACGTGGCGGTCACGCTCTACGACGCGCTCGGCCGGCGCCTCGGCGTGGTGTTCGAAGGCGAGTTGTCCGCCGGAATCCCCATGGCCCTCGCGGTGAGCGGGCGCGATCTTCCGGCAGGGGTGTACGTCCTCATGGTAGAAGGGGAACGGTTCCGCGACCGGCTCCTCCTCACACGCGCGCACTGAGCCCGGGAGGGCACGCTTAGGAGAGCGGGCGTCGTACCTTGACGGCGCCCCTCTCCGCGCGCCCGTGCAGTGAAGCCCGTCCTCTGCAACTACTACGTCACGTACCGCTGCAACGCGAAGTGCGGGTTCTGTGACATCTGGGAGCAGCCCTCTCCGCTCATTGCGGAGGACGACGTCGCGCGGAACTTCGACGACCTCCGCCGCCTCGGCGTGCGGATCATCGACTTCACCGGCGGCGAGCCGCTCCTCCACCCGAAGCTGGACGTGCTCCTCCGGATGGCGAAGGAGCGCGGCTTCCTCACGACGGTCACGACGAACGGGCTCCTCTACCCGAAGCGCGCCGAGCGCCTCGGCGGGCTCATCGACCTCCTCCACTTCTCCATCGACGCGCCGGTGCCGCACGAGCACGACGCCTCGCGGGGCGTCCGGTGCTTCGACAAGCTGATGGAGTCCATCGAGGTGGCGCTGCGGCTCGGCGAGCGGCCCGACCTCCTCTTCACCGTCACCAACCACAACGCCCACCACCTCGACACGATCTACGAGACGATCAGCCGCCCGAACGGGTTGATCCTCATCGTGAACCCGCTGTTCGAGTACAACGGGCTGGGCGGGGGGCTGGCCGAGGAGGTAATGGCGAAGGCGAGGGCGTTCGCGAAGAAGCCGTACGTCTACCTCAACCCGGCCTTCCTCACCCTCCGCCAGCGCGGCGGCAACGACCCCGAGCGCCCCGACTGCCGGGCCGTCACCACCTCCATCGTCATCTCGCCGTTCGACGAGCTGGTGCTGCCGTGCTACCACGCGGGGCTGGAGAAGCTGCCCATCCGGGGGCGGCTCTACGACCTCTGGAACTCGGATCGTGTGGCCTGGCACCGTCAGATGGAGGGCCGCCACGCTGCCTGCGCCGGGTGCGCCATCAACTGCTACTTCGAGCCGAGCATGGGGCTCACCCCCACGAGCGGGTACTTCTGGGAGAGCCTCCCCTCGAAGTGGCGCTACGTGTGGACGAAGTTCGTGGTGCAGCGGATGAGCCAGAAGCTCGGTCCCAAGGCCGCGCGTCTCCCAGACCTGGGCGACTACGCTGTCGCGCCGCCCATCTCGGGCGACGGGCAGGCGGGGGACGGCCTCACGGCGGAGGACCTCGTCGCGCTCCCCGTGCTCGGGCCGTCGGCACGCGTGCCGCTCTCGTAACCATGCGCGCCTTCCTCCTGCTCCTCGTGCTGGGCGGGTGTGCCGGGAGTCAGCCCGGTGCGCCCCGCGGAGCGGACGCCGCCGCGTTCGCCTTCATCGAGCGGTACGGACGCGACTGCTTCATGATGGGACTGTGTGAGGCGGGGTACGTGGTCCGTGGCGACCGGGTGTACGCGTACGAGGAGCGCGACGCGCGCGTCTGGACGGACTCGGCGCGGTTCGGGGCGGAAGAGCAGCAGGCGCTCGACCGCCTGCTTCGGGAGGGGGGCTTCTTCGAGGCGCCCCCGCAGGTGCCGGCGGAGCCAGGGGTGGCGGGGGGGCGGACGCTCACGCTCCAGCGGGCCGCGTCGGCCGGCGAACCCGCCCGGGAGACCACGCTCCACTTCGACGCGCGGAGCCCCCTGCCGGAGTGGGCCTACGCGCTGGAGGCCACCCTCCGGCGGTTCTTCCAGGACGCGCTCGCCAGGCCCTGACGGCGGGGCTGGTGAAGTCTCGGAGCACGGGCTCGGGGAGCCGGGGCATGCCCTATTATCCCCCGCTCCTAACCCCAGAGATATCCCATGCGTCGTTTGATTTTCTTCCTGATCGTCCTGGTGCTGACCGGGGGCCCGTCGCTCGCCCAGACCGGCGAGAAGCGCCCGGACCGTCAGCGCGAAGAGGCTGAGCGCCGGGCCTATGAGGCCCGACTCGCCGCGCATCCGTTTGCGCAACGGCCTCCGCAGACGCCAGAGGACCTCCGCAGCATCCCGAAGAAGGACCGCCCGGACCTCGCGGCCGAGCAGGACTTCCTCCTCACGATGGACCCCGCCACGGGGACCATCCCCGCCGAGCAGCTCTGGGAAGTGAACCGCGCTGTGACCGAGTACCGCCAGGGGCGCCACGGCGGCGAGGTCGTCACGACGGCGTGGGAGGAGCGCGGCCCGTCGAACGTGGCCGGCCGCACGCGCGCCATCATGTTCGACCCGAACGACCCCACCGCGCGGAAGGTGTGGGCCGGCGGCGTCGACGGCGGGCTCTGGTACACCAACGACATCACGGCCACGCCGATCGTCTGGACGCCGGTGAACGACTTCTGGGCGAACCTCGCCGTCAGCGCCATCGCCTACGACCCCACCAACCCGCAGGTGCTCTACGTAGGCACCGGAGAGGGGTGGTTCAACGCCGACGCCGTACGCGGCGCGGGGATCTTCCAGTCCGCCGACGGCGGGGCGACGTGGACGCGGCTCGCAAGCACGAACACCTCCGCCTTTCACTACGTCCAGAAGATCTCCGTCCACCCCCTCACCGGGGACGTCTACGCGGCCACGCACGCGGGGCTGTACCGCTCCCAGGACGACGGCGCGACTTGGGCGAGCGTGTTCTCCGGGCGGATGGCCGACATCGCCATCGCCTCCACCGGGCGGATCTACGTCGCCGCCGGCATCTTCTCAGACGGCAGTATCTGGAGCTCGACCACCGGCAATCCGGGGAGCTTCACGCGGATTACGACGGGGACAAACGGGTTCCCCGGTACGGGCATCCAGCGCATCGAGATCGCTCTCGCACCGACCGACCCCAACGTGCTCTACGCCGTCGCCCAGAGCACGAC
>DASPKS010000168.1:0-17140 GCA_035628035.1 Rubricoccaceae bacterium
TAGGCGCCCGCCTTGTCAAGGGGCGACCCGGTGGCCACGTAGGCAGAGATCTCGGCGTCGCTCAGCGGCGCGAAGGTGACCCGCGTCGCCTCGTGGGCCGTCGCCTTCCGCCGCGAGGCGGTGTGGCAGAGCGCGATTCCGGTGTAGACCGTGTGGGTAACGCCGCTGAGGCGCGCCAGCATCGCGCAGGCGTCTTCAGGGGTGGGCGGCTTCCCCAATACTGCGCCGTCCAGGACCACGACGGTATCAGCCCCGAGCGTGAGGGCTTCCGGGTGCGCGGTCGCCACCGGCGCGGCCTTCTCGAGCGCCAGCAGCTCCACGGCCTCAGAGGGCGCCGTAGCCTCCGGCCAGCGCTCCTCGGATAGGCTCGGGCAAACCTCGAAGGCCACCCCCAGCCGGGTGAGGAGGTCCCGGCGGCGGGGCGAGCGGGATGCGAGGACGAGGGGAACGCGGAGGGCGAGCACGCGGGCGGCGAGGAACGGCCTGGCTTGCTCGCCTCGACGGGGAGGGCGGTTCCCGGCTCTGCTCAGGCAGGCACCAGCATCGGCCGCTTCTTACCCCTAGCGGTCTGGGGGACCGGCGGGCGGAAGAAAACCAACGCGCCGAGCCACATCAGGACGAGCCCTCCCGAGAGGAGACCCGAACCCCGGCCCACCCAGTCGCCATGCGCCGCGTACACGGTGGGGGTGTGGAGGACTGGCGCGCGCAGTCGGAAGAGGCCCTCTTCCATCCACCCTGCCGACCACTTCACCGTGCCGTCGGGAAGGATGAGGCTGGAGGCCCCGTTGTCGGCCGCGACGATCAACGCGCGGCGGATCTCGATGGCGCGGAGGCGGCTGAGCCGGAGGTGCTGGGCAATGCCGGGCGAATGCCCCCACCACCCGTTCTGTACGAGCGCGACGAGGAGGTCGGCGTCGGGGGCGAGGCGGCGCACGTGGTCCCCGTGGAGGGTCTCCGACCCGATGACGGTGCCGACCCGGAAGCTGCCCACCTCGAAGGAGGCCGGCCCGCGCCCCGTTCCATAGGCGGGCGATCCCCCCGCCGGGGGGCCCAGCCGCCGGAGGAGCGGGCTCGACCTCGTGAACGGGATGGTCTCCACCAGCGGGAGTGGGTGCACCTTGTCGTACTGCTGCGGGGCCGTACGGGGGGTGAAGAGGAGCGCGGAGTTGAAGTAGGGCGTCACGCTCCCCGTAGCGCGCGCTTCGTAGGGGGCCGCCGTAGGGGCCGGGGCCGAGTCGTACCGGGTGATGGCGCCCGTGAGCAATGGCACGCCCCGCTGCGCACTCCATACCGAGAGGCGCGCATAGAGCCGGCGCTGCCGCTCGGCGTCGTCGAAGATGGGGAGCGAGGACTCCGGCCAGACGAGGAGGTCGGGCCGTCCCCCCGCCTCTTGCGCGACGGCGCGGGCCGTGCGGGGGTGCCCGCCGGGGGCGAGGAACTCATCGGACAGCCGCGCGAGGCGCTCCACGCGAAGGCCATCGGTGAAGTCGGCCCACTGGCTCGACGGCACCGCCGGTTGCACGACGGCGACTTCGAGGCGATCACCCGCTCGGGCGATTTCGGGACGCCGCCAGTCGCCGTAGGCGGAGGGGGCCATAGCGACGATCACGAACGTGAGCGCGGCCAGGGAGCGGGGGCCCGGGAGCAGGCCCGGGCGCACGACCGTCCGGATGCCCAGGAGGGCGACGACGTTGAGGAGGAGCACCCACAGCGAGAGCAGCCCCACCCCGCCGAGGTCGGCGATCTGGTTGAACGGGAGGGCGTCGGCCTGCGTATGGCCGAGGAGGAGCCAGGGCACCGCGAACGGGCCGTGCATCAGCAGGAACTCCGCAGTGAGGAGGAAGCTGACGAACGCGAGCAGCCCCGCCCCGAGCCCGAACCGCGCCCGGATGAATCCAGCGGCGAGGACGGCCACCGCAAAGGGGAGCGGGAGGAGGAGGAGCCCGAGGCCCGACAGGAGCGCCGTGAGGGTGAACTCATGGAAGAGCACCCAGAACCCCATGATCGACGACGTGAGGAGGAAGGCGGCGTAGGCCTCCCGGAGGAGCGACCATCCCGGCCGCTCGTAGCTCCACCGCACGAGGAGCGGGACAAGGGCCACCCACGCCAGGGGGTAGAGCCCCAGCGGAGGCAAGCTGAGGGCGAGCAGAATGCCCGACCCCATGGCCCAGCGCGGGTGGTCGAATCGGTACAGGAGGCGGTTGTACTTCCGCATCGAGGCGAAAGAGGGGGAAAGGGGCCCCGTCGTAAAGGGAGTATCGGCCGAGGGGGGGCGGCCTTTAACGGGCCAAACCGCCCGAAAGAGCGCCTCCCCCTGGGGGCGTGCGCCTTCGGCCCGCCTTGCTATTTTCAGCCCGCCGCCGGTGTCTAGCCCCCTGCGCGCCCTTCCATGGCCCTCGTCACCATCTGCAATCACAAGGGAGGCACGGGGAAGACCACCTCGGTCATCCACCTCGCCGCCGCGTTCGGGCTCAGCGGTCGCCGCGTGCTCGTGGTGGACCTCGACCCCCAGGGATTTCTCACCCGGATGCTCGGCGTCGACGAGCCGGAGGTGGCGGCCTCGTCGCTCGCCCTCTTCGGGCAGGAGGTGGACTTCCGCACGCTCCCCACGCTGCCGATGCGCGGGTTCGAGCTGCTCCCGGCCTCGTCGAACATGACCCGGGCGCTCCGCCAGCTCAACCGGCCCACCGACGTGTTCTGGATGAAGGAAGCCCTCGCGGCGGGCTACGACCACGACCTCGTGCTGTTCGACACCGCCGCGGCGGTGTCGGTCTTCACGATGAACGCCCTCGTCGCGAGCGACTTCGTGCTCATCCCCGTCACGCCGGAGTACCAGCCCGTCGTGGGGGCGGAGCAGACGTGGGGCACCGTCGGCCTCGTGAAGGAAAAGCTGAACCCGGGGCTCCAGGGGGCCCACTTCCTCCTCACCCAGGTAGACGCCCGGAAGCGCGACCACGCCGCCTACGCCCGCTACCTCCACGAGCGCTACGGCGACCACATCCTCCGCGCCATCATCCGCACGCACGCCACCCTCGCCGAGGCCAACCGCGACGGGACCACCGTGTTCGACCGGGACGTGACCGCGCGCGGCGCCCGCGACTACGCCAACGCCGCCGACGAGCTGCTCGCGATCTACTTCCCCGATGCGGAGAGGGGAGACATCGCCGGGGGGACACGGGCGCCCGTGGGTGAGCCCGCCGCGACGGCGACATCACCTCCGTCCCCAATAGGGGCCGCATCTGCGGCGTCGACGGCGTGGGTCTCGCTCGACCGCGTCTGAGCCATGTTGACCCGCCCCGCGTCCGACGAGTTCGCGCCCTACTACGAGCGGTACGTGGCGGCTGTGCCGGAGGGCCACCCGCTCGACCTCCTCCAGCAGCAGCGCGACGAAGTGTGGGAACTGGTCGCATCCGTCCCCTCCGAAAAGGAGCGGCACCGCTACGCCGAAGGCAAGTGGTCCGTGCGGGAGGTGCTGGGGCACATGGCCGACGCGGAGCGCGTCTTCGGCCACCGCGCCCACCGCATCGCACGCGGCGATGCCACCCCGCTCCCGGGCTTCGACGAGAACGCGTACGTGGCCGCCTCGTGGTTCGATGTTCATCCCCTGGCGGTGTGGGCCGAGGACTTCGGCCGCGCCCGCGCGCTCACCCTCCACCTCTTCGAACACCTCCCAGCGGAAGCGTTCGCGCGGCGCGGAACAGCTTCCGGCTACGGGGTCAGCGTGCGCGCCCTCCTCTACATCTGCCTCGGCCACGCCGCGCACCACCTCGGCGTCCTCCGCACTCGCTACCTCGCGGACTGATCCGCTACCCCCACACCCATGGCTGACGCTACCGGCTCCGGCCAGCGCTTCTCCTCGCGCATCGGCCTCTTCCTCAGCGTGCTCGGCATCGCCGTCGGCACAGGCAACATCTGGCGGTTCCCCCGCATCGTCGCCCAGAACGGCGGGGACGACGGGGCCGGCGGCTTCCTCATCACGTGGGTGGTGTTCCTCCTCATCTGGAGCATCCCGCTGATCATCGCCGAGTACGCGCTCGGGCAGCGCGGGCGGCTCGGCACCGTGGGCACGTTCAGCCGCCTCTCGAGCGGGAAGCTCACGTGGATGGGCGGCTTCGTCGGGCTCGTCTCGACCGCCATCATGTGTTACTACGCCGTCGTCAACGGGTGGTGCGTCTACTACTTCGGCTCGGCCCTGGCCGGGGGACTGCCCGACGACCACGAGGCGGCGCGGGCGTCGTGGGACGCGTTCCAGGCGTCGGGCTTGCCCGTGCTCTTCCTCGCTTTCACGATGGGGCTCGGCGGCCTCTCCATCGTCCGCGGCGTGCGCGCCATCGAGCGGATCAGTCTCGTGATGCTGCCGACGCTGCTGTTCATCGTCCTGCTCTGCGTCGTGCGTGCCCTCACGCTGCCGGGGGCGGGGGCGGGCCTTGCCTACCTCTTCTCGCCCGACCTCTCGGTGCTGTCGAACCCGAAGACGTGGCTGGAGGCGCTCACGCAGAACGCGTGGGACACTGGCGCCGGCTGGGGGCTCATCCTCACCTACGCCGCCTACATGCACCGCGAGCACGGCGTCGTTCGCAACGCCGTCCTGACAGGCGTCGGCAACAACACGGTCTCGATCCTCGCGGCGACGATGGTCTTCGGGACCGTCTTCGCCGTCCTCGGTGCGCAGGGGATGGGGACCGCCGAGGTGCTGGGGGTGATGCGGGACAGCGGCCCGGCCTCCACCGGCCTCACGTTCATCTGGATGCCTCAGCTCTTCGCGCAGATGCCGCTCGGCCGCATCCTCGCCGTGCTGTTCTTCCTCGGCCTCTCCTTCGCCGCCTTCACCTCGCTCATCTCGATGATCGAGCTGGCCGTGCGCACGCTCGTGGACTGGGGCATGCGGCGGGCGCGGGCCGTACTCCTCGTCACGGTCGTCGGCTTCCTCCTTGGGCTGCCGAGTGCGCTCAACCTCGACGTGCTCGGCAACCAGGACTTCGTCTGGGGCGTCGCGCTCATGATCTCGGGGGCCTTCATCGCCTTCCTCGTGTGGCGCTACGGAACGCGCCGCCTCCACGGCGAGATCGCCACGCCGGCCGACTGGCACTTGCCGACGGCGTGGGACGCCCTCATCAAGTGGCTCGTCCCGTTCCAGGCCATCACGCTCATCGTGTGGTGGGGGTGGCAGGCGACGACGCCGGGTTTCTTGGGCGATGGGGGACGGTGGTACGACCCCCTCAACCCCTACAGCCTGATGACGTGCCTCGTGCAGTGGGGGATCGCGCTGGCCGCGCTCGTCGCGCTCAACCGCTGGATGGCCCGGCAGATCGAGCGGGCCGCGCCCTCGGCCGGCCCCGACGACGTGTATCCCGATCCCGCCGACGAGCCGCATGGCCTGACGCCGACGCCGTGATCCGCGCGCTGTGTCTCCTCCTCACGCTCGGCGTAGCCGGCTGCGCGACGACTCGCAATCCGGCTCCGACAGACCCACCGCTTACCCGTGCCGAGCGAACAGGCTTCCGCGAGACGTCGAGCTACGCCGACGTAATGGCATTCCTAGATGCCCTCGCGCCGACGGTGGGTCTGACCTATTACACGGGTCATGAAGGCCGCCCGGTAACGGATTCGCGTGTTCACGTTACTTCATTCGGGACGAGCGTGGAAGGCCGCTCGCTCCCGCTAGCCGTGTGGGGTGCGCCAGCGGCGTCGGCGGAGGCCGTGCTTGCTACGGGCAAGACGCGTGTGCTCGTCTTCGCCAACATCCACGCAGGGGAAGTAGACGGCAAGGAAGCCGCCCTCATGCTCCTCCGGGACCTCGCGATGGGGCGGCACGACGACTGGGCCGACTCGCTTGTCGTGCTCGTCGCGCCGATCTACAACGCCGACGGCAATGAGCGTTTCTCGCTCGACAACCGCCCGCTGCAGTGGGGGCCCGTCGGCGGGATGGGGCAGCGGCCGAACGCGCAGGGGCTCGATCTCAACCGCGACTTCGTCAAGCTCGCCGCGCCGGAGACCCGCGCGCTCGTTCGCCTGATGCGCGAGTATGATCCCCACGTCGTGCTCGACCTTCACACGACCGACGGCACCGCGATGGGGTACCACCTCACCTACGCACCGCCGCTCCACCCGACTACCGATCCGCTCATCGACCTGGAGCTGCGCGACCGGTTGCTCCCGGCCGTCACGGCCCAGGTGAAGCACCAGACGGGGTGGGACATCTGGCACTACGGAAACGTACCCGGCGCGTTCGGCGAGCCGGTCACCGTCCCGCGCGGGTGGTACTCATTCGACCCCCGGCCCCGCTTCTCGACGAACTACGTCGGCCTGCGTAACCGCCTGGGCATCCTGGCGGAATCCTACAGCTACGCCTCGTTCGAGGAGCGCATCCGCGTCACGCTGGCCTTCCTCGAGGCCGTCCTCGACTACGCCGCGGCGAACGCCACCCGAATCGGCGCCATCACGCAGGCGCTGGACGACCACTCCATCGCAAACCACGTGCTCACGCTCCGGTCCACCCTCGCCCCGCTGCCGGACTCGGTGGACGTCCTCCTCGGCGAGGTGGATACGCTGCGCCACCCAGCGACCGGCGCGCCCATGCTGGCCCGGCGCGACGTGCGTAGGCCGGAGCGGATGCCGGCGTTCATCCGTTTCGCCCCGGAGGAGACGGCGGCGGCTCCACGCGCGTGGCTCGTCCCCGCCGACCTCGCGCCTGTCGTAGAACTCCTCGATCTGCACGGGATCCGTTATAGCAGAACCCCCCAAACGTTTGAGACGGCAGAGGCCTTCGAGATCGACAGCGTCGAGACGGCCGCGCGACCGTTCCAGGACCGGCTGCCGCGTACCCTCCACGGATACTGGGGCACGCTCAACGACGCAGGCCTCACGAACGTGCTCGTCGTCCCCGCCGACCAGCCGCTCGGACGCCTCGCGTTCCTCCTCCTGGAGCCGCGCTCGGAGGACGGCATCGTGGCGTGGGACGTCCTCCCGGAGGAGGCCTATCAGCGTGGGCGGTACCCCATCTACCGGCTCCACTGATTCGGCAGGGCGCCGGGAACGGCGGTAAACTGCGTGCGCCGTCTGGCTTCCCTGACGCTTCCGTTTCGCACGACCCTTTTTCGCGATGCGCCGCGCCCTGTGCCTCCTGTTCCTGGCCGCCCTCTTCGGCGGCTGCCGCTCCGGCTCGGAGGATGAGACCGCCCTCCGTCCGGTTGACGCCGATGCGCTGCTGGCCGACCTCGAAGCGCTCGACGCGCGGGTTGTCGTGCTCAACGTGTGGGCCACGTGGTGCGCGCCCTGCCGTCGCGAGTTCCCCGACTACGTCCGGTACCAGCGCGAGGTGGAAGGGGAGGGGATCGCCGTTCGCTTCCTTTCCGTCGACGCGCTCGACGTGCACGACCGGGTCCAGACGTTCCTGCAGGAGCACGGCGCGGGCGGGCCGCATTACGTGTCGTCTTCGGGGGAGTCCGACATCGTCGAGGCCATCGCGTACGCGCGCGGGGCGCTATGGTCGCACGGCATCCCCGTCACGTTCGTGTTCGACGGCGAAGGCGAGCTGAAGGACTTCTGGGAGGGTGCGGCGAACTACGATCTCCTCCGCCAGCGGATCGATGCTGTGCTAGCAGCGCCGCCGGCTGGTGCCGCCGCGGCCCGATGATCGACGGCCCGTCCGCCCTCGCGGACCTGATCGCCCGCGCGCGGAAGGCTGAGGCTGTCGGGCTCGACACCGAGTTCGTCTGGGAGCGGACGTACTACCCCCGCCTCGGCGTCGTCCAGCTTTCACTTGCCGAGGACGACGTCCACCTCCTCGACGCCCCTGCGCTGGGCGACCTCTCGGCGCTGGGCGAGCTGCTCGCCGATGCCTCCGTCGTGAAGGTGCTCCACGACGCGCAGCAGGACCTCACGCTCCTCGCCCGCGCCACCGGCGCGCTACCCCGTAACGTTTTCGACACCCAGCGGGCCGGGGGCTTCGTCGGCTTCCTCTCGACGCTCTCGCTGCAGGCGCTCGTCAATGAGCTCGTGGGCGTTCACCTCCCGAAGGAAGAGACCCGCACGGACTGGCTGCGCCGGCCGCTCTCGGCGAAGCAGTTGGCCTATGCTGAGGAGGACGTGCGCTACCTCCCCCGGATGCGCCGCCTGCTCCTCGACGCGGCCGAGTCGCGCGGACGCCGCGCGTGGATGGAGGAAGAGATGGCGCGGTACGACGACCCTGCCCTCTACAACGAGGCGCCGGTCGAAGAGGCCCTCTCACGTGTGAAGGTGCCAGGGTTCAACCGGCTCTCGGGCCGCCAGCGGGCCGTCCTTCGCGAGCTAGCGATTTGGCGCGAAGCCGAGGCGCGACGGGCAGACCTCCCGCGTCGGTTCGTGCTTCCCGATGAAGCCCTCGGCGACCTCGCCCGCGTCGGGGCCGACGACCTGCAGCGGCTCGCGCCGCTCACGCCCAAGCAGCGCGAGCGGTACGGCCGCGCGATCCTCACAGCCGGCGAGCGGGGGCGGACCCTGCCCCCGGAGGCGTGGCCACGCTCGCCGGACCGGTCAGAGGATGAGGACGTCGTCGCGGCCCGCACGCTCGTCGCGCAGGCGCTCGTGGCGGGGCGCGCGGCATCGGAGGGACTCGACCCCGCACTAGTCGCACCGAAGGCCGAGGTCCGCGCGCTCGTCGAGGCCGGGCCGGCCGCCGACCCCGAAAGGCACCCGCTCCTGCGAGGGTGGCGTAGGCAGTTCGTCGGGGAGGACCTCCTCCGTCTCCTCGGCGGCGACGCGGCCGTCGCGCTCGACCCCGACGCCGGCTGGCCCCGGCTGGCCTGACCCTTGGTCGTTCGGGAGGCGGACCGTAGCTTGCTCGCCTCACCCTCTCCCTCCCCTGGAGGTCTCGTCATGAAGCGTTTCTTCGCTGCCCTCATTATTACTCCTGCGCTGGCCTTCGCCCAGCCTTCCGACGGTATGCAGTCGGGCGTACTCGAAGAAGGCGACCCCCTGCGCCCGGGCGGGCACTACTACGACGCGTACACCCTCAACCTCCAAGAGGGCGAGCTCATGACCGTCCGCATGGAGTCGCAGGAGTTCGACACCTACCTCCTCGTGAGGTCGCCCTCCGGCCAGGAGCAGTACAACGACGACTTCGGGAGCACGGCCGTCTCCCAGATCGACCTCCTCGCCACCGAGGACGGCACGTGGACCGTGTGGGCTACCACGTTCAGCGCCGGCTCGGGCGGCCAGTACACCCTTAACATGGAGCGGCAGGGGCAGGCCGAGGTCCGCCTCATCCAGGACCGCCTCGACCGCCAGGACGAGCGCCTCCTCAAGGGCGAGTACGTCGACTTCCACACCGTCGAGTCGAACGGCCAGCGGGCGCTCCGCGTGGTGCTTGACCCCCTCGGCTTCACCGGCTTCCTCGCCGTAACCGACCCCTCGGGGACCGTGCACCGCAGCGACAGCGGTGAGATGATGGAGATGGGCGGCGTGCAGATGCTCACGCTCGGACCGCTCCCCGCCATGCGCGGTCGCTGGCAGGTCGCCGTGACGACGATGGGGATGGGCGAGGTGGGCGCCTACGACCTCCGCCTTCTCTGGATGCCGCCCGGGAACTGACGCCGGTTTGTTCGACTACGTGATCGTGGGGGGTGGGACGGCCGGCTGCGTCCTCGCGGGCCGGCTCAGTGAGGACCCGGACTGCCGCGTCCTCCTCCTCGAAGCGGGGGGGGAGGACCGGCGAGCCGAGATCCACATCCCGGCGGCGTTCTCGAAGCTGTTCAAGACGGAGGTGGACTGGGCCTACGAGACGGTTCCCCAGCCCCGCCTGTACGACCGCGCGCTCTACTGGCCGCGCGGGAAGGTGCTCGGGGGGTCGTCCTCCATGAACGCGATGATCTACATCCGCGGGGCCGCCGCCGACTACGACGGCTGGGCCGCGGCCGGCTGCACGGGCTGGGGCTTCGCCGACGTGCTCCCGTACTTCAAGCGCTCGGAGGACCACGTGCGCGGGCCCTCGGCCTGGCACGGCAAGGGCGGGCCCGTGCCGGTTACCGACCCCCTCGACCCGAGCCCCGTCAGCCTCGCGTTCGTCGAGGCGGCCCTGCAAGCGGGCCTCCCACGGAACGACGACTTCAACGGGCCCACGCTCAAGGGCGCCGGGCTCTACCAGCTCACCCAGCGGGGCGGGCGGCGCGTCTCATCAGCGGCGGCGTTCCTGCGCCCGGCGCGATCCCGTCCCAATCTTCGCATCGAGACGGGCGCGCTCGCCACGCGGATCGTGTTCGACGGACAGCGGGCGGTTGGAGTCGAGTTCCTCCAGGGAGGGGCATCGCACCGGGTAGACGCCGTGCGCGAAGTGCTCCTCTGCGGGGGGACCGTTAACTCCCCACAGCTCCTGATGCTCTCCGGTGTGGGCCCGGCAAACGATCTCCGACAGCTCGGCCTCCCGGTCACCGCCGACCGGCCCGCGGTAGGGGCGAACCTTCAGGATCATCCCATCGCCGGGCTGCGATACCGGCTACGGCGTCCCATCTCGCTGATGAACGCTGAGGGTGCGGTGAGCGTGCTCCGGTACCTCACTACACGGCGCGGTATGCTTACGTCGAACGTGGCCGAGGCCGGCGCGTTTGTCCGCACGCGCGCCGACGACCCTGAGCCCGACGTGCAGTACCACGTGGCGCCGGTGCTGTACGAGGACCACGGGCTGAGGCCACCCACCGAGCACGGCTTCTCCATCGGGCCCACGCTGGTCGCCCCGCGGAGCGTCGGACGCCTCGCGCTCCGCTCGGCCGACCCCACCGAGCCGCCGCTGATCGATCCGAACTACCTCGCCGATGAGGCGGACCTCACCTCGCTCGTCAAGGGACTTAAGGTGGGCCGAGAGATCGCCCTCCAGCCGGCGCTGGCGTCCTTCCGGGGCGAAGAGCTGACGCCCGGCCCACATGTCCACACCGACGATGCCCTCGCGGCGTACGTCCGCGCCACGTGCGAGACGCTCTACCACCCCGCCGGGACGTGCCGGATGGGAGCCGACAACGACTCCGTCGTGGACCCCGACCTTCGCGTGCGCGGCGTCGAAGGGCTCCGCGTCGTCGACGCTTCCGTGATGCCCACCATCGTCCGCGGCAACACGAACGCGCCGACGATGATGATCGCGGAGAAGGCGGCCGACCTCCTCCGCATGGAGCGCGGGGCTGAGGCTGCATCGCAGCCGCACGCCTGAGCAGTACTCAGCCCTTGGCGGCGAGGTGCTGTTCCAGCACCCGCTGGATACCGTCGGTGAGCCCGTTCCAGCTCGCGGCGGGCTGCTTCGTCACCGTCACGAAGCCGGGCGTGACGAACACGTTGGCGACGCCGTCGAGGGCGAAGAGCGCAGCGCCGAGGGGGTCGCCCTCCGCGTCGCGGACCGAGCCGAACGCGCGCATCCCACTGTCCAAGAACGTCCCAGAGGCCGCCACGAACTTGAGGCTGTCGGGGTTCGGTGTGGGTTGCGGAGTGACGGCCGGCATGGGGTCAGGCGTAAACAAAATGGAGGCTCGGGGGTAGAGTCCCCGCTCCTCGCGTTCGTAACGCCCCCCTCTGCCCCTCGTTTCCATGGCCGAACGGCTTGCCCCTCCCGACGGTCGCGCGTCCTCCGCTTCCTCTCGCCCGAACCCCAGCCAACCTGTCCGTTTGGACGGCGATGGACTCCCTGCTTCCCGCTCCCCGTACGGTCCGAACGCCGTCGTCCCGGCGCCCCCGGAGCGGCGCCTCCCCGCGCACAGGAACAAGGTCGCCCGCATCAGCGACCACCTAGCCGGCGTTTCTGAGGACCTCCGCGAGTGGGTCGAGCTCCGCATCGCGCTAGCGAAGGCGGAAGTGACGGAGCAGGCGAAGCTCTACGCTGGCCAGGCAGCCGCCGGGGTCGTCGCGCTGCTCGCGCTCCTCTTCGGGCTCGTCGCCCTCGCGCATGGCCTCGGCGCCTGGCTCGGCCACCCCGGATGGGGCTTCCTCGCCGTGACCGTTCTTCTCGTCCTCGTCGCATGCAGCGTGTACGGCTACCTCGTCGTGCTGCCGCAGCGCCGAACCGCCCGTTCTCATGACCAACGCTGACGTCACCGTCTACACCGACACCCCCGAGACGAGCGCCGATCTCCGGCGCCGGCTGGAGACCCGCGCGGCCTCCCTCAAGGACCACATCGAGGGGCTCAAGCAGGAGCTCACCACGCCCCCTGACTTCTCCATCGCGGGTCGCCCCGCCCTCGACTACATCCGCTCGCAGCCGTTCCTCGCAGCGGCGGTCGCCCTCGGCGTGGGCGCGCTCTCCGGGACCCTCCTCGGTGCCCGGGCGCGGCGCCGCCGGATCGAGGCGGCCGGGTCGCTCGACGAGGCGCTTACGCGCGTGCTGGAGAACCCCTCCGTCCACCACCTCCGCGACGACCGGTCGAGCGCGATGGTGCGGCTCCTCCGCGAGGAGCGGCCCGTGATTGTGTATCATCCGAAGAACGTCGAGAAGAGCTCCCCGATTGGGACGGCGCTCCAGGCCGCGATGGGGTTCGGGATGAAGGCTGCGATGGACCACCTCACCAAGAAACTTACCGGCCGGCGGGAGCTTTTCGACGCGATGAAAGAAGCCGATACCAAGCCCGACCCCCCGCCGACGACCTGACCCCGGATGCTGGCCCTCCTCTTCTCGATGTTCCTCGTGCTCGTCGCGGCGGGGACGCTGCTCCTGTTCGACCTCCGGGGGGAAGGGCTCGAAGCAACTTCCGGGTGGGCGGTGGTGCAGGCCGTGCTCTACGGCATGGCCGCCGTGACCGGGTCGGCCCTCCTCGTGGCGCTCCTCCGCGGCGAAGGGGCCGTGGTTCTTGCGCTCGCGCCCCTCACGGGCCTGAGCTTCCTTCGGTTCTCGCTGTTGGCAAGGCGGTGGTGGAAGGGGTGGCGGCACGTGCTCTTCGTGACTGGCGTGTTCGCCCTCGGGCTCGTGCTCAGCCTCCGCTGGCTGCCAGTCCCGCTGAACCGGACGGTGCTGCTGGAAGGCGTCCACCGCGAGGTCGTGTTGCCGGCGCCGCCGAGCATCGACCCCTCGGCCGAGCGCGCGGTGCGGGCGTGAGGGCGCTGGCGGGGTGAGCGCGCCGGGCTATCTTCAGCGCCCCGGCTCTCGCTTCCTCACCCGATGCGTCTCGTTTTCTTCGGCCCGCCCGGCGCCGGCAAGGGCACCCAGGCCAAGCGGCTCGCCCAGCAGCACGGCCTCCGTCACGTCTCTACCGGCGACCTCCTCCGCGCGGCCCGCGAGCAGCGCACGCCGGTGGGCCTCGACGCCGAGCGCTACCTCTCCGCCGGACTCCTCGTCCCCGATGACGTCGTGAACCGCCTGGTCGCCGACGCGCTCTATGAAGCCGACTACGATGGCGTGATCCTGGATGGCTACCCCCGCACCGTCGAGCAGGCCGAGTGGCTCCTCGGCGAGCTCCGCGCGCGCAAGGCCCCGCTCGACGCCGTCGTCAGCCTCCGCGTGCCGGAGGAGCACATCGTGCAGCGGCTTTCGCGCCGCCGCACCGACCCCGAGACGGGCCACATTTACCACCTCGACTTCAACCCGCCCCCGCCCGACATCCCCGAAGAGCGGCTGCACCAACGGGATGACGACCAGCCCGACTCGATTCGGAAACGGCTGGAGGTCTATCGAAAGGAGACGTACCCGCTGGAGGCGTTTTTCCGGGAGGAGGGGGTCCCCTTTGTTGAGGTCGACGGCGTTGGTTCTCTCGAGGAGGTGACGTCCCGTGTGGGTAAGGCCCTTGAGCCTTTCCGCCGCTGAACCGGTGAAAGGGGAGGGCGACCAGGCGGAGGCGCACGTCCGTGCGCTTGTGGGGCAGGTCGAGGCGGGGCTGGTGGCCCTCGCGCTTCCTGATGCGCCGGAGCCGCTCTACGCGCCGGTGCGGTACGTGCTCGAAAGCGGGGGGAAGCGGCTGCGGCCGGTGTTGCTGCTCCTCGGGGCCGAGGCCTACGGCGGCGAATCGGCCCTAAAGAGGGCGATGCCGGCGGCACTCGCGGTCGAGGTCTTCCACGCCTTCACGCTCGTACATGACGATATCATGGACCACGCCGCCGAGCGGCGCGGGCGCCCGACCGTCCACGTGCGCTGGGACGAGCCGACGGCGATCCTCGTGGGCGACCTCCTGATGGCGCTCGCCTACGACCTCCTCGCGAAGGTCGAGACCGACCACCTCCGTGAGGTGCTTCGTTCCTTTCACCAGATGGTCCTCCGCCTCTGCGAGGGGCAGGCGCTCGACAAGGCCTTCGAGCAGCGGACCGACGTCTCGGTGCCCGACTACCTCGACATGATCGAGCGCAAAACGGGCGCGCTCGTCGAGGCGGCGCTGGAGATCGGCGGCTGGGTCGGCGGTGCCGACGCAGCCGGACGCGCGGCCCTCCGCCGGTTCGGGCAGGCGCTCGGCCGTGCCTTCCAGATCCAGGACGACCTCCTCGACCTCACCGCGGAAGACGCCGGCTGGGGGAAGACGGTGGGCGGCGACCTCGTCGAGGGGAAGAAAACGTTCCTCCTGCTGCGCGCGCTGGAGCGGTCGGCAGGGGAGGAGCACACGTGGTTCGCGCGGATCCCTTCGGCGGGGGGGCTGCCCGCCGAAGAGGTCCCGGAAGCCCGCGTGCGGATGGAGGGGCTCGGTGTGCTGGCCGAGGCCCGTGACACCGTCCGCGCCCAGTCCAACGAGGCGCTGGCGGCGTTGGCGGTGCTCCCTCCGTCGAGCGCGCGGGAGGCGCTCGGGTGGCTGACCCGGCAGCTCGTAGGGCGGGCACGGTAGAACGGGGCCCTCGCAGCGGATGGGGGTGGCGCGTATCTTCCAATCCCTTCTTTCCGGCCCGTTCCGATTGATCACCCGCGAGGTCACCGTCCGCAACCGCGCCGGCATCCACACCCGGCCGGCCTCGATGATCGTCCGCGAGGCCTCACGTTTCGCGGCGGAGTTCTACATCCGTAAGGACGGGTACGAGATCAACGGGAAGAGCATCATCGGCGTGATGACGCTGGCCGCGGAGCAGGGCTCCACCCTCGAGCTCGTGTTCGACGGGGCCGACGAGGACGCCGCTGCCGACGCGCTGACGGCGCTGTTCGAATCGGGCTTCGGCGAGCCGATCTAGCGCGCCGATGGAGCCGCCCCTCCCGCTCCCCGCCGACAGGCCGGACGAGGCGCCTGCCGCTCCGGTTGCCCGGCCGGAGTGCGTGGTGCAGGGGATCGGCGTGGCGCCGGGCGTCGCCATCGGACCGGCCCTGCTCTACCTGACGACGGACTACTCCGAGGCGCAGTCCGAGGTCGCAGAGGAGGCCGTCGAGGAGGAGGTCGAGCGGTTCGAGGAGGCCGTCCGGCGGTCCGAGCGGGAGCTGGGCAAGATCGTGACGGTTGCTCACGAGAAGGTAGGAGAGAGCTCCAGCCGCATCTTCGACGCCCAGCTCCTCGTGCTCCGCGACCACGCGTTCTACGACGCCGTCATCCGGCTCATCCGGAAGCATAAGTGGAGCGCCGGCCACGCCGTCAACGCCGTGATGGAGCGGCACATGCAGACGCTGGAGGCGAGCGGCCACCCGGCCATGCACGACCGCGCCGCCGACTTCGCCGACATCCAGAACCGCGTCCTCCGCAACCTCCAGCAGCGCAAGGCCCTCTCGAACATCGCCGCCCAGCACGTCGTCGTGGCCGACACCCTGAGCGCGGCCGACCTCCTCCTCTTCAGCCGCCGCCACGTGCTCGGCTGCGTGCTCGACTTCGGCGGGCCGACGTCCCACATCGCCATCATGGCCCGCGCGCTCGGCGTGCCGGCCGTCGTCAGCCTTCACGGGCTCTCGCAGGAGGTCCAGCCCGACGACGTGGTCGTCGTCGACGGGTTCTCGGGCCGTGTGATCTTGAACCCGGATGAGCGGACCCTCCGGTACTATCGCGGGAAGCAGGACCTCTACGCCCGCCTCCAAGCCGACCGCGAGGAGCTCGCGCCCGCGCCGGCCACCACCCTCGACGGGCACACGATCACGCTCCAGGCCAACATCGAGTTCAAGGAGGAGCTGCCGCTGCTCGCCGAGTTCGGGGCCGAGGGTGTTGGCCTCTTCCGGACCGAGATGCTGTTCCTCACGCAGGGGCGCCCCCTCGACGAGGCCCAGCAGTACGAGGTCTACCGCGAGGCCCTCCGCACGACTGACCCGCACCCGGTCACGTTCCGGCTCATCGACCTCGGCGGGGACAAGATCCTCCCGATGGCGCACCGGGAGGCCAACCCCTTCCTCGGGTGGCGCGGCATCCGCATCCTCCTCGCCAAGCCGGACCTCCTCCGGCCCCAGCTCCGCGCCATCCTCCGTGCCGCAACCGAGGGGAACGCTCGCATCCTCCTCCCGATGGTCTCGGCCCTCGACGAGTTAGTGGCCTTCCGCGCGATGTTCGATGAGGTGTGCGCCGAGCTCGCCGCCGACCGCGAGGTATTCCGCCGCGACATCCCCATCGGCGTGATGGTGGAGGTGCCGTCGGTCGCGCTGCAGGCCGCGCGCTTCGCCGAGGTGACTGACTTCTTCTCCATCGGGACGAACGACCTCACGCAGTACACGCTCGCCGTGGACCGGGGGAATGACCTCGTTGCCGACCGCTACCGAGAGCTGCACCCGGCCGTGCTCGGCCTCGTCAAGCTGGCCGTCGACGGGGCTCACGCGGCCGGGAAGCCGGTGACGCTCTGCGGCGAGCTGGGTGCGAACCCCCGCGCGACGGTGCTCCTTGTCGGGCTCGGCCTAGACGGCCTGAGCGTCTCGCCTTCCTACCTCCCCCTCGTCAAGCGCGTTCTGCGGGCGATGACGTACGAGGAGGCCGTCGCCCTCGCCGAGCAGGCGCTGGCACAGCCCGACGCCGACGCCGTGGGCCGACTCCTCGATGAGCACCTCTCCGGCCACAACAGCGACCTCGCGCAACTGCTTCGCCCGCAGAGTGCCTCCGACACCGCCCCATGACCCTCTCCGAATCGCTCGGCCGCCTCGATGCCCAGGGAATGCACGGGGCCATCCGGTCCTTCCCCGACCACCTCGCGGTGGGGTGGGAGCGCGGCGAGGCCGCCCAGGCGTGGGGCTTCACGGCCGACCAGTTCGACGGGGTGGTGGTGTGCGGGATGGGCGGCTCCGCCATCGGCGCCGACCTCGTCCGCACCCTGGCCGAGCCGG
>DASPKS010000169.1:0-7148 GCA_035628035.1 Rubricoccaceae bacterium
CGACGCGCGGCCGCCGGACACGGCCGCGAACCCCGCGGCGACCTTGTTCCAGTCGACGGTGTTCCACCAGGCGTCGATGTAGTCCGGCCGCTTGTTCTGGTACTTGAGGTAGTAGGCGTGCTCCCACACGTCCACCCCGAGGATCGGGTGGGCGCCGTGCATGACGGGGCTGTCCTGGTTCGGGTGCCCGTGGATCTGGAGCTTCCCGCCGGCGAGCTCCAGCCAGGCCCAGCCGCTGCCGAACTGCCCCGTGGCGGCCTTCGCGAACGCCTCCTTGAAGGCGTCGAAGGAGCCCCACGTCTCGCGGATGGCGTCGCCGAGCTCGCCCGTCGGCTCGCCGCCGCCGCTCGGGCTCATGGTCGTCCAGAAGATGCCGTGGTTGTAGAACCCGCCGCCGTTGTTGCGGACGGCCGTCCGCTTGTCCTCCGGGAGGGCGTCGAGGTCGGCGAGGATCGCCTCGATGGCTTTCCCTTCGAACTCGGTGCCCTGGAGGGCGGCGTTCAGCTTGTCGGTGTACGTCTGGTGGTGCTTCGTGTGGTGGATCCGCATCGTTTGCTCGTCGATGTGCGGCTCCAGGGCGTCGTAGGCGTAGGGTAGCTCGGGGAGGGTGAAAGCCATGGCGGGAAAGGAGATGGAGGGAGACCGAGGGCGGTAAACGGGCACCGGCGTGCCACGTTTCCGCCTACGTCAATCCCCTCTTAAAGCCACCAAGAGCCGCTGGCGGTCGGCGTCGGAGAGGCGGCCCTCGGTGCGGAGCTGGTCGAGCGCAGCCTCGACGGCAGCCCGGTCGGTCATGGTCTTCGCGGCCTCCGCTGGCCGGGCGAGCGCGGCGTGGGCGGCGGCGAGCATGGCCTCGCGGAGGAACCGCTCGACGTAGGGCGCCGCGGCGCCGTGGGCGGAGAAGTCGAGCGTTTCGGTGACGGTAGCGCGGCCCCGGTTCACGTCGAGCTCGACCTTCTTTCCCCCGAGCAGGATGCGCCTCACGCGGACGTCCACGAGGTCCTCGTAGCGGATCGTGCGCGGGGCGTCGAGGTCGTTGTTCTGGAAGACGAGCCGGTCGCGGAGGAACAGCACGCCGTCCTTGGCCGAGCCGAAGACGGTGTTGTCGTAGAGGGCGAGGACCTCGTCGGCGCGGACGTCGGGGGCGTAGTCGGCCACGGCGGCGGTCACCTTCGGGCGCGGGAGGTCCGGCGCCACGTGGATGCCCATCTTGGGCGCGTGCGGGAGGTACTCGCGGAGGAGGGCTTCCATCTCGTTGCGGCACGGGGCCGCCGCTCAGGGCAGCACCGCCGTCTGCACCGGGCCCGCGAAGAACCCCGTCGCCGCCTCGATCACCTCGCCGGGCAGCACGCCCAGCCCGAGGAGCGCCACGGCGCACCCGACGAGCACGGCGGCGGCGAGCGCCGGCACCGGGAACGCCTGGGCGCGGACGGCCTCGGTCTGCTCTTCTTCCCCCTTCATCCAGAAGGACACGAGCACGCGGAGGTAGTAGAACGCCGACACGACGGAGGCCAGCACACCCACGACGGCCAGCCACGTCAGCCCCGCGTCGATGGCCGCGGCGAACACGAGGTACTTCCCGATGAACCCGGCGAGCGGCGGGAAACCGGTCAGGGCGAACATGAACACCCCCATCGTGACGCCGAGGAGGGGGCGGCGGTAACCGATGCCCGCGAGGGAGTCCACCGTCTGCTCGGCACCCTGCTCGTGGTCCCACTCCAGGTACGCCATCACGCCGAATGCGCCCACGTTCATGACGGTGTAGGCGAGGAGGTAGAACAGCGCCCCCCCGTATCCGCCCTCCGACGCGGCGGCAAGCCCCGTGAGCACGTAGCCCGCGTGGGCGACGGAGGAGTAGGCCAGCATCCGCTTCACGTTCCGCTGCGTGATGGCGAGCACGTTGCCGACGACCATCGTCACGGCGGCCACCCCGGCGAGGAGGAAGCGGGCCTCCTCCGCGAGGAGGTCGAGGGGGACGGCGCGGGCCAAGACGAGGATGAGCCCGCCGAAGGCGGCCGCCTTCGAGGCCGTCGCCATGTAGCCGGTGATGGTCGTCGGAGCTCCCTGGTACACGTCGGGCGTCCACATGTGGAAGGGGACGGCGGCCACCTTGAAGAAGAACCCGACGAGGAGGAGCGCGAGCCCCCCGACGAACAGCGCCGTGCGCCCGCTCGCGGCCACGCCCGGCCCCATCTCCCCGAGCACCATCGTTCCCGAGGCGCCGTACATCAGCGCTACGCCGTAGAGGAGGAAGCCCGTCGAGAACGCGCCGAGGAGGAAGTACTTCAGCGCGCTCTCGTTCGCCCGCTCCTCCTCGCGGACGAGCCCCGTCAGCACGTAGAGGCACACCGACATCGTTTCCAGGCCGACGAACAGGGTGATGAGCGAGCCGGCCGAGGCCAGCACCATCGCCCCGCAGGTGGCGAAGAGGAGCATCGCGTAGACCTCCCCGTAGCCGTGCCCGATCCGCCGGAGGTAGTCCGGCGAGAGCGCCACGCTCAGGAGCGCGCCGACGAGGATGACCACGTTCCCGAACGCCGCCGCCCCGCCCGTCACGACGTGCCCGTTGAAGGCGAAACCGGCGTCGTCTAGCTTGAACAGCTCCAGCACGAGCGCCGCGAGCAGGCCCGCCCCGGCGATCCACGGGATCGAGGGGGTGTCGTTGCGAAAAGCGTCCACCAGCACGGCGGCGATGCCGACGAGCGCCACGAGGAGAATCGGACCCGTCGCGAGGACGTCGGGGAGGAGGTTCTGGTACATCAAGGAAAACGGTTCAGGCGAGGAGGCCTTCGACGGCGCGGGCGAGCGCGAGGTCCATCTCGGTCACGCGGTTGCCCGCGTCGTGGGTGCTGAGCGCGAGCGTGACGCGGTTGTACACGGTGTGGATATCCGGGTGGTGGTCGAGCGCCTCCGCCTCGAAAGCCACCCGCACGAGGAAACCGACGGCCGTGCGGAAATCCGGGAAGGTGACCGTCTTCGCGATCCGGTCGCCGTCGAGGCCCCAGCCGGGGAGGTCGGCCAGGGCCGCTTCGATCTGCTCGGCCGAGAGGGGGTCGCGCGCGGGCATCAGGCTAGAAGGGCTGCAGCGGAACGATCCCGCTGAAGAAGAGGAGCCAGACGAGAAGGTAGACAGGAACGAGCACCGGGAGCGCGTACCGGACCACGTATCCCACGAACGAGGGCGTCTCGACGCCCCGCGCGTCGGCGATGGCCTTCACCATGAAGTTCGGCCCGTTCCCGATGTAGGTAACGGCCCCCCAGAACACCGCCGCGACCGAGATCGCCTGGAGGTAGTACCAGCTCTCCGGCGCGCCGAGGTGCGGGACCGCGAAGTAGGCCACGTCCGCGGAGGCATTCACGTCGAGCCCGAACTTCCCCATCGCGGCGGTGAGGAAAGCGAGGTACGTGGGGGCGTTGTCGAGGACTGACGAGAGGAGGCCCGTCCCGAAGTAGAACGTCGTCGCGTTGAGGGCGCCGGCGTTGGCCTGGGCGAAGGCCCGGATCAGCTCCAGCGCCGGCTGCATCGTGAGGAAGATCCCGGCGAAGAGCCACGCCACCTCGGCGATGGGCCCGAACGTGAACTCGTTCGCCTTCAGCACGTCGCGCCGCGCCGTCCGGTACGCCAGGAACGCCACGGCGAGCAGGACGATCTCGCGGAGGCCGAAGGGGGCATGGAGCCGCGCGCGGAGGTCGGGCACCCACGCGAACACCGTCGGGTCGAGGAACACGGCGGCAACGGTGACCGCCAGCCACGCGAGCCCCCCCCACCCCTTGAGAACGAGGTGCTTCTGGGTGTGCATGGGGGTAAGCTCCGTGTACTCACCCGGCTCGACGTCCTCGCCAAACACGGTAGCGCGCTCGCGGACGCTCTCGGCGGGGTTCCGGCGGTCGATCGCGTAGAACACCGCGAGGATGAATAGGAGCGTCGGCAGCCAGATGTACCAGAGGTGCGTGAGCGACCAGAAGAAGGGCACCCCGCGGAGGAAGCCGAGGAACAACGGGGGGTCGCCGATGGGCGTGAGCGCGCCGCCGACGTTCGAGACGGTGAAGATGAAGAAGACGACGTGGTAGGGCCGGACGCGACCCCGGTTCATCCGGAGGTACGGGCGGATGAGGAGCATCGAGGCCCCCGTCGTCCCGATGAGGTTGGCGACGAGGGCCCCGATGGCCAGAAAGGCGGTGTTCTGCCGCGGCGTCCCCGCGTAGTCGGTCTCGATGAGGATGGACCCGCTCGCCACGAACAGCGCCGCCAGCAGCGCGATGAACGAGACGTACTCCTCGACGGCGTGGAGGATGGGCGCTCCGGTGCCGAGCACGGCGAGGTAGTACAAAACGACGAGCGCGCCGAGCCCGAGGGCGTACCGCGGGTAGTGCCGGTGCCAGTGGTGCGGGTAGAGCAGCGGCCCCGTCGCGATCATCGCCAGGAGCGCGACGAACGGGAGGACGAGGAGGCCGGGCGGGGACGCGTGCGTCGGCATCGCGTGCAGGGGGGCCCGGGGGCCTCAGTGCCCGGCCGCTGGCGCAGGGGCCGGAGGGGCGGGCGTGGGCGTCAGCGCCACATTCGAGGGCCACTGCATCGGCACCGTCACGACGGCGTCGGGGCCGGCCGCCTCGATGGCCGCCGCCTTGGCCTCCGTCGTCATCAGGAGCCCCCGGATGGCGGCCTCACTCGGCGCGAGGAACGGCGCCGCCTGCATCCCGATCCAGATCATGAACACGACGAGCGGGACGAGCAGCCCCACCTCGCGGCCGTTGAGATCGCGGATCGTCCGGTTCTCCTCGTGGGTCACCTCCCCGAAGAACGTCCGGTAGACCATCCACAGGAGGTACACCGCCGCGAGGATCACGCCCGTCGTGGCGAGGATCGTGAGCACCTGGTAGCCCGGCACGGCGCTCCGGAACGAGCCGAGAAGGATCATGAACTCGCCCACGAACCCGTTCAGCCCCGGTAGCCCCGCGCTGGCGAACACCGTGAACAGCATGAAGAACGACAGCACCGGGACCGTCTTGGCGATCCCGCCGAAGTCGGCCATGAGGCGCGTGTGGCGGCGCTCGTAGAGCATCCCGATGAGGAGGAACAGCGCGCCCGTCGAGATTCCATGGTTGATCATCTGGAGGAGGGCGCCCTGCGCGGCCTCCGTCGTGAATGCGAACAGCCCCAGCACGACGAATCCGAGGTGGCTCACCGACGAGTACGCGATGAGCTTCTTCGCGTCGGGCTGGGCGAACGCCACCAGCGCCCCGTAAATGATCCCGATCACGGCCAAGACGGCGATGATCGGCGCGTACTGCTGCGCGGCATTCGGGAAGAACGGGAGGCAGAACCGGAGGAGCCCGTACGTCCCCATCTTGAGGAGCACCCCGGCCAGCACCACCGAGCCGCCCGTCGGCGCCTGGACGTGGGCGTCGGGGAGCCACGTGTGGAACGGGAAGAGCGGGACCTTGATGGCGAACGCGAGCGCGAACAGCGCGAACAGCCAGAGCTGCGCTGAGAGCGGCACGCCGTAGCTGACGAGCTTGAAGTAGTCCGTGGTGAACGTGCCCCCGTTGACGGCGTCGCCGGCCGCGAACCCGAGCCAGATCACGCCGACGAGCATGAGGAGCGACCCGCCGAGCGTGTAGAGGACGAACTTGATGGCGGCGTAGACGCGCTCCTCCCCGCCCCAGATGCCGATCACGAAGTACATCGGGATCAGCGTGAGCTCGAAGAAGACGTAGAAGAGGAAGAGGTCGAACGAGCAGAACACGCCGAGCACGCCCGTCTGCAGCACGAGCATGAGCGCGTGGTACCCCCTGAGGTGCTCGTGGATGTACGTCCACGACGAGAGGACGAGGATCGGGCCCAGCAGCGTCGTCAGCAGCACGAGCAGCAGGTTGATCCCGTCGATGCCGACGTAGTACGAGATGTCCACGCCGGGGAACCACCGGGCGTGCTCGGCGAGCTGCGGGCCGTCGGCCGTGCTCACGGCGGGGTCGAACCCCGCCCAGAGGCCGAGCGAGAGGAGGAACGTGAGCGTCGTCACGGCGAGCGTCACCCAGCGGATCGCCGCGTCACTCCGCAGCACCATCACGACGAGTGCCCCCAGCGCGGGGAGGAAGATCACCCACGAGACGAGGTTGGGAATCGAGGCGAGCGCGTTCATCAGGACGGGCTGGGACTAGGAGCGAGCAGCGGGGGCCTCATCCCCCCACGAACAACATCACCGCGACGACCACCACGACGCCGACGACGACGGCCAGCGCGTAATGCTGCACGAAGCCGGTCTGCAGCGGGCGCAGCGCCGCACCGACGTTCCGGACGAAGCGGGCCAGCCCGTTCACGGCGCCGTCCACGCCCTTCTCGTCGAACGGCGCAAGCACGCGCCGCGCGCCGCCCACGACGGGCTTCACGACCGTCGCGTCGTAGAGCTCGTCCACGAAGTACTTGCCGGCGAGGACGCGGTAGAGCGCGCCCATCTTGTAGCGGAGCCAGCTGTCGGCCTCCAGCTCGCGGCGGCCCCACCGGGCCCACGCGATGAGCAGGCCCACGACGGCGATGGCGCCGCCGAGCGCGAGGAGCCCCCACTCGGTCGAATGCGAGACCTCCCACTCAATCTCGGCCTCGAACACCGGCCCGCCGTGCTCAGCGCCGAGCCAGTGGTGGATCCAGCTGCTCCCGAGGAGGGCCGGCAGCCCAAGGAAGCCGCCCACGGCCGAGAGCGCCGCGAGCACCACGAGCGGGACCGTCATCGTCCATGGGCTCTCGTGGGGACGCACGTCGAGCGCGGCCGGCCAGCGCTCCTCGCCCTCGAACGTGAGGAGGTAGCACCGCCCCATGTAGATCGCCGTCAGGAGCGCCGTCCCGAGCCCGACGAGCCAGACGGCGTGGGCCCAGAACACGTCGTAGTTCTGCCCGTAGCGGAACGCGCTGAAGAGGATCTCGTCCTTCGAGAAGAACCCCGCCAGCGGCGGCAGCCCGGCGATGGCGAGCGTGGCGACGAGGAACGTCCAGTGCGTCTGCGGCAGGTAACGCCGGAGGTTCCCCATCGTCCGCATGTCCTGGGGGTCGAACGGCTCGTGGTGGCCGTGGGCCTCGTGGTGCCGGCGGTGCTCCACCTCGTGCTCGACGTGGTGCATCGCGTGGATCACGCTCCCGGAGCCGAGGAAGA
>DASPKS010000170.1:0-4690 GCA_035628035.1 Rubricoccaceae bacterium
GATCGTCGCCGAGCCGCAGGAGCAGTTCGAGGCGTGGTACCGCGCCCAGCTCCAACCCGCGCGCACCCCGGCGACGCCGCGGCAGCGACGGGGCCAGGAGGTGTTCCTCGGCAGCACCTGCGTGATGTGCCACACGATCCAGGGCACGCCGGCGCGCGGGCGCGTCGGTCCCGACCTCACGCACGTCGCCAGCCGCCCCCGCCTCGCCGCGGGCGTGCTCCCCAACACGCGGGGCCACCTCGCCGGGTGGATCACCGACCCGAGCGGCGTCAAGCCCGGCGTGCGGATGCCGCCGAACCCCTTCCCCCCCGCCGACCTCCACGCCCTCCTCGACTACCTCGCGAGCCTCGAGTAGCCCGCATGGCCCGGCCCGACACCCCTCCCCCGAAGCAGGGCGACCCCGCCCTCACCCTCGCCGACGAGCACCGGCTCCTCGACGCGATCTGGCGCCGTCCGCCGGGGCTCATCGGCTGGCTCAAGAGCACCGACCACAAGGACATTGCGGTCCGCTACATCGTGACGGCGCTCGTGTTCTTCGCGATCGGTGGGCTCCTCGCGCTGCTGATGCGGGTCCAGCTCGCGCGGCCGGAGAACACCTTCCTCGGGCCCGACCTCTACAACCAGTTCTTTACGGTCCACGGCACGGCGATGATGTTCCTCTTCGCCGTCCCCATCATGGAGGCGGCGGGCCTCTACTTCGTCCCACTCATGGTCGGCACGCGGAACGTGGCCTTCCCCCGCCTCAACGCGCTCGGCTACTACGCCTTCCTCTTCGGGGGCCTCCTCCTCTACGGCGGGCTCCTCCTCAACATCGGCCCCGACGCCGGGTGGTTCGCCTACCCGCCCCTCTCCGGGCCCGAGTTCTCGCCCGGCAAGCGGGTGGACTTCTGGGCGCAGATGATCACGCTCACCGAGATCTCCGCGCTCATCGCCGCCGTCGAGATCATCGCGACGGTATTCAAGATGCGGGCACCGGGGATGTCGCTCAACCGGATCCCGCTGTTCGTGTGGGCGATGGTCGTGATGGCGTTCATGGTCATCTTCGCGATGCCGTCGGTGATGACGGCGAGCACGATGCTCGCGATGGACCGCCTCACCAACGTGAGCACGCACTTCTTCAACCAGGCCGAGGGCGGCGACGTGCTGCTCTACCAGCACCTCTTCTGGTTCTTCGGCCACCCGGAGGTCTACATCATCTTCGTCCCGGCGACGGGGTTCGTCTCCGCCATCGTCGCCACGTTCGCGCGGCGCGACGTGTTCGGCTACCCCGCGATGGTGCTCTCCCTCCTCGCGACGGGGTTCATCGGGTTCGGGCTGTGGGTCCACCACATGTTCGCCACGCCGGTGCCGGAGCTGGGGCAGAGCTTCTTCACGGGGTCGAGCATGCTCATCGCCATCCCGAGCGGGATCCAGGTCTTTTGTTGGATCGCCACCCTCTGGGGCGGTCGCGTGCGGCTCACGACGCCGCTCCTGTTCACACTCGGGTTCGTGATGCTCTTCGTGATGGGCGGCATCACCGGCGTGATGCAGGCGTCGGTCCCCATCGACCTCCAGGTGCACGACACGTTCTTCGTCGTGGCCCACTTCCACTACACCCTCATCGGGGGGGCCGTCTTCCCCCTCATCGGGGCGGTGTACTACTGGTTCCCGAAGGTTACGGGCCGGCTCATGAGCGAGCGCGTGGGGAAGCTCAACTTCGCGCTGCTCTTCGTGGGGTTCAACCTCACGTTCTTCCCGATGCACATCCTCGGGCTGGAGGGGATGCCACGCCGCGTGTACACGTACCTCCCCGAGACGGGCTGGGGCGACCTCAACCTCCTCGCCACCGTCGGCGCGTTCGTCCTCGCGCTAGGGGTTGTCACGCTCGTGGGCAACATGGCGTGGAGCCTGAAGCGCGGGGCTGTGGCCGGCTCCGATCCCTGGCAGGCCGGCACGCTGGAGTGGGCCACGCTCTCGCCGCCGCCCTCGTACAACTTCCTCCGCCCGCCGTCGGTCCGCCACCGCTCGCCGAAGTGGGTGGGGATGGAGGAGTCGCCGACAGTGATCGGGCTCGCCACCGACCACCACGAGGTGCTGGCGACGACGATCCTCGACGCCGCCCCGGAGCACCGCTACTCCCTCCCCGATCACTCAATCTGGCCGCTCGTGCTCGCCCTCGTGGTGGGCAGCGCGCTGGCGGCCGTGATCTTCCACCCGTGGGCCGTCCCCATCGGCGGGCTCCTCGCGGCGGTGGTCCTCATCTGCTGGTTCTGGGAGGGCACGAAGTCCCCGGGGATCCCCGAAGACGCCCCCACCGAAGGGGCGCCGTTGGAGTCGGGCTCCCAGATCCTCCCCGAGGCCCGCTGACCCGCCGCCATGAAGCACATCGACGCCTCGCTCGTGCCCTCGGGCGCCCTCGACCACCGGGGGGTGATCTGGTGGGGGAACCTCCTCCTCCTCGTGATCGAGACGACGATGTTCGCGCTGCTCGTCGCCGTCTACCTCTACCTCCGCCAGAACACCGAGCCGTGGCCGCCGCCGCGCGTGCAGGGCGGCCCGCCGTTCGTCCTCGACCCGAACCCGTCGCTGCTCATCCCCACAATCAACCTCTTCGTCCTCCTCGTGGCGCTGGTGCCGACGTACCTCGCGGACAAAGCGGCGCACAACCTCGACTGGGCCGGCACGCTGAAGTGGGACGCGCTCAGCCTCGGGCTGGGGTGGGTGGCCGTCGTCCTCCGCTTCTTCGAGTTCGAGGCGCTCCACTTCACGTGGGACGAGAACGCCTATGCGTCCATCGTGTGGATGATCCTCGGGGTCCACCTCGCCCACATCCTCGTGGTCCTCATCGAGGAGGGCAACACGGCCGTGTGGGTGTGGAGGCGGGGGATCGACAAGAAGCACGCGCTCGACATGCGCGTGAGCACGATCTACTACTACTGGGTGGTCGGGACGTGGGTGCTCCTCTACCCGCTGGTGTACCTCCTCCCCCGCGTGATCTGAGCCATGCCGGAGCCGACGAACACCGCCTATGCGAGCCCCCGTGCGCTGCTCACGCAGTGGGCCGGCGCCGTCGGCGCGCCGCTCGTATGGCTCGCCCAGTTCGAGGTGAACTACGCCCTCGTGCCCCGCGCCTGCGCCGCCGGGTCGCGCCTCCCCTTCCACCTCGTCTTCTTCCTCGCGCTCGTGCTCATCGCCGGCACAGGCCTCGCCGCGTGGCGGACGTGGCAGGTGGCGGGAAAGGAGCTGCCGGAGAACGGGCCCGGCGGACCCCTCGGGCGGAGCCGCCTGCTGGCGGTGGTGGGGCTGGCGTCGAGCGCGCTGTTCTTCCTCCTCACCCTCGCCCAGTGGCTCCCGGCCTTTAGCGTGGACCCCTGTGTGCAATGAGGACCGCGAGCCGCCCCCTCCTCCGCGCCTGTGCTCTCACGCTCGCCTTCGGGATGGGCGCGCCGGGCGCGCTCGCGCACGAGGGGAAGCCGCACTCGTTCCACGACCTCTGGAAGACGTGGGGGCTGGAGCCGGGCGTGCTGGTCCCCCTCGCGCTGGCGACGGGGCTGTACTTCTACGGCGTGCGGCGGCTCTGGCGGTCGTCGGCGCCGGGGCGCGGCGTGAGCCGGGGCGAGGCGGCGTGCTACGCGGGCGGGCTCTTCGCGCTCTTCGTCGCGCTCGTCTCCCCGCTCCACCCGTGGGGCCGCGTGCTGTTCTCGGCGCACATGACCCAGCACGAGGTGCTCATGCTCGTGGCGGCGCCGCTCCTCGTGCTCGGCCGCCCGCTCGTCCCGTTCCTGTGGGCGCTCCCGCAGCCGTGGGCCCGCCGCGTGGGCGGCTGGACGAAGGCGCCGGCGTGGCGGCGGTCCTGGCGCGTGCTCACGGCGCCGCTCGTCGCGTGGGCCCTGCACGGGGCGATCCTCTGGGCGTGGCACCACCCGGCGCTGTTCCAGGCCACCATCGACAACGAGGCGGTCCACACCCTCCAGCACGCGAGCTTCCTCGGCTCGGCGCTGCTGTTCTGGTGGGCGCTCGTGCACGGGCGGCCGGGCCCGCTGGGGTACGGGATGGCCGTGCTCTACCTCTTCACGACGGCGCTCCACAGTGGCCTCCTCGGAGGGCTGCTCACGTTCGCGCAGCGCGTGTGGTACCCCGCCTACGCCGAGACGACGGCCTCGTGGGGGCTGACGCCGCTGGAGGACCAGCAGCTCGGCGGGCTCATCATGTGGATCCCCGCCGGGCTCGTGTACGTCGTCGCGGGGCTGGCCCTCTTCGCCGGGTGGATGCGGGAAGCCGAGCGGCGGGCGCTCCGGCGGGAGCGGGTGCCCCTTCCGAGCGGGGAGGGCTGACATGCGCACCGCCTACTTCTCGCTGGCCCTCCTCGCCCTCGCCGCCTGCGACGACGGGGCCGAGCGCATGGCCGCCCAGATGACCGGCGGCAACCCCGCGCGGGGGCGCGCGATCATCCAGCAGGTCGGGTGCGGCTCGTGCCATACCATCCCCGGCGTCCCCGGCGCCGCCGCGCGCGTGGGCCCGCCGCTGGCCGGGATCGCCGGGCGGACGTACCTCGCAGGGCGGCTTGAGAACACCCCGTCGAACATGCTGCGGTGGCTCCTCACGCCGCAGGCGGTGGACTCCCTCACGGCGATGCCGTCGGTGGGGCTCACCGAGGCGCAGGCCCGCGACGTCGCGGCCTACCTCTACACGCTGCGGCAGCCCTGACCCC
>DASPKS010000171.1:0-18108 GCA_035628035.1 Rubricoccaceae bacterium
CGACGGCGTCGACAACGACGGCGACTGGCGGCCCGACCTCGACGACGTCGGCCTCGACGGGGCCGACCTCACCGGCGACTTCGGCGAGAACGACGGGCTCCCCACCTCCGGTGCCGGCACCGACTTCCCCGGCGAGCCGAACCTCGACGTCACCGACGTTTCGGAGTCCGACCAGATCGGCATCCGGAACGTGCAGTACCGCGCCGCCGCCGGGATCAACTACCAGACCGTCTCCGACTTCGCGCTCTTCGACGCCTTCCTCGTGCCGGGGCGGTTCGACCTCCTCGCGCCGGGCGCGCCGCCGCCGAGTACCGACAACGACCTCTTCGTCTCCTCGGGCATCTTCCCGCTCCGCGCGGGCCAGACCGAGCGCGTCTCCTTCGCCGTCATCCTCGGCACCGTGGACTACTCCCGAAACGAGGGCGACGTCCCGAACCGCTACCGCGACCTCCTCACGAAGCGGCAGAACGCCCAAGAGGCCTACGAGGCGGACTACCGCTTCGCCCAGGCGCCCGTCTGCCCCACCGTTCGGGCCGTGCCGGGCAACGGGCAGGTCACCCTCTACTGGGATGCCCGCGCCGAGGACTCCTTCGACTCGTTTATCGCTGACCTCGACCTCCCCGGCCTGAACCCACGCGACTTCGAGGGCTACCGCGTCTACCGCGCCACCGACCCCGCCTTCCTCGACGCCCGCCTCGTCACCGACGGGTTCGGCAACCTCACGTTCCTCCGGCCCATCGCCCAGTTCGACCTCATCGACCAGTACGAGGGGTTCCACCCCGTCGCCGTCAACGGGACGCAGTTCTACCTCGGCACCAACCTCCTCGACGCGGGCGAGGCCTCCAACGGACTCGCCCACGTGTTCACCGACTCCACGGCCGTCAACGGGATCTCGTACTACTACGCCGTGACGAGCTACGACTTCGGCGCCACCCCGGCGAACATCCCCCCGACGGAGTGCGCCATCGCGATCTCGCTCAACCCCGACGGGTCGATCCGCCGCCTCGGGCCGAACGTGGTCTCGGTCACGCCGACCCAGGAGGCCGCCGGCTACGTCGACCCGAGCCTGACCATCGAGCACCGGCAGGGGTTCGCCACGGGCACCCTCTCCTACCGCGTCGTGGACCCGACCACGCTCCAGGACGGCCACCTCTACCGCGTCACGTTCCGCGACACCCTCATCCTCGGCCAGGTCAACCAGCAGGGCGTCCAGATCACCCAGGACACCATCCGCACGCGGGACTTCTCGCTCTTCGACGTGACCGACGGCGAGACGCTCCTCGCGAACTCCCTCTCGTTCCTCCCGCAGTACGACCCCCTCGTCACGGAGGGCTTCCAGCTCCTCTTCAACCCCGTCTTCCTCGCCGAGCCCGACCCGACACTTTCCGACTGGGTGGACGACAACAACGCCGTGTTTGACCTCGCGGTGTCCCGGTTCAACCTCCCGAGCAACTTCCCCGGCACGCGGTTCCCGGCCGACTACCGCATCGAGGTGGGGGGGGCCGGGTTCGGGCAGTCCACCGCCTTCACCCTCCGGATCCCCCTCACGCGTACGCTCCAGGCGAAGCCCACCAACTTCCGCCTGTTCCGGCGGGTGATCGGGCCCGATGGGCAGGCGACCGAGGTAGAGGCGCAGTACGCCTTCTGGGACCTCACCGGCGAAGGCGCAGACCCCTACGGCCCCGGTAGTGCAGCAACGAACCTCCTCAGCGCCGACCCCGAGGCGCTCAACGGGCAGGGCGAGAGCGACCGCATCCTCATCCTCGAAGACATCCCGGGCGACCGCGTGACGGGGCTGACCCCGACGTGGATGGTGAGCCTCAACTACGCGGGTGTGACGGGCCGCCGGAACCCGCAGGCCGGCGACGACGGCCAGGTCGTCATCCGGAAGCCGTTCCTCGCCAGCGACATCTTCGAGTTCTCGGTCACCGGCGCGCGGTTCGACCCGGCGGCGGCAGCGGGCCTCCTCGACCAGATCCGCGTGGTGCCGAACCCGTACGTGGGGCAGAGCCGGTTCGAGCAGGCGAACCCGTTCCCGAGCGGGCGCGGCGAGCGCGTGATCCGGTTCATCAACCTCCCACCCCGCGCCACCATCCGCATCTTCACCATCAGCGGGCGCCTCGTGCGGACCATCGAGCGGAACGAGGGCTCGAACGAGGGGCTCACCCCCGAGATGCTCCTCGACGGCGACGAGGAGTGGGACCTCCTCTCCGAGGACAACCTCGAGGTGTCCTACGGGGTCTACCTCTACCACGTCGAAGCGCCGGGGGTGGGGGAGACCACGGGCACCTTCGCCCTCATCAAATGACGACGTCATTCCCGAAGGAAGTAAGCCGGAGGACCCCTCGATGAACAAGCTCCTCTTCCCCGCCGTGCTCCTCTGGGCGGCGCTCGCGGCCCCGGGCGCCCGCGCCCAGGACGACGACTCCGGCGCCCAGACCGGCACCGCCTCCGCCGAGTTCCTCAACATCCCCGTCGGCGCGCGGGCCACCGCGATGGGTGGGGCGTTCTCGGCCACGGCCAACGACGCCACGGCGATGTACTGGAACCCCGCCGGGATGACGCGGCTGGAGGGCCGCACGGCCACGTTCGAGTACGCCACGTGGCTCGTCGGGATCGACTTCAACTTCGCCGCCGTGGCCATGCCGACCGCGCTCGGCACCGTCGGCGTGGGCGTGACCGCCGTCAACGTCCCCGAGATGGACGTGGTCGAGGAGGTGAACGGGGACCAGATGCCGACGGGCGAGACGTTCGACGCCGGCTCGTACGCCGTCACGCTCTCGTACGCCCGCGCCCTCACCGACCGGTTCTCCCTCGGCGCCAACGTGAAGCTCCTCCGCGAGCAGATCTGGAACTCGTCGGCCAACGGGGTCGCCTTCGACGTGGGCACCCTCTTCACGACGCCCTTCCGCGGCGTCCGCCTCGGCGCGAGCATCTCCAACTTCGGGACGAAGATGCACATGACCGGGCCCGACCTCAACATCCCCTTCGACCCCGACGCCGGGCAGAACGGGAACAACGGGAACGTCCCCGCGCGGATCTCCACCGACGAGTTCGACCTCCCGCTCACGATGCGCGTCGGCGTCGCGACCGAGCTCTTCCAGAGCGGCGCGACGCGGCTGAGCGTGGCCGTCGACGCCCTCTCGCCGAGCGCGTCGGACCAGTTCGTCAACCTCGGCGCGGAGCTCGGGCTGCTCGGCGGGCTCGTCCAATTCCGCGGCGGCTACCAGGAGCTGTTCATGGACGGGAGCCCCCGCTCGTTCACGCTCGGCGGCGGCCTCCGCTACGCGTTCGGCCGCCTCAACGTCTCCGCCGACTACGCCTACGAGGCGTTCGACTACTTCGACGGCGTCAACCGGTTCTCCTTTGCTCTCGGCTTCTGAGCGCCCCATGCGCCCCGACTCCCGCCGCCCCCGGGCGGCGCTCCCTGTGATGCGGCCAGCGCCGCGTCCGCCGGCTGCCGGCCCCCCGGCCGACCGGACCTCCCGCCCGACCCGCCGCGTGGCAGGCCGGGCGCTCTCCCCACCAACCCCATCCTCAAGCGCAATGCGAACCATGCTTGTTACACGATGGCGCTGGCTCGGCGTGGTGGCCCTCGTGGCCTGCTGCGCCCTCCCGGCGCAGGCGCAGCGCACCGTGACGCTCCGCCTCAACACGGCGACGATGCCGGACACGGTCAAGACGAACATCACGCGGAACGTCCAGGTCCGCGGGTGCCTCGCCGGCTGCACCGACAACCAGAGCCCGCTCCCCGGCGGCCAAGTCATCGCCTGGGACGACCGCACCACCATCATCCCCGGCAACACCGGCGGCGACTACTGGTCGGTCAACTTCCAGATCCCGGACAACCAAGAGCTCCAGTTCAAGTTCTTCATCCAGCAGTCGGAGAACAACCCGCCCGGGATCGGTGGCTGGGAAGACGGGAGCAACCACACCATCCCATCGGGCACGGGCCCCGTCACGCTCGACCTCCACTACTTCGAGAAGGGCACCGACCAGCCGTACAACTGGCGCCCGTTCGAGTCCGGCGGGGACTCCGTCTCCGTATGGTTCCGCGTGTACATGAACACGCAGAGCGCCGTCGCTACCGGCTACGACAACCCGGGCGACCCGGCCCTCGTCGTCGGCGTGCGCGGCGACAACGCCCCCGGTGGGAACCAGAACGGCCAGGTCATGGACTGGGGCTCGACGAACATCGTCCTCCGCCGCGAGAGCACCGACAACTCGAAGCCCGGCTACCACCTGTTCTCGGGCGAGGTCACGTACCCGTCGAGCGCCGTCGGGCAGGTGCAGAACTACAAGTTCGTCTTCCAGGACGCCAACACCCCCATCGGGTGGGAGGGGACGATCTCGAACCGCACGTTCACCATCCCCAGCGCCGACAGCACGCTCTACTGGAAGTACTTCGACGACTCTCCGCCCGTGACGGGGACCGTCGTGACCGCTCCCGTCGCGTTCATCGTCGACTCCCAGCCGCTCGTGAACTCCGGCGTCTTCGATGCCAACCGCGGCGACAGCCTCCAGGTTCGGGGCGCCTTCAACGGGTGGGACTGCGACAACCCCGACGACTGCCGGCTCGAACGCATCCCGGGCAGCTTCGAGTGGGCCATCGAGACGCCCATCACGGCCGTGGCGGGGAGCCAGATCGAGTACAAGTACTACATCGACTTCGCGCCCACGGGGTGGCAGAACATCGGGTGGGAGGAACCGCTCGACAACGGCGGCGGCAACCGCTCGTTCACGTTCACCGGCGCCCAGCAGGAGCTCAACCAGGTGTTCAACGACATCCGTTCGGGGAACGTCATCCCCACCGGGACGACGGTGAACACCACCTTCCGCGTGGACATGGAGCGGGCCACGCAGTTCTCCGACCCGTTCAACCCGGCCACGGACTCGGTCTACGTCCAGTTCGAGGACCCCACATGGCTCCTCACGCAGGGCTATGCGCCGGGTGACCCCCGCCTGATCGACACCGGCAGCGGGGGGAACCTCATCCGGGGGTTCGTCCTCACCGATCCCGACGGCGACCTCGTCTACACCGGCACGCTCGCCGTGGCGGGGCCGACCTACAACGGGATCGGGTACCGCCACGTGTTCGGCGGGCTCGAGGCGGGCGACGCGCTCGTCACGGAGGGGTCGGGCGGGTTCGCCGCCGGCCGCCGCCGGTACCGCTACATCCTCCCCTCGGGCGGGTGGCCGGCGAACTTCACGCTCGGCATCGACGGGTTCCGCAGGCCCTCGACCGACCCCAACCCCGAGCCGACCCCGTGGGAGATCAACCCCACCGACCCCGACGGCGCGGGCAGCCTGCCCAACTGGATCTTCCCCGGCGCCCCCGACCCCGTCGGGATCGAGGAAGTCGGCGGCGAGCTCCCGGCGACGGCCACGCTCGGGCAGAACTACCCGAACCCGTTCAACCCGACGACCGTCATCGAGTACGCCGTGCCGCAGGCGGGCCCCGTCAGCCTCGTCCTCTTCGACGTGACGGGCCGCGCGGTGGCCACGCTCTTCGAGGGCGTGCAGCAGGCGAACACGTACCGCGTCACGTTCGACGCGAGCGACCTCGCCAGCGGCGTCTACGTGTACCAGCTCCGCGCGGGCGGCACCGTGCTCAGCCGGCGCATGACGATCCTGAAGTGATCGCCTCCTCCGGGGGCCGCCCCTAGCGGGCGGCCCCCGGGACTTTTCAGCGCCGGCCGCCGTAACACGCGGCCGGCGTTTTTCTCCCCCACCACGATCCCCGCTATGCGGCTGCGTTTCCCCCTGCTCGCGGTCCTCAGCCTCCCCGTTTTCGCGTTCGGAGCCCAGGCGCAGGACAGCCTCAACGTCACCTTCCGCTACTTGCCCGACCTGACGCTGCCGAACTCGGGGACGGTCGTCCGCGCGTTCGTCCCGGGCGAGTTCAATGGGTGGGGGACGCCCTACACCCCCGGCACACCGAGCTGCATCGGGAATGCCCACCCCTCGGTGATGACGTACTACGCGCCGCTGGCGGAGTACAGGAAGACGATCCGCCTCCGCGTGGGCGGGGGGACCGTCCCTGGCGGGGGGTACGCTTACAAGATCCAAGTGCATCGGAACAGCGGCGGGACGGAGTGCGACTGGCTGACGGACCCGCTCGGGACCGAGACCACCGGCCAAAACAACGACTCCGTCGTGCGCGTGACGAACCCGATGGCATTCCAGCTCGCCCGCGAGGAGACAGCGCCGGGGCAGATCGGGTTCGTCTCGGCTGGCCTCTTCGGCACGGCCGCCTTCACGGCCATCACGTTCCAGGTCAACAACGTCGTCTACAACGACGGGCTCTCGTACTACGACGCCGCTACGGGGATCTTCCGGTTCCAGCTCCCGGCCACGGCCCCGCGCGGCTCGCTCTTTCGCATCACCGCCACCGACGCCCTCGGGCGCACGGTCACGAAGGAGGTCGGCCTCATCCCGCCCGTCGTCACCGACGCGCCGGTGCCGGCCGGCCTCGGCGACGGGATCAACTACCACCCGTCCGACCCCACGCGGGCCACGCTCGTCCTCCGCGCCCCGAACAAGAACTACGTTTACGTGCTGGGCAGCTTCAACGGCTGGCAGCCAAACGGGGCCTACCTCATGCGGCGGGACAACGCCGCCACGGGCGGCACGCGCTGGTGGGTGGAGCTGACGGGGCTCTCGCCGGGCACCGAGTACCCCTTCCAGTACCTCGTCGACGGGTACCTCCGCGTGGGCGACCCCTACGCGCAGAAGGTGCTGTTCTCGGGGCAATCGGGCTACCCGAGCCAGGCGCAGGGCTACGCCGCGACCGTGCTCCAGCCCGGCCGCTCGCCGTATCCCTGGGTGATCGAGGACTTCGACGGCCCGCCGCAGCGCGACCTCGTCGTCTACGAGCTCCTCATCCGCGACTTCCTCGCCGCGCACAGCTACACCGCCCTCATCGACACCCTCGACTACCTCCAGCGGCTCGGCGTCAATGCCATCGAGCTCATGCCCGTGGCCGAGTTCGACGGCGACCTCTCGTGGGGGTACAACCCCGCGTTCTACTTCGCGCCCGACCGGTACTACGGCAGCGCCGACCAGCTCAAGGCGTTCGTCGACGCCTGCCACCAGCGGGGCATCGCCGTTCTCCTCGACGTCGTCTACAACCACCAGACGGGGCAGAGCCCGTTCGTCCGGCTCTACGCGCAAGGCGACTACGGCCCCCCGGCGCCGGACAACCCGTGGGTGAACGTGACCGCGCGGCACCCCTTCAACGTCTACTACGACAACAACCACGAGAGCGTGCTCACCCAGTACTGGCTCGACCGGGCCAACGAGTACTGGCTGACGGAGTTCAAGGTGGACGGCTTCCGGTTCGACCTCTCGAAGGGGTTCGTCCAGACGTGCGGTGGGGGGACCTGCACCGACGCGAACTGGAGCCTCTACAACCAGGGCCGCATCAACCTCCTCACGCGGATGGCCGATGTGATCTGGTCGGTCGACCCCGAGGCGTACGTGATCCTCGAGCACTTCGCCGAGCAGAGCGAAGAGCTCGCGCTGACCAACCACGGCCGCAGCCAGGGCTTCCCGGGGATGATGCTCTGGAAGAACATGAACACCGCCTACGCCGAGTCCTCGATGGGCTACCTCAACGCCCAGTCGGACCTCCGTGGCGCCTACCCCCCGAACAACGGCTACCCCCTCGACGCGCAGGTGGCCTACATGGAAAGCCACGACGAGCAGTGGCTGATGTTCAAGAACCGCAACTACGGCGCCTGCACCAACTTCCCCGGCGGCGGGGCCGGCTGCAACACGAACCCCGGCCCCTACAACATCCGCGACCTCTACACCGCGCTCGGCCGCCAGCAGCTCGCCGCCGCGTTCTTCCTGACGATGCCTGGCCCCAAGATGCTGTGGGAGTTCTCGGAGCTCGGCTACGGCGGCGGGCCCGGCGAGTGCCTCGTGAACGGGGACTACCCCGGGGAGTGCCCCAACGGCACCCCGGGCCGCGTGGACCCCAAGCCGATCCGATGGGACTACTGGGTGAACGTCCCGCCCGTCCCGCCCTCGAACCCGCAGACGAGCCCAGCCGAGCGCGCCCGGCGCCGGGAGGTCTACGAGACGTTCATGGGGCTCCTCTTCCTCCGCAACACCTACGACGTCTTCCGCGCTCCCACGACGATCCAGATGCAGGTGGGCCAGAACCAGCCCGACCGCTGGATCAAGCTAGAGCGGAGCGGGCTCACGGTGGTGGTGGTGGGCAACTTCGGGCTGACGCAGCGGACGCAGAACCCGCCCCTGACGCCGGGCACCTGGCACGACTACTTCTCGCGCGAGACGATGAACGTCACCCAGGCCAACCCGCCGATCACGCTCGAGCCGGGGCAGTTCCGCGTGTTCACGAACCAACCGCTGACGCCGCCGCCGACGGCCGGGGAAGAAGGGCCTGATGAGGCGCCTGCCGCCTTCCACCTCGGCGCGGCCTACCCCAACCCGTTCAACCCCCAGGCGACGATCCCCTACGAGGTGCCGGAGGCGGGGCCCGTGCGGCTGGAGGTGTTCGACGCGCTCGGCCGCCGCGTGGCCGTCCTCGCCGACGGGTGGCAGGCCGCCGGCCCCCACACCGCGCGGTTCAATGGGGCCGGGCTCCCGAGCGGCGTGTACGTCGTTCGCCTCACGGCCGGGGACCAGGTGGCCTCCCAGCGACTCACCCTGCTGAAGTAAGACCGAGCAGAGCAAGAGCAGACAGGCGATGCGCGTTCGAGGAGAAAACCTTCTACCGATGCGCATCGCCCTGTTCTGCTCGCTCCTCGCCGCGCTCCCCTCCCGCGCACAGATCCCGGCCCCACCGGCCTGGGTGCAGGACGCCGTCTTCTACCAGGTTTTCCCCGAGCGCTTCCGCAACGGCGACCCGACGAACGACCCTACGCACGCCTCGCTCGACTTCCCGGAGAACGTCCCCGCCGACGCGTGGCGCGTCTCCCCGTGGACGGGCGACTGGTACGCGCGGGCCGACTGGGAGCGCGCCCTCGGGCCCGACTTCTACGACCACGGCGTCTTCCTCCGCCGGTACGGCGGCGACCTGCAGGGGGTCCTCGACCAGCTCGGCTACCTCGACAGCCTCGGCGTCACCGCGCTCTACTTCAACCCGGTGTTCTACGCGCCGAGCCTCCACAAGTACGACGCGGCGAGCTACCACCACATCGACCCCTACTTCGGGCCCGACCCCGAGGGCGACCTCGCGCAGATGGCGCGCGAGACGTCCGACCCGGCGACGTGGCGCTGGACTTCCGCCGACTCCCTCTTCCTGAGGCTGCTCCGCGAGGCGCACGCACGCGGGATGCGCGTCGTCCTCGACGGCGTGTTCAACCACTCCGGCATGCGGTTCTTCGCCTTCGAAGACCTCCGCCGGAACCAGCAGCGCTCGCCCTACCGCGACTGGTACGTCGTCACCCGGTGGGACGACCCGGCGACGACGGAGAGCGAGTTCGACTGGCAGGGGTGGTGGGGCTACAAGCCGCTCCCCGTCTTCGCCGACAACGCCGACACGACCGACCTCGCCGCCGGGCCGAAGGACTACGTCTTCGCGATCACCCGCCGCTGGATGGACCCCGACGGCAACGGCGACCCCGCCGACGGCATCGACGGGTGGCGGCTCGACGTGGCGAACGAGGTTCCGCCCGGCTTCTGGGCCGACTGGAACGCGCTCGTGCGCCGGCTCAACCCCGAGGCCTACACCGTCGCCGAGGTGTGGGACGACGCGGCGGCGTTCCTCGCGGCGGGCGGCTTCCACGCCACGAAGAACTACCACGGCTTCGCCATCCCGACGTACGAGTTCGCCGTGAAGGGGCGGCTGCCGGCCTCGGGCTTCGCGCAGCAGCTCGCCGAGCGGTTCGGCACCTACGCGCCCGAGACCGCCCGCGCGCTCCTCAACCTCACCGACTCCCACGACACCGACCGCCTCGCGTCGATGCTCGTCAACCGGGGGCGGCCGGCGAACTACGACCGCGAGAACGGCCCGCGCGGCGCGGCCGACTACGACGTAGGCGCGCCCGGCCCGCGCGAGCGCGACCTCCAGCGGCTCATCGTCACCCTCCAGATGGCGATGCCCGGCGCGCCGATGCTCTACTACGGCGACGAGGCGGGGATGTGGGGCGCCGACGACCCCGATGACCGCAAGCCGATGGTGTGGCCCGACCTCGTCTACGAGCCCGAGCGGGGCCACCCGCGCGGCCAAGCTCGCCGGGCCGACCCCGTGGCCTTCGACCACGACCTGTTCGCCTTCCACCAGGCGGCCATCCGGCTGCGGGGGCAGCTCCCGTCGCTCCGGCGCGGCACGTTCGAGGTGCTCGCGGCCGACGCCGCCGCGCAGACGCTCGCCTTCGCCCGCCGCGTGAGCGGGGAGGAGGTGGTCGTGATGCTGAACCGGAGCGACGAGGAGCAGCGGATCGCGCTGCCTCGGCGCCGGGGTTCCCCGCTCGTGCCGATCTTCGCCTCGCGCGGCGACCTCTCCCAGATCCCGTCCATCGTCATCACGTTCCACGAGTCGGGCGAGGTGACGTACACCCACCCGATCCCGCCGCGCACCGCCGTCGTCTTCCGGCAGATGACCGACCGCGACGTCCGCCCCAACGGGCTCAACGAGTAGCCATGCGCCTCCTCCTTGCCGCGCTCGCGCTTTTGCTTCGCTTTGCGCTTCCCTTCGGGGTTCTCGCCGGCTGCGGCGGGGGAGAGGAGGGGCCCGTCGTCGTCCGCATCTGGCACCAGAAGGACTCCGGCGAGCGCGACTTCCTGGAGGAGTGGGTCGAGCGGTTCAATGCGAGCCAGGACTCCATCCGCATCGAGACGCTCTACAAGGAGACGGAGGAGCTGCGCAACCACTACGTCTTCGCGGCCGTCGGCCGGCGCGGGCCCGACCTCGTCTACGGCCCGGCCGACAACGTGGGCACCTTCGGGATCACCGAGACCATCCGCCCGCTCGACGGGCTCCTCCCCGACACCTTCCTCGCGGGGTTCGACGAGAGCGGGCTCCTCCGGTGGGACGGCCGCCTCGTCGGCGTGGCCGACCAGGTGGGCAACCACCTCACGTTCGTCTACAACCGGGAGCTGATCCCCGAGCCCCCGCAGACGCTCGATGAGCTCATCGCCATCGGCCAGCGTCTCACGCGCGACGAGAACGGCGACGGGCGGCCCGACCACTACGGCCTCGCCTGGAACTACACCGAGCCGTTTTTTTTCATTCCCTTCCTCACGGCCTTTGGCGGGTGGGTGATGGACGCCGAGGGTAACCCCACGCTCGACACGCCTGCGACGGTCCAAGCCATCCAGTTCATCCTCGACCTCCGCGACCGCTACCGCATCATCCCCGGCGAGGCCGACTACGAGACCGTCAAGATGCTCTTCACCGACGGCGCCGCCGCCGCCGTCATCGACGGGCCGTGGTCGTGGGCGGGCTACGGCGAGAACGGCGTGGACTACATGCTCGCGCCGATCCCGTTCAACACGGCCACGGGCCGGTGGCCGCAGCCCATGGCCGCCGCCAAGGTCTACTCCGTCAACCCGGCGGTGAGCGAGGAGCGGCTGCCGGCCGTGCTCACGGTGCTCCGCTACCTCACGGGCGAAGAGATCCAGCGCGCGATGGCCGAGCGGCTCTCGACGATCCCCGTGCAGCGGAGCGTGCGCGAGAGCCCGGTGATGGCCGAGAACCCCTACCTCGCCGCCTCGCTCCGCCAGGTGGAGCACACGCTCCCCATGCCGACGGCGCCGCAGATGCGCCAGATCTGGGACGCCATGCGCGGCCCCTACCAGCTCGTCATGAACGGTGCCGTCACGCCGCAGCAGGCGGCGCGGATGATGCAGGAGGCCGCCGAGAAGCGCATCGCCGACACCTTCCTGGACTGAGATGCTCGAACCCCCGAAGGAAGGCCTCGCCCTCGACGTCCGGGACCGCAGCCGCGAGCAGGCGCTCGAAGGGCAGGTGCCCCCCGCGCCCCGGCAGTGGCTGGGCGAGCGGGCGCGGTACCGGCTGTTCCTGTCCATGCTGCTCCTCCCGACGGCGGTGGTGATGCTGGCCGTGGTGGCGTTCCCGTTCCTCTACAACGTGCTGGTGTCGTTCTCGAACATGAACATCTACACGTTGCGGAGCTGGCACCTCATCGGGCCGCAGCAGTACGTGGCGGTGTTCCGTGAGCCGGCGGTCTGGGCCGTCTTCGGGAAGACCATCGTGTGGACGCTCGTCAACGTGGCGTTCCACGTCGCCCTCGGGGTGTTCCTCGCTGTCGTGCTCCACCAGAAGTTTGTGAGGGGGAAGCCGATCTGGCGCGTGCTCCTCGTCCTCCCCTGGGCTGTGCCCTCCACAATCTCGGCGCTGACGTGGCGCGGGATGTTCAACTACGAGTACGGCGCGGTCAACCTCCTCATCACGAAGGTGCTCCGCGCGCCGCCCATCGAGTGGCTGACGAGCCCGTTCGAGGCGTTCCTCGCCGTGATCCTCACGAACATCTGGATGGGGTTCCCCTTCATGATGGTCGTCGCCCTCGGCGGGCTCCAGTCCATCCCCCAGGAGCTCTACGAGGCGGCCGACGTGGACGGGGCGACGGCCTGGCAGAAGTTCCGGACCATCACGGCGCCGCTCCTCAAGCCGGTGATGGTGCCGGCCATCACGCTCGGCGTCGTGTGGACGTTCAACAACGTCAACGTGGTGTGGCTCGTCACGAACGGGGGCGAGCCGAACGACCAGACGCACATCCTCGTCTCGTACGTCTACGAGGCGGCGTTCTTCATGTACCGGTTCGGGTGGGCCGCCGCCCTCTCGATGGTGATCTTCGCGCTCCTCTTCACCTTCACGCAGGTCTTCCTCAACCGGACGAAGGCCACGGAGTCGGTGTATTGAGTGGCCCGGGGGGGAGGAGGGGAGCGATCTTCCGCGCCGGTCCGCCGCCTGTCTCCTCTCCGATGAAGCACCTCCTCCCGCTCCTCGCCTGCGCGCTCGCCCTCGCGGCGTGCGACGACGAGGCGGTGGGGAGCCGCCTCGCGGAGGCCGGGCCGGAGGCGCTGGCCGCCCTCGCCGTGACCGCCGAGACGCCGGCCGAGGACGACTCCACCGCCCGCCTCGCCGCGTTCCTCTCCGACCGCGCAGGGACCTTCTTCTACGACGCCCTCGCCGCCCCTGCCGACGACCCGGCCATGGGGTTCATCGCGGGCGCCTACCGGATGCTCGACACGTGGCGGTGGGTGCTCCCCGACACGTCGGCCCTCGGGGGCATCCACCGCGTGCAGGGGACGGCGCGGCCCGACTTCCTCGTCCGCACCTACACCGCGGAGGACTCCTCGGGCTTCGTCGGGAGCCTCATCAACCGGCTCCGGGGCGATACGCCGCCGCGCCTGACCGAGCGCATCTCGATGATCGAGGGGCAGGGCGCGCTCCTCGTCGAGATCCCCGACTCCCTCGGCCAGCTCGCCTTCGAGCCCGTCGTGAGCGACCTCGACGGGCGCTCGGCCTACCAGGTGGAGCAGCGCGGGGCCACGCTCCTCATCGCGCGGGCGAACTACTTGGAGCCCAGGGCGGGGAGCCAGCGGCCGGTCTGGCTCGCCGTCCGCGCGGCCGGGGGGGGCGACAGCGTGGGCTACACCCGCGACGGCGCGGCCTACGACGCCGCGAACCCGCTTGCGCCTGAAGCCGGCCGCATCCGCGCCCTCGCGCTCGGCGGCGTCCGCTTCCCCACGCCCGGCGCCGTCGTCGTCGCGGCCGACAGTACGCCGGAGGCAGCCGACGCCCGCGTGCGGCGGGCCCTCGCCTCAGCCGGGCGCGCCCGCGCCGCGCGCAGCGCCCGCATGGCGCGCCTCCTCGAAGCGGCGCCCTTCGTGACCGAGGACGAGCGGGTGAACGACGCCGTCGCGTGGGCGCGGCTCACGCTCGACGCCCTCCAGGTCCCCGACTCCCTCCACACGATCCTCCTCTCCGGCATCCCCGGCATCGAGGGCGGTCCCGGCCCCGGCACGCTCTACGCCCTCGACGCCTTCCTCGCGACGGGCCAGTGGGAGACCGCCCGGCGCATCGTGACGGCCTTCGGGAGCCGCCAGCGCTACGACAACCGCATCGACATCTTCGGACGGGCGCCCAACGAGATCGGCCCTGACGGGGAGGGCGTCTACACCACGGCCGACGCAACGGCCCTCTTCCTCAAGAGCGTGGGCGACTACGTGCGCACGACGGGCGACACCCGCCTCATCAACCCGCGCTACTGGACGAACACGGTGTACGGGATGCGGGGGATTGCGGAGGAGCAGTTCGGCCCGCTCGGCTTCCTGCGCGCGCGGCCCGGCGAGACGTGGATGCGCGCGGAGCCGCGCGGCGGCGAGGTCGTGACCCCGCGCGAGGGGCTGCCCGTCGAGTCGCAGGGGCTGCTCTACCGTGCGCTCCGGTCCATGACCGACTTCGCGACGATCATGGGCGTGGCCCGGCGGGAGTCCGCCGCGTGGTACGCCGACAGCGCGAACGCCCTCCGGCGGAAGTTCGCCGAGCGCTTCGTGGGGCCCGACTCCTTCCTCTACGACCGCTACGACCCGGCGGGCCGGCCCGACCCGACGCTCCGCCCGAACGCCCTCTTCGCCCTGCGCTTCCTCGACCTCGACCCCGCGCTCAGGCGCACGCTGGTGCGGCGGACCGCAGAGCGGCTGGCCTTCCCCTATGGCGTCGCGACGCGGGCGCAGGCCGACTCCGCGTTCCATCCGTACCTCCGCGCGCCCGGGTTTTATGACGAGGCCGCGGCCATTCACGAGGGCGCCGTCTGGACCGGCCTGAGCGGGACGCTCATCACGGCGATGGCGGAGACGGGCGGTGCGGCGAAGGCCGCCGAGCTGTACGGCCACCAGGTCGACCTCCTCTTTGACGTCGGGGTGGTCGGCGCCGTCCCGGAGCGGCTCAGTGGGCACCCGCATCCGGGCGAGGACGCCCCCCGCCCCGGAGGCGCGCCCGTGGCACCCTGGCCGGTGGCCGAGCTCGTCCGCAACGCGTACCAGGACTTCGCAGGCGTCCGCTACGCTTCCGCCAACGAGCTCGTCATCGAGCCGCGCCTCCCCGACGCGTGGGGGACCACGCGCCTCCGCGTACGCCTCGACAGCGGGTACGTGGACCTCACGCTCCAGCAGGGCGGCGCGCTCGACGTGCGGCTCGTGCCGGGCGGAGACCTCCCCGAAGACGCCCGCGCCCGCGTGCGCGCGTTCGGGCTCGAAGCGGTCGTCCCCCTCACGCAGATGCAGGGCGACACCCTCGAAGTCCCCGCCGCCGAGGTGGCCGTGCGGCTCTCGCCCGACGGGGTGGAGGTGGATGGCGACGAGGCCGAAGCCGCCGCGCGCTACGCCGCGCCCGATCCCGACTTCTGGGAGGGCTTCGCGTGGGCCACGCCGCAGATCCCTGACACCTACCCCGTCCTCCAGGCGGCGGCCGAGCAGCGTCAGCTCTCTGGAAGCGACCTCCTCCGCGAAAACCCGGTCGCCCAGCCCCTCCTCACCCAGACCGACCCCGACGGCGACGACTGGGGCGCCACGAGCACGTTCACCTACCCGCGCGGCTTCCCTGACCGCGTCCTCGACGCCACCTACCTCGAAGTCAGCGAGGACGACTCCACGACGTACTTCCGGATCGAGTTCGCCAGCGTGATCCCGGAGGACTCCCTGGGGTACCCGCCCGTCTTCGCCGCGCTCGTCCTCAACACCGAGCCCGGGGGGGCTACGGCCGTAGGTCACGAGGCGCAGTACGACTTCCCCGAGGACCAAGGCTACGAGGTCGTCATCTACCTCGGCGACGGGCTGCGCGTGGAGGACGGCGCGGGCCGCACGCTGGCCGAGCTGCCGCCCGGTGGGGGGAGCGTGGTGCAGCCCGAAGAGGGCGCCATCAAGTTCGCCCTCCCGAAGTTCATCGTGCCCGACCTCCCCCGCCGCGCCCGCGTGACGCTCCTCGTCGGTGCCCGGACGGACGGGCGCGGCATCGGCGCCTTCCGCCGCGTGGCGGCCCGTCCTTCGGGCGACCTCGGCGGGGGGAAGGTGGACCCCGACGCCCCCAACGTCTACGACGAGATCTCCGGCACCGTCACGCGGTGATCCCTATGTTCGACCATGTCATCCCGAGCGGAGCGAAGCGGAGTCGAGGGATCTATGCGCCCACCATTTCCCCCGGCAGATATCCTCCGACGGCGGCGCTTCGCGCCTCCCCTCAGGACGACATCTCAAAGGCTGTAGCCCGCTGATGCCCCCGCTCCTCCGAAAAGCCGCCGCCTACGCCGTCCTCGCGGTGTTCGCCCTGATCGCGGTCTACCCGATCTCGGTCATCCTCACGATCTCGCTTCGTCCGGGCGACCAGCTCCTCACGCGGTCCCTCGCGCCGATCCCCGCGGGCGCCACGCTGGAGAACTACCGCGTGCTGCTGACGGAGACGCTGTTCCTCCGGTGGCTCGGCAACTCCGTGCTCGTCTCCCTCGTGGTGACGCTCACGGGCGTGGCGCTGGCCTCGATGGCGGGGTACGGGCTGAGCCGGTTCCGCTTCGCCGGGCGTGGCGCCGCGCTGAGCGGGCTCCTCGTGACGCAGATGTTCCCGGCCACGATGCTGCTCCTCCCGCTCTACCTCATGCTCATCAAGCTGGGGCTGCTGAACTCGTACGTCGGGCTCGTGGTGATCTACACGGCGACGGCCCTCCCGTTCTGCGTGTGGCAGATGAAGGGGTACTACGACACGATCCCCGTGAGCCTCGAAGAGGCCGCGCGGATCGACGGGGCGACGCCGTGGCAGACGTTCCGCCTCGTGATCCTCCCGCTGGCCGCACCCGCTCTCGTCATCACCGCTTTGTTCTCGTTCATGACGGCGTGGAACGAGTACGTCGTGGCGGCGGTGGTGCTCCAGGACACCGAGTTGTTCACGCTGCCGGTGGGGCTCAAGCTGTTCCAGGCGCAGATGAACACGCAGTGGGGGCTCTACGCCGCCGGCTCGCTGATCGTCGCGCTCCCGGTGATCGTGCTGTTCCTCGCGCTGAGCCGGTACCTCATCTCCGGCCTCACCCTCGGCGCCGTGAAGGGATAGGGCAGGGTAAGGCTTGCGTCAGATACGGGTGTACCGTACGCTGTGGGGGCTATGTGGACGTCCATGCCCCGTTTCTCGCTCATCGTTGCGCTGGTTCTGCTTGCCCCCGCCTCGCGGGGACAGGAGCAAAGGCCCCTGCTGGAGGTCGAGGTGCTCCAGCCCGAGATGCGCGAGCGGCTCCACGGTGCGGGCCCGGCAGCGTTCGGTCCGGTGCCGTGGGCTCCCGTAGAGGGGGACGTAGTGCCCGTAGGCGTCCCAGGTGACTCCTCCGAGTACGCGTGCCGCCCGATCGAGGAGGACCTTGCTGGCCGGATCGCGGTGATCCGCCGGGGCGGATGCACATTTGTCACGAAGGTTCGACATGCACAGGCGGCGGGCGCCGCCGCCGCGCTCATCTTCAACAACGTCCCGCCAGGCAGCCTCGCGGACACCCTGCTCATGGAGATGGGCGGGATCGCGCCCGACGTCACGATCCCCTCCGGGTTCGTCCGGGCTGCCCTCGGCGTGCTCCTCCGCGAGATGAGCCCCGGTGCGCGAATTCGGCTTGAGGACAGCGACCGTTGCTGGGATTACACGCCAGGCACGCCCGACCCTACCGAACCCTACCGGTACTATCCGCTCGTGGCTGGAAACGCGTGGGAATACACGTATACCTACGGGCCTCCTCCGGAGCTTACTGATCGTTTCCGGCTGGACGTCCTCCGCGACACCCTCATAGCAGGGGAGGCCTATGCGGTGATACGAGACGCGCGCTACAATCCCGATAATCCGCAGACCCCCACGGAAGTCAGCACGGTCTTGGTGCGGTTCGACACCCTTACGGCTCGGATGGTAAGGAGGTATCCAGGTGGGACGGAGTTCGAGTGGGACTGGACGCCTTGTCCGTTCGATGCAGACGACGGCGAGATGATCAACACCTGTCCTTATCGCTCCTTTGACGTGGCGGTGTACACGGAGTCCATGCCGATTGGCGACACGACCTACAGCTTTGAGGCCAAGCGATACGGGTCCTGTTACAGCGATCACTCGGGCGACCCCCCACATGAGGTCTATACGTACGCGCGGGACGT
>DASPKS010000172.1:0-10821 GCA_035628035.1 Rubricoccaceae bacterium
GATCCCCGACGTGCCGAAGGGCGAGAAGCGCCCCGTCGTGATGTCGGTCCCCGACTCCTCGAACACCGCCGCCATCGGGTACGTCTCGGAGTCGAACAAGCTCGGGCGGCGGTGCAAGCTCGACATCGGGCTCATCCGGAATCACTACGTCGGGCGCACCTTCATCTCGCCGGGGCAGGACTCCCGCGAGGTCAAGGTGAAGTCGAAGTTCAACCCCGTCCGCGGCGTGCTCAAGGGCCGCATCGTCGTGATGGTGGACGACTCCATCGTGCGCGGGACGACGGCGCGGCAGCTCGTCCGGCTCGTCCGCGAGGCCGGCGCGAAGGAGGTCCACTTCCGCGTGGCGAGCCCGCCGGTGATCTCGCCCTGCTTTTACGGGATGGACTTCCCCAGCCACGACGAGCTCGCCGCCAACCGCCACGGCTCCGTCGACGACCTCGCCGCCTGGCTCGGCGTGGACTCGCTGTCCTACCTCTCGGCCGACGGGATGATGCGCGCCGTCGAGGAGGCGCACGACGAGGCCGGCCGCTACTGCAACGCCTGCTTCACCGCGAACTACCCTGTGCCCGTCGAGCTCGGCGTGGTGAAGGAGGAGAACGACTGGTAGGCGTCCCTACCGGATGCCCGTGTCGAAGTGGAGCGTGACCTCCGTCACGCCTTCGCGCGCCACCACGACCTCCTGTCGCTGGGACGCCGGAGCCATGACGGGCGCGTCCTCGTCTGGCACGATCCCGTAGGCCCCCGGCGCCAGGGCGATCTCGAAACGACCCTCGGCGTCGGAGCGGAACGTGGCGATGCGTCGGCTGCCGCGGTAGACGTAGAACGTGGCGGCGAAGGGGGCATCTTCGCACGGTTCCCCCTCTTGGCAGACCGGCTGGATCGGGCCGCGGAGCACCTGCCCGCGCAGGCCGGTTTCGCCCGGGCCAATGAGGGAACCGGCCGTGTTGCACGCTGCGCCGCCGAGACTGGCGACGATGAGGACACCTAGGACAGCGGACAGGAACGCGCGCATGGGGGTGCGGGGTAAGGCTGACCGAACGCTACGGCGGCTCGGCTACTGGAATCAAGGCACGGCGGTGGGTCCCGGCGCGGTCGCCGGCTCGGCCGATTGCTGCAGCTTGTCCTCCGCCGGCATCAGCACGGGAAGAAGGTCGGAGGTCGTCTTGAGGATCAGGTCGGCCCCGGCGCGTTCGAGCTCGCCCTGCGTCCCGAACCCGCAGAGGACACCGACGGTCTGGGCGCCCGCCGAGCGGCCCGTGCGGATGTCCACCGTCGTGTCGCCGATCATGAGGCACGCCTCGGGGGGCACGCCCATCGCTTCGGCGGCGTGGCGGAGCGCCTCGGGGTGCGGCTTCATCCGCCGCGTCGTCTGCGCCGTGACGACGGCGGCGAAGCAGCCGCGCACCTTGTACCGATCCAGGAAGCGCTCGACGCGCTCCTGCCCGCCCGTCGAGATCGTCGACATGGGGTAGCGCGCGGAGAGCTTCTTCAGCATCTCCTGGACGCCGGCCATCATGTCGTGGGGGTTCTCGTCGGTGGCGCGGAGGTTCCGACGGCGGAGACGCGTCACCTGCCGGCGGAGCCGCATCACGGGCGCATCGAGGTGCAGCCGGTCGAGCAGCCCGTACGCGTCGTTCACGGGCGGCGTGGCCCGCATCACCGTGCGGCGGGCGAGGCGCTCGGCCTCGCGCCCGCTCAGGAACGGGAGGCGGTCGAGGAGCCGCGCGAGCTGCTGGACGAGGTGGTCGTCGGTGTCGGCGAGCGTGCCGTCGATGTCGAAGCACAGCCCGCGGATGCGCGGGAGGTCGAGGGGCATCGGGAGAGGGGCAGTTCGAGACGGAGGCCCCTGATACGCCGCGCGCTTCTTTCTTCTCCCGCTCAGTACCCCAGCGCGGTGTCGTTCTCGCGGCGGGGGTCGGCGCCGCCGAGCAGCGTGCGCGTCCCGTCCGCGTTGTAGCGCACGACGATGGCGTTGGCCGCGCCGAAGGTGTCCACTTGCTGGACCGTCCAGCCGAGCGCGCGGAGCCGTTCGAGCGTCGTCTCGGGGAAGGCCGGCTCGACGTGCAGCTCGTCGGGGAGCCACTGGTGGTGGAAGCGCGGGCGCTCGGCGGCGTCCTGCACGTCCATCCGGAAGTCGAGCACGTTCGTGACGACCTGGAAGACCGTCGAGATGATCCGCGCCCCCCCGGGGGAACCAACGACCATGAACAGCCGCCCCTGCGGGTCTTCGAGGATCGCCGGCGTCATCGAGGACGAGGGCCGCGCGCCGGGGCGGACGGCGTTGGCCTCGCCCTGGATGAGGGCCCACTGGTTCGGGACGCCCGGCGCCGCCGTGAAGTCGTCCATCTCGTCGTTGAGGAAGAACCCCGCGCCGTCCACGACGACCTTGCTGCCGAAGTAGTCGTTGAGGGTGTAGGTAAGGGCGACGGCCGTGCCCGCCTCATCTACGACGGAGAGGTGCGTGGTCTCCGACGACTCCGGGCCGGGCGCAGGCGTACCGGCCCCGACCTCCCGGCTCGACGTGACGGTGTCGGGCCGGAACGAGGCCATCCGGCGGGCGACGTAGAGGGAGTCCACCAGCCCGGCGACCGGGACCTCCGTGAAGGCCGGATCGCCGATCCACTGCGCGCGGTCGGCGAAGGCCCGACGGCTCGCCTCGGCCACGAGGTGCATCGCCTCGGGCGAGTGGAAACCCATCGCGCGGAGCGGGTGCGGCTCGACGGCCTCTAGCAGCTGGAGCAGCGCGATCCCCCCGGAGGACGGCGGCGGCATCGTGAGCACCTCGTACCCCCGGTAGAACCCCCGCAGCACCTGGCGCTCGACGGGCCGGTACGCTTCGAGGTCGGCGTGCGTGATAAGCCCCCCGCCGCGCCGCATCTCCGCGACGATGAGGTCGGCCGTCTCGCCCCGGTAGAACCCCTCGCGCCCCTGATCCCGGATGCGCCGGAGGACGGCGGCGAGGTCACGCTGGTGGAGGCGCTCGCCCGCCTCGTACCGCGCGCTGTCGGGCTTGACGAAGTAGCGGGCCGTCGAGGGGTGGCGGAGGAAGTCGCTCCGGTACTGGTTGAGGAGGCGGGCGTCGCGGCGCGTGAGGGCGTACCCCTCTTCGGCCAGCCGGATCGCCGGCTCGACCAGCTCCGCGAGCGGGCGCGAGCCCCAGCGGGCGTGCGCCTCCAGCAGCCCGGCAACGGTCCCCGGCACGCCGGAGGCCAGGTGTGTCGTCGTGCTCCGCCCGCGGACGACCTGGCCCGTTTCGTCCTGGAACATGGTCTCGGTGGCCGCGGCCGGGGCCACCTCGCGGAAGTCGAGCGCCGTCGCCGTCCCGTCGGGGAAGCGGACGAGGAGGAAGCCGCCGCCCCCGACGTTGCCCGCGTTGGGGAGGGTCACGGCGAGGGCGAAGCCAGTGGCCACAGCGGCATCGACCGCGTTCCCCCCGCGCCGGAGCACGTCGCGCCCCACGCGCGCCGCCTCGGCGTGGCCAGCCACGACCATCCCGCGCTCCGCACCGGTCGCTGGCCTCGCCTGCGGGACCTCGTGCGCCGGCGCAGGGGGCGCCTCCGGCTGGCGGCAGGCCCCCGTGGGGGCGAGGCTCAGGGCGAGCACGAGAACCAGGAAAGGGCGCATCGGGGGCGGTCAAGCAGGACGCGCCGAAGCTACTCCGGCCCCTAGCCCGTCGCCGGGCGCGCACGCGCGGCCGATCGGCTGTAGGACAAAATGGAAGTTTGGGGTGTGGAAAACTTGCGTTTGCTTCAAGGATCACTTTACCTTCGGCGCACGCTGGCCGCTACGGTCGCGGTGTCTCTCCCCAAGGGACCCTCATGCCCTACTTGTCCCTACCCCCCTCGCCATGCACCGCCTCATCCCCGTGATGACCGTCGCCGCGGTCCTCGTCGGCCTCGGCGTCTTCATCGTGTTCCAGCTCTAGCAGAGCACGAAGGCGCCGGCCGGCCCTCCGCTGGTACACCGAAGCCCGCCCCTCCCGGCGGGCTTCGGTGTTTTCTGTTACCGGCGGCTCGGCGTGCCTCGTGCGGCCGGGCAGCCTCGCTACGGAGCGTTTTCCTTCGTGCAGTGGCCGAAGGGGCAGGTGGCTGTAGACCGGGCGGTCCTCGTGCGATGGTCGGGGGAGAAACGGACTAGCCGGCGAGCCGGGCCTTGAGCTGGCGCGCGGCGGAGGTGTAGCCGCCGCCGGAGCCGTCCACGAAGTGGACCTGCCGCCCCATCCGGTTGAAGACGAGGCAGGTGAGCGTGGCCCGCTCGGAAACGTGGCGGCCGTAGCCGAGGGCGCCTTCTCGCTGTTGACCGTCGAGGAAGGCCTCGAAGGCGGCGTGCTGGGCGGGGGTCCCTCCGAGCACCATGCGGAGGACGTCGTCGAACTTCCGGTAGTCGGTAGCAGCCCGGAGGTAGCCGGGGTAGAGCGTCCAGTCGGTCTCCTGGGTCTTCAGGCCGAGGCGCATGAGCAGGGCCCCGAGGCGCGTCTGGAGCCACGCCTTGCGGCGGTACGCGGCGCGGCCCTCGCGGGGCGCCCGGATAGACGCTTCGAGGGAGAGGGCGTCGCGGCGGCGGTGCAGCCGCATGGCCTGGAGCGCGATGGGATGGACCGCCTCGTCGAGCCCGTACACCGCCTCGACGGCACCGAGGACCTCGCGGTAAAGCGCGAGCCGGTCGGCCTCCGCCGGCGCCCGCGCCGCGATGATCCAGGTGGCGATCTCGCCCTCCGGGTGAGGGACTTCTTCCCAGCGGCACTCCAGTCCGTTGAAGAGCTGGCGCTCGGGGTCGTCCAGCACCGGGCCCTCACCGACCTCGTAGCGCGCGGCCGTGGCGGGGTCCTTCACCCAGCGCTCGGCGAGGGTGAGCCCACCCCCGGTGAACATGGCCTGCGCGTAGTTCGGCGAGACGGCGTGCTTGAGGACGGCCAGCCGCGCGCCCGCGTCGTAGAGCGCGCGCGCCGGCACGAGGCCTGCGCGGAGCGTGAGGTCGAGGTCCTCCTTCACGACCGCCTGCACGCGGCGGAGGACGGGCCGCACCGCCGGCTCCACCTCAGGCGGGACGAGAAGGGTCGCGCCGTCGCCGCCGAAGACGAACGGGAGCTCGGCGCCGGTGCTGTTGAGGAGGGCGATGATGGACGCCGCTCCCGCGAAGTTGACGGCGCGGTAGCGCCCTTCGGCGACAGCCGCCGTCGAGCCCTTCACGTCGGTGAGGACCACCCACCAGTCGGGCGGGACGTCGGCGTAGTGGGCCGGCTCGGCGAGGTCGCCGAAGCGCTCATGCGCAGGGAGGTCGGCGTAGAACGAGGCGCTCACGGGGCGAAGGTACGGGAAAGGCGGAAGCGGCTCCCGCTGCCCCATGCATGGGAGCGGTCGGGCGGGGAGACCCGGGCTAACTTCGGCGCCCCCTCGCCGCCACCCCGATGACCCCCGCCGACGTCCGCCGTGCCCTCGGCGCGGTGCCGATGATGACCCTCGAACAGGGCGAGAAGCTGACCGCGCTCCTGCGCGAGTACGGCCTCCGCGACGTGCTCGAGCTCGGGTTCGCCCACGGCGTCTCGACGTGCTACCTCGCGGCGGCCGTGCAGGAGCACGGCGGGCACGTGACGACGGTGGACCTCCAGGACGCCCGCCGCCGCAAGCCGAACCTCGACGAGCTCCTCGGGCGCATCGGGCTCGCGTCGTACGTCACGGCCTACTACGAGCCAACCTCGTACACGTGGCGGCTCATGCGGATGCTCGAGGAGGACCCCGCGCCGCGGTTCGACCTCTGCTTCATCGATGGCGCGCACACGTGGGCCGTCGACGGGTTCGCGTTCTTCCTCGTGGACCGCCTCCTCCGTCCCGGCGGGTGGCTCGTCTTCGACGACCTCGACTGGAAGGTCGAGGAGTGCCCGACGACGGGCCCGGCCGCGCGTGCCGCCGGGATGCCCGAGGACGAGCGGACGACGGCGCAGGTCGACCGCGTCTACGAGCTCCTCGTCAAGCCGCACCCGTCCTACGGCGAGTTCCGGCGGGAGGACAAGTGGGCGTTCGCGCGGAAGCACCCCGACGCCGCCAGCGTCGCCTCGGCGCCCCGCCGCGAGGTGGTCGTGGAGACCCGGCTGCCCCGCCTCCGCGACCTCGTGCCGGCGCCTGCCCGGCGCGTCGCGCGACGGCTGCTCCGGCGCACCTGACCGGGGGGGCCTTCAAGCCGTCAGCGCGGGCTCGGAGAGGGGCGCAAAGAGCCGCTCGCGCGGGCGACCCCGCATGGCGTCGTGGAGCGCGTGCGCGAGGACGGTCAGCAGCAGCGTGGTGTGGACGTTCCGCTCGATGAGCCCGGCGGCCTCCTCGACGAGCGTGGCCATCGCGTCGAGCCGGGCCTGCGGGAGGCGCGCGACGAACGCCTGCACGGCCTCGGCCTGGTCCACGTTCACGAGGGCGTCGGTCTGACCCGTGGTGCGGTAGAGCACGAGGTCGCGCACCCACCCGAGCATCAGCGAAAAGAGCCCCTTGATCGGCTCCCGCCCGAGCTTCGCGACCTCCTCGACGAGCGGCATCAGCTTGGTCACGTCGAGGGCATAGGCGCGGCGAACGAACTCCAGCGCGAGCTGGCGGTGGTGCGCGAGGTCCTCGCTGGAGAGGAGCGCGAGCGCGCGGGTGTACGAGCCGTCGGCCATCCGCGCGACGAACGCGGCCCGCCCGGCCTCCACCCCCTCGCGCTCGGCCAGCGCCGCCTCAAGGACCTCAGGCGGGAGGGGGTCGAAGCGGAGGCGCTGGCACCGCGAGAGGATCGTCGGGAGCATCTGGTCCACCCGCTCCGCCGTGAGGATCAGCACGGCGTGGGCGGAGGGCTCTTCAAGGAGCTTGAGGAACGCGTTGGCCGCCTCCATCCGCATCGCGTCGGCATCGGCGACGACCGCCACGGCGCGGGGCCCTTCGACGGGCACGAACCCGAGCGCGCGGCGGACCTGCTCGTGGAGCGGGCGGATGCGGTGCTCGACCTGCTTGTTCGAGGGGGCGTCGCCGTCGAGCTTGGCGAGGCGGCGGTAGTCGACCGGCGCGTAGGGGTTGGCCGCGAGCCGGCGGAGACGTTCGGGGTAATCCTCCGGGAGCGGGTCGGAGGCGTCGGACGACTGCTTCGGGTACGGAAGGAGGACGTGGAGGTCGGGGTGGAGGAGGCGGGCGGCCTTCGTGCAGGGGAGGCAGCGCCCGCAGGCATCGCCGGCCGGGGCGCCGCGCCCCCGGCGCTCACAGAGGAGGGCCTGCGCGAACGCGAGCGCGGCGGCCTTCTTCCCGACGCCCTCCGGCCCGTGGAAGAGGTACGCGTGGGCCACGCGGTCGCCTTCGAGGGCACGCGCGAGGGCGTCGGTGACGCGCTCCTGACCGATGACGGTAGCCCAGGGCACGGAGTGGGGACACGAGGGAAGAACCACGCCAAAGGTACCGCACTCCTCACGCAAGCTTGGCTTGCCGGGCGGCGCCGCGGCGTGGTATTCTCGTCCGCCCGGCGCGGTAGCTCAGCTGGTTAGAGCGTGGGATTCATAACCCCAAGGTCGGGAGTTCAAGTCTCCCCCGCGCCACCGTCGCGCCCGCCACCCGGGCGCGATTTTTTTGGCCCCTCTGCCCGCCCGCGGCATGCGGATCCTCTCCAACGACTTCGGCGGCTACCCGTACCCGGTCCAGCTCGCGCGGGCGCTCGCGCGGCGCGGCCACACCGTCCTCCACACGTACTGCGCCTCCCTCCAGACGACCCCGCAGGGCACGCTGGCGCCGCTGCCCGACGACCCGTCCTCGGTCGAGGTGAAAGCGTTGCGGCTGCGCGAGCCGCTGGAGAAGTACGCGTTCGTCAAGCGGTGGCGGCAGGAGCGGGAGTACGGGCGGCTCGTCGCTGCTGAGGTCGCGCGCTTCCGCCCCGACGTGGTGCTCTCGGCCAACACGCCCCTCGATGCCCAGCAGATGCTGGCGAAGGCGACGCGTGCGCACGGCGCCCGGTTCGTGTTCTGGCTCCAAGATGTGATCGGCATCGCCGCCGAGCGCATCCTCAAGAAGAAGCTCCCCGGGGTCGGCGCACTCGTCGGGAAGCACTACGTGCGGCTGGAGGCGTCGCAGCTCCGGCGGAGCGACGCCGTCGTCCCCATCACCGACGACTTCCGCGCGATCCTCCGCGACTGGGGCGTGGACGAGGCACGCGTGACGACGGTCGAGAACTGGGCGCCGCTCGAAGAGCTCCCGCTCGCCCCGCCCGACAACGCGTGGGCCCGTACGCACGGGCTCGACCGCGCGTTCGTGTTCCTCTACGCGGGGACACTCGCGCTCAAGCATAACCCCGACCTCCTCCTCCAGCTCGCCCTCCGCGTGCGCGACCGCGGCGCGCGCGTCGTCGTGCTCTCGCAGGGGCCGGGCGCCGACTGGCTCCGCGAGCAGAAGGCGGCCCACGGCCTCGACACCCTCGACGTGCTCGGGTTCAAGCCCTTCGCCGAGATGCCCGACGCCTTCGCCGCGGCCGACGTGCTCGTGGCCGTGCTCGAGCCCGACGCCGGGGTGTTCTCGGTGCCGAGCAAGGTGCTGGCATACTTCTGCGGCGGACGCCCCATCCTCCTCGCCGTGCCGCCGGAGAACCTCGCCGCACGCCTCGTGGCCCAGCGGGAGGCCGGCTTCGTCGTCCCGCCCGACGACACCGCTGGCTTCCTCGCCGCCGCCGACCGCCTCCTCGACGAGGCCGCGCTCCGCGAGGCGATGGGCCGCAACGCCCGCACCTACGCCGAGGAGGCGTTCGACATCGAGCGCATCACGGACCGGTTCGAAGCAATCTTGCAGGAAGCCGCTTCGTTGTGACCTCCGTGCCGCTCCCGGCGGCCCTTGAGCATCCCTCGCATCTTCTTCATTCTCTATGCGTTTCGCTTCGCTGCTCTTGCTCACCCTTCTTCTCCTTCCGGCCGTTGCCAGCGGCCAGACCTCCAACGACCGCCTCATCGCGCAGGCCCTCGAAGACCTCGGCGTCTCGCCCGACGGGCGCGTGATCGAGGCGGCCGTCGAGGAGGCGTTCTCCCAGCTCTACCCGCGCGAACGGTACGGCTCGTTCCGGATGAACCGGACGCAGGCCCGCGCCATCGCGTACATCGCCGTCCTCATCGCGGCCGACGGCGGCCGGCGCGGGCCCTCGCCGGTGCCGATCCCGACACCGGGCCCCTACGGGTGCGAGGAGGCCGTCGAGCGCACCTATGACCTCGTCGCGGAGATCCCGGCCGACCCGCCCGGCTTCGGCATCTTCCTCACCGATGACGAGAAGGCCGCCATCCGGCGGATGGCGCCCGACATCCGCCGCGCCGCCGCTTCGTGCGGCTGCACCGGCCTCGCCGACGCCGCGCTCGACCTGGAGCGGCTCGCGCGCAACGACGGGCTCGTGAACCGCTCCGACGCGATGCCGCTGCTGGAGCGCCTCCGCACGCAGGCCGTCGCCTGCCGCTAACCGCGCAGCGCGCGGAGCTCGTCGGGCGCGGCCGCCAGCGCGTCGGCGAGCTTCGCGGGCTCGCGGCCCCCGGCCGTGGCGAGGTGGGGGCGCCCGCCGCCGCCCCCGCCCACGCGCTTCGCCAGCGCGCCGACGAGCTTGCCCGCCTGCACGCCGGCCTTCACGAGGTCGTCGGTGACGGCGGCGGCGAGGTAGGCCTTGCCCGCCTCCGCGTCGGCGCTGCCCAGGACGGCGACTGCGTTCTCACCGAGCCGCTCGCGGGCCTGCTCGGCGAGGTCGCGGAGCGCGTCCATGTCGGCGCCGGGGACCTCGCCCGTGACGAGGCGCACGCCGTCCACGTCCTGCGTGTTTTCCAGGAGCGCGCCGAGGCCGGCAGCGGCCTGCTGTGACCGGAGTTCGGCGAGTTCTTTCTCCAAGGCCCTCTTCTCTTCGAGCACCTGCGCGACGGCGTCGGCGACGGGGAGCTGCGTCTTGAACAGGCCGCGTACAGCCTCCAGCGCCTCCCGCTCGGCCTCGATCACCTCGATGGCCGCCTCGCCCGCGACGGCCTCGACGCGGCGGATCCCGCTCGCCACCGAGCCCTCGCTCACGAGCCGAAACAGCCCGATCTCGCCCGTGGAGGCGGCGTGCGTGCCGCCGCACAGCTCCACCGACGAGAACTGTACCTCCGGGTCCTCGAAGGTGATGACCCGAACAACGTCGCCATACTTCTCGCCGAAGAGGGCCATCGCGCCGCGCGCCTTCGCCTCCTCGATGGGGACCGCCCGCTCCTCGCCCTTCGGGACGTTGCGGAGGACGAGTTCGTTGACGCGCCGCTCGATCCGCCGCTGCTGCTCGGGGTCCACACGCTCGTAGTGCGCGAAGTCGAACCGGAGTCGGTCGGGCGCGACGAGCGAGCCGCGCTGCTGGACGTGTGTGCCGAGGACCTCGCGGAGCGCCGCGTGGAGGAGGTGCGTGGCCGAGTGGTGGCGCACGATGCGCGCCCGGCGGCTGGCGTCCACCTCGGCCGTGGCGGGCACGTCGCGCTCCGTGGGCAGCTTATCCACGACGTGGATGATGGTGCCCTCGGCGTCCTTGACGGTGTCGAGGACGGTGATCGTCTCGCCGCGTACAGTGAGGGTGCCGGTGTCGCCCACCTGCCCGCCCGACTCCGCGTAGAACGGCGTCTTGTCGAGGACCAGCTCGTGCCGCGCGTTTCCCCCTTCACCGATGGTCCGCGTGCGGAGGATGCGCGCGTCCTCGACGGAGAGCGTGTCGTAGCCGACGAACGTGATTTCCTCGGGCGTGTCCGAGGTGGCGTCCCACGTGTCCACCTGCGAGTGGTCCGCGCCGAACGTCCCCGCCGCGCGGGCGCGCTCCCGCTGCTCCGTCATCAGTTCCTCGAAT
>DASPKS010000173.1:0-37988 GCA_035628035.1 Rubricoccaceae bacterium
AAATCACCCAGCGAAAGCGCCGGCGCCTCGATGTGCAGGTCGATCCGATCGAGCAGCGGGCCGCTGATGCGCGAGCGATAACGCTGAATCTGCGTCGGCGTGCAGCGGCATTCGTGCCTGGTGTCGCCCAGGTAGCCGCACGGGCAGGGATTCATCGCGGCCACGAGCATGAACGCGCACGGAAGCGTCACTTTGCCCGCGCTGCGCGAAATCGTCACGTCGCCGTCCTCGAGCGGCTGCCGGAGGACTTCCAGCGCGGAGCGCTTGAACTCGGGCAGCTCGTCGAGGAAGAGCACGCCGTTGTGGGCGAGGGAGATCTCGCCGGGCATCGGGTTGGGGCCGCCGCCGCAGAGGCCCGCGTTCGAGATGGTGTGGTGCGGGGCGCGGAACGGCCGCGTCGCCACGAGCCCGCGCCGCGCCGACCCGTTGAGCACGCCGCCGACGGAGTGGATCTTCGTCGTCTCCAGCGCCTCGTCGGGCGTGAGGGGCGGGAGGATCGTCGGGAGGCGGCGGGCGAGCATGGTCTTGCCTGCACCGGGCGGGCCCACCATGAGCACGTTGTGGCCGCCGGCCGCCGCCACTTCCAGGGCGCGCTTGATCCCCTCCTGCCCGCGCACGTCGGAGAAGTCCACGGCGTCGGTGCGCGCCTCGTCGAAGAGGGTGTCGAGGTCGCGGCGGAAGGGGGTGCCGCGCCCTTCGGCCAGCAGGCGGTATGCCTCCTCCAGCGTCCGGACGGCGTAGACCTCCAGCCCCTCCACGACCGACGCCTCGGGCGCGTTGTCGACCGGGACGACGACGCCGCGCCGCCCGTCGCGCCGCGCGCCGGCCGCCATCGGGAGCACGCCGCGCACGGGGCGGAGCGAACCGTCGAGGGAAAGCTCGCCGACGATCACGAGGTCGTCGAGCGCGCGTTGCTCGATGCCCGCGCCGAGGGCGGCGAGGAGGCCGAGCGCAAGGGGGAGGTCGTAGGCGCTCCCCTCCTTCCGCACGTCGGCCGGCGCGAGGTTGACGGTGATGCGCCCGCGCGGGCTGGGCAGGCCGGCGTTCTTGAGCGCGGCCCACACGCGGTCGCGGCTCTCGCGCACGGCCCCGTCGGGGAGGCCCACGACGGTCCACGCCGGGAGCCCCGGCTCGATGTGGGTCTCGATCTCGATGGGGAGCGCGTCGACGCCGTGGACGGCGCCGCTCCAGACGCGGGAGAGCATGGGCTCGGCGGTGGGGGGGTGCCCATCCAGACACCTCACCCCGCCCGGACGTAACGCCGCGCCTGTTTTTTTCCTTTACTCCATCACCTGCCGCGCCAGCCGCACGGCGACGTACCCCATCACGCCGAAGACGACGGCGTAGAGCGTGGGGTCTTCGTAAGCCCGCCCGGCGACGGCCTCGAACACGAGCGCCGACAGCCCCGCGGCGAGGCCCCCGCCGAGGGCGAAGACGACGAGGTACACGAAGTAGAGCACGAGCGCCCGGACGGGCGCGAGCTTCGGACGCGCTTCCATAGGGGTAAGGGAAAGGGGGAAAAAGTCAGCCGCCGCTGCCGCCCTCCTCGGGCGCCGGCGCGCTTGTCTGCGGCTGGGGCTCGCCGCGATGACACGTCCAGCACGTGACGCGGGGGTTGTGGAGCCCCTCGATGTCGGGGAGGATGTCGCGGTTGAGCTCCGCCGTCATGCGCATCATGTCGCGGGCGACGTCCTTGTGGGGGTTGGCGTCGGAGGGGAAGTCGGGCGGCTCGCCTTCGGCCCCGCGGGCGTGGCAGAACGTGCACCGCACCCCGAGCGCGCGCCCGAACCCCTGCATCACGGCCATCAAGCGGTCGTGGCTGATAGAGTCGGGCAGGACCTCGAGGTTCTCGAACCCGCCCGAGGTATCCGCCGCCGCGGCCGTCGGCGACGAAGCGGGCGTGGCCGGAGCAGGCACGCCGGCGGGCGGCGCGGGGGCCGGCGTCGGCGCGGGGTTGCCCGCGTAGGCCGCGGCGCAGGCGCCGAGGAGCAGGACGAGCGAGAGCGGGAGCAGGAGGCGCATCGTGGTGGCGAGAAGGGGCCGTGCAATGTCCGGCACGGGCGCGTTCCGATGCAACGGGGTCACCGGCTACCGTCGGCGGGCTCCTCCAGCACGTCGAGGTCGCCGATGAGGTTGAGGTGGGCCGAGCCGAAGCGGCCCTCCTGCGGGCCGTTCTCTAGGCGGAGCACGCCGCGCGGGCACACCGTCGCGCACATGCCGCAGCCGACGCACGAGGCGCGGATCACGCTCTGCCCCCGCTGCGCGTACCACCGCACGTCGATCCCCATCTCGCAGTACGTCGAGCAGTTCCCGCACGCGATGCACTGCCCGCCGTTCGTCGTGATGCGGAAGCGAGAAAAAAACCGCTGTTGCAACCCGAGGATCGCCGCCATCGGGCAGCCGAACCGGCACCACACGCGGCTCCCCATGAGCGGGTAGAACCCGACGCCGATCACGCCGGAGAAGATGGCCCCGATGTAGAAGCCGTACCACTTCGCCAGGGCGCTCGACGCGCCGCCGAGGAGCCCCCATGCCCGGTCGGCCCACAGCAGCCCCGTCGTCACGACGATGAACAAGAGGATGCTGTGGATGAGCACGCGCTCGACGCGCCACGCGCGGGTGCTCTTGTCGGAGAGGTGGCGGTACGGATCGCCCGCCGTCTCGGCCAGCCCGCCGCACCCGCACACCCACGAGCAGTACCACCGCTTCCCGAAGAAGTAGGTGAGGACGGGCGTCGCGATCAGGATGAGCACGGCGCCCCAGAACAGCATGAACGCGCCGAGCCGCCCCTCGCTCAGGAGGTACTCGGCGGTGGGCGGGAAGAAGAGGTCGTAGTCGAGCGGCCAGAAGTAGTGGAAGTACAGCTCGGGCTCCCGGAAGCGCACGAGGAGCTGCGGGATGAGGAAGGCGAAGCCGAGCTGGAAGAACATCACGCTCAGCGTGCGGACCACCTGGTACTTCGTGTGCCGGTACTTGAGGAGCGCGCGCACGCCCATCACGAGCACGGCCGCTGTGTAGATCGTCCCGTAGAGGAACCACTGGTTCGCCGCCGCGCCGTGGATCGTGTAGCTCAGCGGGTCCACCACGCGGATGAGGCCGTCGAGCAAGTGCGGGTACCAGTAGAGGAGCACGTAGAGCCCCGTGAGCAAGAGGCCGAGCACCCACCCCACCGGCCCGCGCGCCTGGTTGGAGGAGAACATGGTAGCCTCGTTCCGCACACCAGGCGGGAGCCGACGGTACCGGTCCACCACGTACAATAGCCCGCCGCCGACGGTGAGTCCGCCGCCGAGCGTGAACATCGGGACGGGGTAGCGCGCCGCGAGGTCGGAGAAGAGGCAGACGAGCAGGACGAGCAGCCCGGCGGCGAGCGCGGCGAGCATCGCCTTCTGGAAGGGCGTCGCCTCGTAGGCCGGGTTCTCGGCCAGCGCGAGCGAGGGGTTGAAGACGGGGACGTCAGCCATGCGCGGCCTCAGAGGTGGAGCGACGCGCGGAGGGGCGTCTTCGCCGCGTTCCCGCGCATGGGCAGCCGCGCCATCCACTCGCGCCAGCCGCGCCGGGCCTGGACGCGTACCCATGTCCCGTGCTGCCGGTTGTAGGCCTCGACGAGAGCGGGGGCTACTTCGCGCGTGAGCTCCGGGTCGAAGTCGGCCGAGGGCAGCGCGGCCAGCACGGCCTCGACACCCCACCCCGCCTCGATCCACGCGGCCCACACGGCGTGGCGGTGCCGCGCCCCCATCACGCTCACGCCTACGACGCGGCGCTGCCCGTCCGTCTCGTGCTGGAGGCGGGCGGCGGCGCGCCCGTCGGGGTGCTCCCAGTAGAGCGTGCTTTCGCCTTCGGGCGGCCGGAGGTCGATGCGCCCGTACGTCTGGTACTCGACGTCGAAGAACTTGGCGGAGTTGTAGAACACACCCGGCCGGTACGGGCGCGGGTGCCCCAGGATGGCGTGGGCGGCGAAGGCGCCGTGTGCGCGGGCGGTGTACCAGAGCTGCTCGACGGGCTTCCGGCCGGGGAGCGGCTCGCGGAACTCCGCGCAGTCGCCCGCCGCGAACACGTCGGGCGCGCTCGTCCGGAAGCACCGGTCCACGAGCACCCCCCGGTTGAGCTCGATCCCGCTCTCGCGGAGGAAGTCCACGTTGGGCCGGACGCCCGTCGTGAGGCCGACGAACTGCGCCGGGATCTCCTCCCCTGTCGTCGTCACCGCCGCGCGGACGCGCCCGCCTTCATCGCCGACGAGGCGCTCCAGCTCGGTGCTCGTCCGGAGGTCGATGCCGTGGCGCCGGGTCTCGCGCTCGACGAGCCGGCCCTCCTCTTCGGGGAGGAAATGCCCCATCGCCCACGGCTCCCGGATCAGGAAGGTCACGTGGACGCCGCGCGTGTGGAGCATCTCGGCCATCTCGACCCCGATGAGCCCGCCCCCCACCACGACGGCGCGCTCGACGCCGCGCGTGGCGGCCTCCATCCGGTCGAGGTCCTGGAGGTGGTAGAGCCCCTGCACGCCGTGGAGGTCCTGCCCCGGCCAGCCGAAGAACATCGGGACCGAGCCGGTGGCGAGGAGAAGCCTGTCGTACCCGAGCGGCTCGCCGCTGCGGAGGTGGAGCTGCTTCGCCGCCACGTCCACCCGCTCCACGCGGTCATGGACGAGGTGGAGCCGGTTCTTCCCCCAGAAGCCGCGCTCGTAGGGCTCCAGGTGGCCGCGCGTGAGCTGGCCCATGTAGGCGTACATGAGCGCCGTGCGCGCGAAGAAGTGCTCGGCCTCGTCGGAGACGAGCGTGATGCGCGCCGACGGGTCGCGCTGGCGGACGTACCGCGCGGCCGTCACGCCGGCCACGCCGTTGCCGAGGACGACGAGGTGCAAGGGGGGCTCCGGTCGAAGGAGGGGGAAAGTAGACGCGCGCGAGGCCTCCGTCGCCGGACGCGCCCTGGGGGCGGATTATTGCCTCCGCCCGCGCGATATTCCCCTAGCCCATCACGATCTGCCCCTCTCGCATGACGTACGGCATCATCGGCAACACGGGAAAGGAAGGCCTCTGGGAGGCCGTCGCCGCCCTCACCCGGTGGCTCTACCGGAAGGGGGTCGCCTTCCGCATCCACCGCCCGCTCGCGCACGGGCTCGCCGAGCGCGGGCTCGTGGACTCCGCCTTCGAGGGGGAGTACGCGACCGACGACCCCGCCGGCGACGCCGACATCCTCCTCTCCTTCGGCGGCGACGGGACGCTCCTCCACAGCGCGCACCACGTCGGCACGCGGAACACGCCCATCCTGGGGGTGAACATCGGCCGGCTCGGGTTCCTCGCCAAGGTGGAGGTGCAGGAGCTAGAGGAGGCGCTGGAGCAGGTCGAGGCGGGCAACTGGGCCGTCGAAGAACGGATGGCGCTGGAGGTCACCTTTGAAGGGGCTGCGCCCGCCCTCCCCCCCCGCGCGCTCAACGACCTCGTCGTGGACAAGAGCGGCTCGACGAGCATGATCGCCATCGAGGCCCTCGTCGACGGCGACCTCCTCAACACGTACTCCGCCGACGGCCTCATCGTCGCCACGCCGACGGGCTCGACGGCCTACAACCTCTCGGTGGGGGGGCCCATCCTCATGCCCGGCAGCGGCGTCGTCGTCGTGACGCCCATCGCGCCGCACACCCTCACGGCGCGGCCCATCGTGCTCTCGAACCGCGTCGAGGTCACGCTCCGCGTGACGACGCGGGGGCATCCCTACGTCGTGGCCGTGGACGGCCTCAGCACCGAGATCGACGGCGAGGCCGACGTGACGATCCGCATCCGCCGCGCTGCCGAGCCCGTGCGGCTCGTCGCGCTCCCGGGGCAGGACTACTTCGCCACGCTCCGCGACAAGCTGAAGTGGGGCCAGCGGCCCGTCTTCTAGGGGCCATCCCTTGCTTTAGCAACTACCGTTTCTTACCGTTACGGCTGCCTCGGGCGTGCCTCCCTGCCCATGCGCCTTTCCCTATTGCTCCTCGGGGCCCTCCTCCTGGCGGCGCCCTCTGCCCCACCCCGCGTCGTTACCGGCACCATCCACTATGTGCCGGCCCGCCACGGCCTCACGTGCGCCCTCTTCGTGGTGGAGGACCTGGATGGACATATCGTCCTGACGCAGCAGACCGCGCTCGTCCTCCTCGAAGACTGGGAGATCACTGGGCCGCTGGGGACCTACGGTACGGGCGCCTTCGCGGCGGGCCCGCGCGGCACCGCCGGGACGGCCCTCCGCGCCCACGTGGACGACTTCGGCCTCGCGGCCTCCGAGTCGGCCGCCCTCATCCGGGAGGGGTGCTATTGAGGCCCCTCAGTCCGGCGGGGACGCGGCGGCGTACACGAGCACAAAGGACGTGAAGTCGGCGTAGCGGTCGGCCCGTTGCTCGGTCCATCCCTCGGGGAGGACCTCCGCGAGGGCGGCGGCCACCTCTGCAGCGGCCTCATCGGAGGCTTCCGCCGCCCCCTTCTCCGCGAGGCCGAACGCGCGCACGACCACGCCGGAGCCCCCCGCGAGCACGTCTACCGTCGCCCCGTGGGCGTCCAGCGCGGCGAGCCGCTGCTGGAACAGGCTGGCCACCGTGGTGGCCGACGCAGGCTCCTGGTCGGAGAGGCCTGTCTCCTCCGGCACGGTCGCATCCTCTGACATCGGCGTTCCCTCCTAACGTGCGAAGGGGCCGATGGTACGAAGGTCCGCTAACGGGTTCTGTCGGGCGCCCGCTCGTCCTCTGGTCAGACCGTTTCCTACGGGGTGCTGACGGCGGGCTCTCTACTCGTCCGGGGGGGTGTAGTCATCGAGGGGCCGGACGACGAGCCAGAGCCGCTCGGTGGGACGGTCGGCCCACGGCGAGCCGTCGCCGTGGCGGCGCGGGGTGTCGGCGGCGGCCAGCCGGTCGAGCACGTCGAGCCCCTCGACGACCTCCCCGAACACGGTGTACTGGCGGTCGAGGAACGGCGTCCCGCCGCGCTCGGCGTACCGCTGCGCGATGTCGGGCGGGTAGGTGAACGTGGAGTCGCCCGTCATCTGGCGAACGATCTCCTGCATCTGGAGGAGGTACGCCGGCGGGATCGGGCCGCGCCCCTGGACGAGGTAGAACTGGCTCCCCGACGAGGCCCGACGGGGGTTGATCTCGTCGGGCTGGCGCGCCGCGGCGAGGGCCCCGCGCACGTGGTAATGCCCGAGCTCGGCGGGGATGCTGTAGCCCGGGTCGCCCATCCCGTCGTTCTCGGCGAGCGTATCGCGGGTGTTGGGGTCGCCGCCCTGCACCATGAACCCCTCGATGACGCGGTGGAAGGCCGTCGAGTCGTAGAAGGCCTCCTGCGCGAGCCGCTTGAAGTTGTCGCGGTGGAGCGGGGTGTCGTCGAAGAGGCGGACGACGAGGCGCCCGCGCGGGGTCTCAAGGGCGTAATAGTTCGTCGCGGGGAGCGGCGTAGCGGGGGCCGGCGGCATCGTGTCGGCCGGCATCTGCGCGTGCGCGACGGGCGCGAGCAACGCGAGGGCGAGAACCCCGAAGGGCAACGCGGAGCGAGAGAAGGCGCGCATGGCGGGAATCAGGAGGGCCCAAACCTACGGCGGCCGCCGGCGCCTCACCGTAAGACGTGCGCGTACAAGAAGTCCCGGGGGTGTCCGACGGAACGGCCAATGCGGGTAGCGGGGTTGGAGGACCGCAGCGAACGGAGCGCGAGCACCCGGTCGTTCCCCTCCCTTCTCCCCGGCCCCTCTCCCTTCGGGAAGCTTCGCTTTCCCCAAGCCCCTCTCCCGATGCGCCCCTCTCCCCTCGCCCCTCTCTCGCCGGCCCCTCTGCCTGCTCACCGGCTGAACGACCGGGTGCTCCTCCTGCTTCGGCTCGCCCTCATCTCGCTGATGCTCGGGCTCGCGCCCGCCGCGCTCGGCTGACCGCCAGGCGCTTTCGCTTCCCTCCCTCCCTTCTCGACCAATCCCCCTCTACCCATGGACCGCACCCCCGTCACCGGGCTGTACTACGACCGCGAGAGCGCCGACCGCGCCTACCAGTCGATCCGCGACCGCGGCTACAACGACGACGACATCCACGTCCTCATGTCGGACGAGACCCGGAAGCGCCACTACGGCGACCACCCCGAGGAAGGCACTGCCGGTTCGCACGCGCTGGAAGGCGCCGGCACGGGCGCGGCCATTGGCGGCACCGTCGGCGGCATCCTCGGTGCCCTCGCGGCGGCCGGGACCAACGTCGTCCTCCCCGGCCTTGGCCTCGTCATCGCCGGCCCGCTCGCGGGCGCCCTCGCCGGCGCGGGCGCGGGCGGCGCCACCGGGACGCTCCTCGGCGCCCTCGTCGGCGCAGGCATCCCCGAGGAGCACGCGAAGCAGTACGAGGAAGGCGTCAACAACGGCGGCATGGTCGTCGGTGTGACGCCCCGCAACGACGAGGACGCGACGTACTTCTCCGGCGAGTTCGGCCGCTACGGCGCCGGCCGCTCCCTCACCGAGGAGCGCGGCACCACGCCGACCGACGACGCGAACCTCGACCGCACGGCCACCTTCGGCGACGGCGGCACCGCCGAGGCTACGGCGAGCCCCGCCGGCACCTTCCACGACGAGGGCGGCACCGACACCTACGGCTCGGCCGGGTCGACGATGACTGATGGCAGCCATGCCAGCGGCGGCGTCGGCAACACGCCGGGCGGCGAGGAGTTCGGCCGCTCGAAGAGCGGGTGGTAAGTCCACCCGGTCTCTCGTGTCTTTTCGGAGCCCCGGAGCCCTTCGCTCCGGGGCTCCGTTACATAGGAGCGGATGCCCCCTCGTATGCCCTCCCGCAAGGAACAGCTCGCCGCGCTCCACGCGCAGATCCGCGTCTGCACGCTGTGCCCGCTCTGCGCCTCGCGCACGCACGCGGTCCCGGGCGACGGGAGGACGAACGCGAAGGCGCTCCTCGTGGGGGAAGGCCCCGGCGAGGACGAGGACGCGAGCGGCCACCCTTTTGTCGGCTCGGCCGGCCGCTACCTCGACCACGTCCTCGACGAGGTGGGCCTCGACCGCCGCGACCTCTTCATCACGAACGTCGTGAAGTGCCGCCCGCCGGGCAACCGCACCCCGAAGCCGCTGGAGGCGCGCACGTGCACCTCCACCTACCTCGACGCACAGATCGCCCTCGTGCAGCCGAAGGTGGTGTTCCTCCTCGGCGCGACGGCCGCACGCTATGGCCTCCCAGATTACACGAGCCTGGAGGCGATGCGCGGGAAGACGATCCGGAGAAATGGCCTCCGCTACCTCGTCACGTACCATCCTGCTTCGCGCTTCTACCGCGAGGACCTCAGCGACAAGATCAAGGAGGACTTCGCGAAGCTCAAGCGTGTGCTGGCTCGGCTCTGACGGCGGCCCCGTGGCCTCGTCACTGCGCGAGGGCTGACAGCTCCAGCGCGTTGTGCGCGGCGTGGCCGGCCTCGTCGTTGTCGAAGTAGCAGCAGACGTCGCGCCCCTCGTGGCGCCAGGCGGAGATCGTGCCGGCCCATGCGCGGAGGGTCTCCGGCGCATAGCGTCCCTGGTAGGCCGCTCCTGGGCCGTGGAGGCGGACGTACACGAAGTCGGCCGTCACCTCGTGCGGCGAGGCCATCCCCGCGAGGTCGTAGATGCAGAACGCGGCGCCGCGGCGCGTGAGGGCGTCCGTGGCCCGGGGGGCGAACCAGCTCGGATCCCGAAACTCGAAGGCGTGGCGGTGGTCGGCCGAGAGCGCAGCGAGGAAGGCCTCGAAGCGGTCGGCATCGAAGCGCCAGCGCGGGGGGAGCTGGAAGAGGATCGGGCCGAGCTTATCGCCCAGTCGCTCTACCCGGCCGTAGAGTCGCCCGAGCGGTTCCTGCGGGTCCTTCAGTTTCTTGAGGTGGGTGATGTACCTGCTCCCTTTGACGGCGAAGACGAACCCCTCGGGCACCGCGCTGCGCCACGCCGCGAACGTCTCCGCTTCGGGGAGGCGGTAGAACGAGTTGTTGACCTCGACGCTCCGGAGCCGCGCGGCGTAGTAGCCGAGCTGCTGCGCAGGCCGGAGCCCGTCGGGGTAAAACGTCCCCTTCCAGTGGGCGTAGTGCCAGCCCGACGTGCCGATATGGAGGGCGCCGGGATGGACCATGGCTCAGCGGGCCTCCTGGCGTAGCGCATCGAGGCGGCGGCGGGCGGCCGTGAGCCCACACGCGCGGCGGCCCATCCCGGCCCAGGGGTCCTCCTTCCGCGCGAGCCGCCGGAACAGGTTCTCGATGGTGTAGCGGCCGGGCTGCATCTTGGGGTCCTTCACCTCGTCCCAGTCGAGCGGGGTAGCCACGGGCGCGCCGGGCTTAGCGCGGACGGCGTAGGGCGCCACCGCCGTGTGGGCGTACGTGTTGCGCAAGGGGTCGAGGAACACCCGCCCTTCCCGCTTCGCCTTCCGCTGCTCGACGGTGAGGTCGGCAGGGTAGCGCTGCGCCAAGACCTCGGAGGCGTCGCGGACGAAGTCGCGGACGGCGTCGAAGTCGGCGCGTCGGTCGAGCGGCGTCACGACGTGGAGCCCCTTCGAGCCCGTCGCCATCACGAAGGCGGGGAGGCCCAGCTCTTCGAGGAGCTCGCGCACGGCGAAGGCAGCGCGGCGGACGGCGTCGAAGTCGCCGCCGGGCGGATCGAGGTCGAAAATGAGCCGGTCGGGGTGGCGCGGGCGGTCCACGCGGCTCAGCCACACGTGCGGTGTAATGACGTTCTGGTTGGCGAGGTAGACCAGCGAGGCGGCGTCGCTGGCAACGGCGTGGGTGACGGTTCCGCCTTCCTCCTTCTCGACCGTCGCGCGGGCGATCCAGTCGGGGTAGTAATCTGGCGCGTGCTGCTGGACGAACCCCGCGTGGTCGATGCCGTCGGGGAATCGGTGGAGCGTGAGGGGGCGATCCTTGAGGTAGGGCACCATCCACTCGGCGACGCGGCGGTAGTAGTCCACCAGGTCGCCCTTCGTGAGCCCGCTCTCGGGGAAGAGCACCTTGTCGGGGCTCGACACCTCGACGGTGCGCCGGCCGACGCGGATCTCCTTCCGCTCCCCCTCCTCCTTCGGCGTCCGCTTCGGGGCGCGCGGCTTCTTCTGGGAAGGCGTCGTGCGCTTCCGTCCCCCGGGCTTCTGCGCTTTCGGGGGAAGCCCCGCTTCGGCGCGGACCTCCTCGATGGTCCTCCCGGTGAGCACGGACGCCGGCGCCTCGCTCACGAGGTCGCGCGCCGAATCGGCCTCGTCGTCGTCCTGCTTGATGAGGAGCCACCCACCGCGCCCTTTCATGTAGACGAGGGAGTAGCCCCCTCGCAGCTTCTCGCCGTCGAGCCAGAAGGTCACCTTCCCCTCCGCCAGCGCCTGCTCCATCGAGACCCCTTCTTCTTCGCGGAGGTTGCGGTACGTCCCTTGGTCCCACACGATCACGGTGCCGGCGCCGTACCCTGACGGGATGACCCCCTCGAAGGTAGCGTACGCCATCGGGTGGTCTTCCGTCGGCATGGCCAGGCGCTTCTCGCGCGGATCGGCGGACGGCCCCTTCCGCACGGCCCACGACTTCAGCACGCCGTCGACCTCCAGCCGGAAGTCGTAGTGGAGCGTGCTGGCGTCGTGCTTCTGGACGACGAACGTGGGGTGGTCCAGGGAAGGATCGGGGCGCTGCCGATCCGAGGGCTCGGGGGTTGAGCGGAAGTCGCGCTTCTCGCGGTACTCCGCGAGGGTATCCCGCGTGTCCATGGGTCGAGGGGCGTTCGGTCGAGGGGCGCTCGTCGAACCGAGCGCCGGGCCGAAGGTTGCGCAGCGCGCTCAGCCCCACGCCGCCCGGATCCGCGCGATCACGGTGGCCTCGGCGGCCGAGCAGAAGCCATCGGCCTGCGCCACGCGCGCGAGGTCGGCGAGCACGCGGCGACCAAGGCCGGGCGGGAGCGCGCGTTTCAGGCGGTCGACCACTGCCTCGACAGGGGAAGGCCCGGCTGCGCGGGCCGCCCACAGCGCCGCCTGCACGTTGCGGTCGATCTCGTCCGGTGTCCGCCCCGCGCTCCACGCCCGGAGGATCCGATGCACCGCCACCTCTTCGCCGGAGGAGAGCCACCGGTCGGTCTGGTAGGCGACGGCGTAGTAGAGCAGGGCGAGGTCGCGGAGGTGCTCCGTACGGAGAGCGAGAGGGGCGTCGGTGAGCACGGAAACGGGCGGCGCTGAATCTCGGGTTATCCCCTCCCCCTCCTGCGGGTTCCGGCCCTCCGCCGTCCTGCACGCCCTTCGGACGGCTCCCGACGCGGCTTTGCGCGGCGGTCCGATGGTGCGTCGCACGCGCGTGCCGGATCCTCCAAGAGAACGCCTGCCCCCTGTGCAACATGCCCCTCGCCTCCATGACCGTTGCGCCGAACGCCGACGTGGTCGCCAACCACCTCCGCACCCATCTTCCTGTCGTTTCTGGCTCTACACCGAGGGTCGAGGTGTTGCCGCATGGGGTGGGGATCGTCGTGAGCTACGCCGGGCTCCGCGCCGAGGGGGGGCTCCTCGCTGCCACCCCCGCAACCGGTGTGGAAGCAGCCGAGGAAGTGGCCGCCCGCCTCCGCGCCCACCTTCCCGAGGGGTGGGCGGAGGATGTCACGAGCCGCTCGGCCGACGCCCACACGTTCGCGCTCGTGTATGTCCCTGCAGGGCCGCTCCTGGCACGGTCGCCAGTGTTCCGCCATTCCTCGTCGTCGCCTCGGTCGCCATCCGGATCGGAGCGAGGGCGCGAACCTGGAACAAGAAAACGCCCCGAGCCACTTAGAGGCGACTCGGGGCGGTAGCGTGCGGTCCGGACGGGACTCGAACCCGCGACCTCCGGCGTGACAGGCCGGCGTTCTAACCAACTGAACTACCGGACCGGAACCGCGTTTAGCGGCGCGCAAGGTACACCGTGATCGCCCGGCCTCCCGCCCCTCGCGGCCGGCTCACCGGTTTTTCACCGCGCCTCGCGCGGAAGGCACAAAGCCCTCGTGGCTGGGGACGGATTCGAACCGCCGACACACGGATTTTCAGTCCGTTGCTCTACCAACTGAGCTACCCAGCCGGCTGCCCACGCGCAGCGCCGGCAGAGCGTGAAAGATACGGGCAGGGACCAGCCCCCCGCCAACGTCCGCCGCCGGAAAGTCCATGAAGAGCCGGCCTCAGGCGTCCTTACGCCGGAGCCGAAGGCGTCGCCGGGCCACCACATAGCGCCGCCCGTGCCGGTCCTCCACCAGCGCGGAGGCCAGCCGCCGGGAAACGACGCAGCGGCCGTCGGCACGGCGGACGGGGTTGCAAGGCATCCCAGCAAGCTCGCGCCGCGTCTGGCGGTCCCCGAGGTAGAGGTAGCGCGCCTCCGGCATCCGCTCAGCTCCGCCGCTCCGCGCGCATCCGCACGGGGCCACCGGGGCGGAGCGTGATCGAGGGGAAGGGCCGCACCTCGCGGTCATCGGCGCGGTGGAGGCGCCACCGCTGCGCGAGTGCGGCGAGCACAAGCACCCCCTCCGTCCACGCGAACTGCTCGCCGATGCACCCCCGCCGCCCGGCTCCGAAGGGGAGGTAGGCGAACTTCGGACGGTCAGCCCCGGCCCCCGGCGCGAACCGCTCGGGCCGGAACACCTCCGGCGCGTCCCACCACCGCGCATCGCGGTGAAGGAGGAAGGGGCTCACGAAGACCGTCGAGCGGGGGGGCACCTCCGCCCCGCCGATCTCGACCGCGCGCGTGGTCTCACGGCCGATGATCCACGCAGGTGGGTAGAGCCGGAGCGCCTCGGCGAACACCTGCCGCGCGAAGGGCAGGCGCGGGAGGTCGTCGAACGACGGCGCGCGGCCGAGCGCATCGGCCTCGGCCTGGAGGCGCGCCTCGGCGTCGGGGTGCTGTGCGAGGAGGTAGAGCGCCCACGTCAGCGCGTTCGCCGTCGTCTCGTGTCCGGCGAGGAACAGCGTCATCACCTCGTCGCGCACTTGCTGGTCGGTCATCCCCGCGCCGGTCTCCTCATCCTGCGCGGCGAGGAGCATCGCGAGGAGGTCGGTGTGGCCGTCGTGGCCGGCGCGGCGCCCGGCAATCACGCGGTACACTACGCGGTCGAGGTCGGCGACGGCCGCGTTCAAGCGGCGCGTGCTCGGGAGCGGAAGCTTGAGGAAGAACCCTGCGAGGGGGTTCGCCGTCCGCCGGAACAGCTCCACGCACGTCGCGATGGCGCGGCGGACGGTCTCCACGTCGTCGCCCACGTCGGCGCCGAAGAGGGTGCCGGCGGCGATCTCGAGCGTGAGCCGCATCATGGCCTCGTCGGCGTCGAGGACCTGCCCGTCCTGCCATGTGCTAGCGAGGGCCTCGGTACGCGCAACCATCGCTTCGGCGTAGGCGCGGAGGCGCTGGTGGTGGAAGGCCGGGAGGATGAGCCGGCGCTGCCGCGTGTGGAACGGGGCCTCGCTCGTGAGCAGCCCCTCCCCCAGGAGGATCTTCGTCAGCCGCAGCGCGCGCGACTTGTGGTAGGCACCCGAGGTGTCAGTGAAGAGGTCGCGCGCAAGGTCGGGGTGGTTGAGGAGGACGAGCCGGAACGGCCCGGCCGACGCGATGGTGACGTCGCTCCCCCCAGAGGCCATGCGGCGGACCGTGCCGAGGCTGTCGCGGCGGAACGAGACGAGGAAGTCGCCCGGGAAGCGGCGCGGGGCTGCCGCGACGCGGTACAGGGGACGGGGAGCGAGCGGTGCAGCGGGCAGGGCCATAGGCAGCGGCGAGCGGGGACCGAGCGGAGACGGACGGGGTCCCTCGGCAGATGCGTCGGGAGTGTCGCGGTTCCGTGGCGATCCCGAAGGTTCGCGGGAGACCGCCTAGGCCGCCGGCGCCGTCGTGCCTTCGGCAGCCGGAACCCCCACCCCGGCCGAAGGCGGCTGCCCGTCGACGCCATCGCGCCCCCCCGCTCGGACCTCCTCGGCCCACCGCCGGACGAGCGCGTACGTGTCGGTCTGCGCGCGGACGCCGCGGGGGGGCGACGGCCGGTAGTACGCGTTCGCCTGGTCCGCGTCGAGCACGCGCGCCTTCGCATCGTCGGCCCACTGGAGGTCGAGGATCTCGAACAGCTCGGCGCGGAGCCGCGGGTCGTAGATCGGGAAGGCGACCTCGATCCGCCGGCTGAGGTTGCGCCGCATCCAGTCGGCCGAGGCGAGGTAGAGGTGGTCCTCGCCGTTGTCGTGGAAGACGAACACGCGGGCGTGCTCGAGGAACCGGTCGACGATGGAGCGGGCCTCGACGGTCGGGCTCCACTTCTCGTGGCCAGGCACGAGCCGGCAGATCCCCCGGATGATCGCCTGCACCTCCACGCCGGCCCGGCTCGCGTCGTAGAGCCGCTCGATGATCTCGTCGTCTTCGAGGGAATTCACCTTCAGCCGGATGCACGCGGGCCGCCCCTTCTCGGCGTGGGCGATCTCGCGCTCGATCCGCTCGTAGAGCCCGCTGCGGAGCGTGAACGGGGCCACGAGGAGGTGCGTGCTCTCGGGTGTCTCGGCGGCGTCGGTGAGGTGGGCGAACACCCAGCGCACGTCGTCGGTGAGCCGGCGGTCGGCGGTGAACAGGACGTGGTCGGCGTAGATGCGGGCCGTTTTCTCGTTGAAGTTGCCCGTCGAGAGGACGGCATAGTCTCGGACGAAGGCGCCCTCGCGGCGGGCTACAAGGAGGAGCTTGGCGTGGACCTTCAGGCCGGGCAGGCTGTAGCGGACGTGCACGCCGGCCTGCTCCATCCGTGCGGCCTGCTCGAGGTTGTTCTCCTCGTCGAACCGCGCCTTCACCTCTACGAACGCCGTCACGCGCTTGCCCGCCTCGGCGGCAGCGATGAGCGCGCGCACGATCCGCGAGTCCTTCGCCACGCGGTAGAGCGTGGCGGCCATCTCCTCCACCTGCGGGTCGGCGGCGGCCTCGTCGAGGAAGCGGACGACCTCGTCGAACCGGTGGTATGGGAGGTGGAGGAGGTGGTCGCCCACGCCGACAGCCGCGATGAGCGATGGGGCCTCCGACAGGACCGGATGCGGGAGCGGGGGGAGCGGCTCGTTGTGGAGCGCGGGCTCGTCCGGGCGCGGGAAGCCGTGGAGGTCGGTGAGGTGGTGATAGCGCCCGCCCGAGAACAGGTCCTCATCCTCCAGCCCGAGCCCGTTCTTGAGCATCGAGACGAGCGCGTACGGCATGCGGGGGTCGTAGAGGAGCCTGCTCGGAACGCCTTCCTTCCGCCGCTTCACGCCGTCGCGGATTTTTTCTACGAGGTTGCCGCTGAACTCGTCCTCCACATTGAGCTCAGCGTCGCGTGTGAGCTTGACGGCGTAGGCGTCGCCGACCTCCCATCCGGGGAAGAGGTCAGGCAGCCCGAGGCGGATCACGTCGTCGAGGAAGAGCACGACGCGCGGGCCTTCTTCGACGGGCACCTCCACGAAGCGCGGCACCGGCGGCGATGGCACTTCGACGAGGGCGATGGAGGGGTCGTCGGCGAGGAGGTCGACGCCGGCCTCGTGCGGCCACAGCTCGGCGACGAGGTAGAGGCGCGCGTTCTCGAGGAACGGGGGCGGAGGCGTCTCCCCCGGGCGTGGGTGCGGGAGGAGCGCCGGATGGAGGTGCGGCACCACCTGGTCGCGGAAGTACGCGCGGACGAACTCGCGCTGCGCCGCGGTGAGCGTGCGGCCGTCGCGGAGGGCGACGCCGTGCGCCTCCAGCCCGGGGAGGATCTCAGCACGGAAGAGGTGCCCGAAGTGCTCCTGCTGCGCGCCGACGGTCCGGTAGATCGTGCGGAGCAGCTTGGCCGGGTTGAAGTCGAGCTGCTTCTGCTGCTTCTTCTTGAGGCGGAGGAGCGCCCGGAGCGCTGCCACGCGCACGCGGAAGAACTCGTCGAGGTTGGACGAGAAGATGGCGAGGAAGCCGAGCCGCTCGGCCAGCGGCACGCGGGGGTCGGCCGCCTCCTGGAGCACGCGGCCGTTGAAGGCCAGCCAGGAGAGCTCGCGGTCGAAGAACGGGGGCGTCTGGGCCATGCGGGCGGGAGCGAGGGGCGCGGGGCGCCCAAACCTACGCCGCCCCGAGCCCCCTCCGGGTGACTCAGGCCGTCAGCCCGAACACCTCCTGCTTCAGCTCGTCGAAGTCGATGGGCTTCGTGTAGTACCCCTCGGCGCCGTGCGCGAGGGCGCGGGCGCGGAGCGTGGCGTCGTCGTAGGCCGTCACCATGACGACGCGGAGGTCGGGGAACTCCTCCTTGATGGCAGCGAGGAGCTCGATCCCCGTCATCCCCGGCATGTTGATGTCCGAGAGGACGAAGACGACGTCGGCAGCGGCCCCCCGGCGAAGCGTATCGAGGGCGGTCTCGCCCGAGAGGGCGAAGCGGAGCTCGACCTTCCCGCTGCGGATCTCGCGGCGGAAGCGCTGGGTGAAGAGGATCTGGACGTCCTCCTCGTCGTCCACGACGAGCACGCGGAGGGGCTCGGGCATCCTGGGGACCTAGGGGCGGGGAAAGGGGCGTCGAAGATACGGCGGGCCCTCGCGGGCCCTCATGAACAGTTCGCGGTTTGGCCTCGCGAGGTTCCGGTACCCGGCCATTACCCGCCCTTTTAGTCGGACCCCTCGTGGCGGATGGTCCCCGTCGGGATCGTCACGGTGAAGACGGTCCCCTCGCCGGGGTTGCTGTGGCACGAGATGGTGCCCCCGTGGCTGTGGACGATGTCGTGGGCGAGGGAGAGTCCGAGGCCGGTCCCGGCGCCGGTCGGCTTCGTCGTGAAGAACGGCTCGAAGAGGCGGGCGCAGACTTCGTTGGGCATGCCCACCCCGTTGTCCTCCACCTCCAGGCGGAAGCCACCGCCCACCGCCTCCGTGCGCACCCAGACGGTCGGCTGGTACCCCGGCCCCTCGCGGGCCGCCCGCTCGCGCACGGCGTAGATCGCGTTGTCGAGGAGGTTGAGCACGAGGCGCGAGAACGCCTGCGGGACCATCTCCACGAGCGGGATTGACGGATCGTCCTCCCGCTCGACGATCACGGGAACGCCGTCGCCGCCGCGCCCGGCCCCCTGCACGGCCAGGTCGATGGTGTCGTCGAGGAGCTTCGTGAGGTCGGTCGGCGCGCGCTCGCCCGTAGTGCCCCGCGCGTGCATGAGCATGGCGCGGACGATGGCGTCGGCGCGGCGGCCGTGCTCGGCGATCTTGGCCGTGTTGAGCGTGAGGTCGTCGAGGAGCGGTTCGACGGCGGCCCGGACGTCGTCGGGCGCGCGCGTCCCGTTCGTCGTGAGTTCTCGCCGGAGCTCCTGTGTCAGCTCGGCCGATAGCTCGGCGAAGTTGTTGACGAAGTTGAGGGGGTTCTTGATCTCGTGCGCGACGCCGGCGGTAAGGCGGCCCAGCGACGCGAGCTTCTCGGCCTGGACGAGCTGGCCCTGCGTCTCCTGCAGCCGCCGGTTCGTCGTCTCGAGCCGCTCGTTCTGGCGGCGCAGCTCCTCCGACTGGCGGCGCAGTGCTTCGGTCCGCTCGCGGACCTGCTCTTCCAGCTCGCGGTTGCGCGCGGCGATCCGCCGGATGCGCTCGCGGTAGGCCAGCCCCACGGCTGCCAAGACCGCCCCCACGGCCAGCACACGGAACCACCACGTGGCCCAGAACGGCGGCCGGATGACGAGGGCGAGGCGTGCCGGCTGCGCGCTCCACACGCCGTCGCTGTTGGCCGCGTGCACGAGGAACCGGTACCGCCCCGGCTTGAGGTTCGCGTAGCTGACCGCCCGCTGGGTGCCTACGTCGCGCCACTCCTCCTCGACGCCTTCGAGACGGACGCGGTAGCGGTTGCGCGGGGGCCGCGCGAAGTGGAGCCCGACGAAGGTGAAGCCGACATCGTTCTGGTCGTAGGCGAGGTCGAGGCGGCGGGTGTCGGCGGGGGCACGATCCAGGGGGCCCCCGTCGCCGGGGACGACGGGCCGGCCGCCGAGGGTGAGCCCGGTGAGGACCACCTGCGGCGGGTGCGGGTTGTCGCTGAAGTCGGCCGGCGTGAAGAGGTTGAACCCGGCGATGCCGCCGAAAAGCAGCTCGCCCTGCCCCGTCCGCCCCGAGGCGCCCGGCGTGAACTGCCGCGACTGCACGCCCCGGTCCACGTCGTAGATGCGCGCCGTGGTGCTGTCGGGGTCGAACCGGAGGAGGCCTTGCCGTGTGGCGAGCCAGAGCCTCCCCTCGTCGTCCACCTCGATGGCGTCGACGGCGGCGGGGAGCAGGGTTCTCGGATACCGCTGCACGCGGCCGGTGCGTGCGTCGAGCCGGTTGAGCCCGCCGGCCGCCGTCCCCACCCACACCACCTCCGGCTCGCCCGGCCGCGTCCGCACGGCGACGACGTGGCGGTGGCTGAGTGTATTCGGGTCCTGCGGGGAGGTGGCGTAGCGCCGGGCGCGGCCCGTCCGGGTGTCGAACCGGTTCAGGCCCCCTCCGGCCGTGCCTACCCAGAGCACGTGGGGGGTTTCCGGTGCCGCGTAGAGCACGGTGATGCGGTCGTCGCTGATCGTCTGGGCATTGGCCGGGTCGTGCCGGAAGGGCACGCACGCGCCCGAGGCAGCGTCCAGCTTGTTCAGCCCCATCGCCGTCCCCACCCAGAGCGCGCCGCTCGTGTCGGCGTGCAGGGCGCGGACCTCGCTGGCGGCCAGCGCGCACGGGTCGTTGGCGCGGGGCCGGTAGTGGCTGACGACCGATGTGCCGGGCGCCAGCCGGTTCAGCCCCTCGGGCGAGCCGATCCAGAGGGTGCCGTCGGGCCCTCGCGCGAGGGCGGTGACCTCGTCGTGGGTGAGTGAGCCTGGGGCGTCGTCGGCGTGCGGGAGGTGCGTGAACGTACCGGCGAACCGGTCCATCCGGTCGAGCCCGCGCGCCGTCCCCACCCAGAGCACGCCCTTGCTCTCCTCGAGGAACGCCGTCACGAACGGGCTGCTGAGCGAGGTCGGGTCGGAGGGGTTCGACGTGAAGTGCGGGATGGGCTGGCTGGCCTGGTCGAACCGGCTCACGCCGCCGCCCTCGGTCCCCACCCAGAGGATGCGCGAGCGGTCCTCGCCCAGGGTGAGCACGCCCCCGGGGGCGACCGACTGGGGGTCGGCCGGGACGTGGGGGTGGCGCGTGAACGTCTTCTGGTCGAAGTAGTGGAGGGCGCCGCCGGTACGCTCGCCTGGCTGCCGCGTCCCCACCCAGAGCCCTCCCTCGGCGAGGTGGAGCGCGGAGACGTAGTCGGTGAGGAGGGTGCCGGGGTTGGCGGGGTCGTGGCGGTAGTGCGTGAACCGGCCCGTGGCGGGGTCGAGCGCGTCGAGGCCCCCGCCCCAGGTGCCGACCCACAGCAGACCGTCGCCGTCGAAGCGGAGCGCGCGGACGTCGTCGTGGGCGAGCGAGGCGGGATCGCCCTCGCGGTGGCGGTACGCCCATGTGTGCCCGGTGCGGGGATCGAACTTCAGGAGGCCCCCGCCGCCCGTCCCCATCCAGAGCACGCCGTCGGGGCCCTGCGCGAACGCGCGGATCGGGATCGGAAGCTCCCCCTCTCCGCCCACGAACGCCCGCTCGACGCGGCCCGTGCGCGGGTCGAGCCGGCTCAGCCCGCCCGCGCTCTTCCGGACGGCGTCGGCGTGGCCGATCCAGAGGTAGCCGTGCGCGTCCTCGAACAGCGCGGCCACGCCGTCGTCGGCCAGCCCCTCCGTGCGGCGGAACGTCGTGAACCGGTCGAGCGCCGCGTCGAACCGGTTGAGCCCGTCGGCCGTCCCCACCCAGAGCGATCCGCCCCGGCTCTCGAGGAGCGCCGTGATGCGGTTGTCGGAGAGCGCGGCGGGGTCGGCGGGGTCGTAGCGGTACGACCGGACCTCGTACCCGTCGTAGCGGTCGAGCCCGTCGGCCGTCCCGAACCAGAGGAAGCCGCGGCGGTCCTGGAGGAGGGTGTGGACCTCGTTGTGCGAGAGCCCGTCGTTGACCGTGAGGTGGGCGAAGCGGACGGCGAACGGCTGCGCCGCGCCCCGCCCGGCGAGGAGGACGGCAACCCCGGCGAGCGCGCTGACGCGGAGGAAAAGGGCACCGCAGCGGAGGGCTCGGCGCATCGGGGGAGGGGGCCGCATGATCCGCGCGGAGTATACGGCGGCCCGGCGGGCCCTCAGAGGAAGCGGAGGTAGAGGCTCGGCTCGCCCAGCCGCGCGCACGCCTCGGCCATCGCCCGCACGGCCTCGTCGTCGGACAGGAGCGCCGCGCGGAGGGCGGCGAGGTCGGCCTCCACCTTCTTCCGGCAGAACGGCTCCGGCAGCGTGTCCACTTCGACGAGCACCTCGACAGGCGGGCTGCTCGCTCGCATGAGACGAACCGTCCCCAGCCGCGTGGCGTGCTCCCGCTCGGCGTGCTCAGCCATCGAGCGACAGAGGCGGTCGCGGAGGCGCTTGGCCGAGGCGTCGAGGGCGCGCTCGCAGTCGTGCAGCCGCTTCCGCTCGGCCTTGACGGCCTCGGCCGAGACCTCGAACCGGCGGATCATCGCCACGTAGGCCTCGATCTTGTCGTCGCGGGCATCGAGGAGGGCGGCGTGACGGGCGTCGGTCTCGTCGTCGACCTCGCCGGCGGCGGCGAGGAGCTCTTCTTCGAGCCGGAGGAGCTCGTCGTCCAGCTCGTAGAGGGAGAGTGGGGTAATCATCGGGTGGGCGATCAGGGGACGGTAAACTAGGGCGCTCCCCCTCGCTCCCCTAGCCCGCGTGCGTGTCGGCCGGCTCCACGTCCTGACGGACTTCCTCTTCCAGCAGCGCTACCCGCACGCGGAGCTGGCCCGCCTCGCCATCGCCGGCGGCGCCGACACGATCCAGTTCCGCCAGAAAGAGGGGACGACGCGCGACCGCCTCGCCGGCCTCCGCCCCACCGCCGCCGTGTGCCGCGCCGCGGGCGTCCCGCTCCTCGTCGACGACGACCTCGCGCTCGCCCTCGCCGTCGATGCCGACGGCGTCCACCTCGGCCAGACGGACCTCCCCGTCGCCGATGCCCGCGCGATCCTCGCCCCCCGGGAACGGCCCCCACTCGTCGGCGCAACGGCGACCACGGTGGAGGACGCGCTCCTGGCCGAAGCCGCCGGAGCTGACTACGTCGGCTTCGGTCCCGTCTTCCCGACAGGCTCGAAGCGGAACCCCGCCTCGGTGAAGGGACTGGCCGCGCTCGCGGCGGTCTGCCGAGGCGTACGGATTCCCGTCGTCGCCATCGCGGGGATCACGCCCGAGCGCGTGGCCGCCTGCCTCGACGCAGGCGCCCATGGCGTCGCCGTGATGACGGCCGTCACGACGGCGCCCGATCCGCAGGCTGCGACGGCCCGCTTCCGCGAAGTGATCGAGCGGTGGGGGTGAGGCTCACCCGCGCCCTACGCCGAGGTGGGTGCTGAGGAAGGCGACGGTGCGGCGCCACGACGCCTCGGCGGCGTCCTCGTGGTAGTTGCCGCCGGAGGGATTGGCGAAGGCGTGGTCGGCCCCCTCGTAGACGTGGATCTCGGCGGGCTTGCGGAGGTCCCGGAGGCGCTGCTCCATCTGCCGCACGTCGGCGACGGGGATGCCCTGGTCGGCCTCGCCGAAGTGGCCGAGGAGCGGGGCGTCGAGCATCGCGAGGCGGTCGCCGTCGGTGACCACGCGTCCGTAGTACATCACGGCGGCGTCGACCTGCCCCGGGTGCGAGAGCGCCGTTTCGAGCGCCCACCCCCCACCGAAACACCACCCGATGACGCCGACGCGCGGCGCGCGCTGCTGGAGGCGGAGGAAGGCGAGGGCGCTCGCGACGGAGCCCATGAGCGCTTCGCCCTGCGGGAGCGTCCGTTCCATGAGCGTCCGCGCGGCGTCGGGGGTGTCCGCGGTCTGTCCGCCATAGAGATCAATAGCGAGGGCGGCGTAGCCCTCGTTGGCCAGCCGCCGCGTCATCGCGCGGATGTGGTCGTTGAGCCCCCACCACTCGTGGATGACGATCAGGCCGGGCAGCGGCGTAGCCGGGTCCGCGCTCGACGGGCGCGCGAGGTAACCGGTGACGGGGTGCCCACCGAGCGTGTCGTAGACGACCTCGGCGGCCGTCACGTCGAGGCTGTCCGCGCCGGCGACGGCGGGGGAGCCGGTGGGCGCGTCGTGTTCGTGCTCCTCGGCCATGCGGTCGACGTGGTCGTCGGAGCCGGTGCAGGCGGCGAGAACCCCGAAGGACAACGCGAAGCGAAGGAGGGCGAGGGTGAAGCAGAGCGGGCGCATGGACGGAGGAGCGTGAGGCCCGGTGGAACCGCGTAGCTTCCGGCCGAGGTTTCCCAGCCCCCGTCCGTGAGCGACCAGCCCGTCGTCCTGCCCTACCGCGCCGAGGTCCTTCGGAAGGCGCTGCACCTGCTCGCGCTCGCGCTCCCCGTCGGGCTCGTCGTGCTGGGGAAGCCGACGGCGCTCCCCATCCTCGTGCCCCTCGCCCTTGTCGCGCTCGCAGCGGACTGGGCGCGGCAGCGCGTCCCGCCCGTGCGTGCAGCGCTCCACGACGTGTTCGCGCCGATCATGCGGCTGGAGGAGCTCTCGCCGGCGGGCAGCCCGCTCGTCCTCAACGGGGCCGTGTGGATGTGCGTCTCGGCGGCCGTGTGCGCCCTCCTCTACCCCGCCCCCGTCGCCGCCGCCGCGCTCTCGATGTTGATGACGGGCGACGCCGCCGCCGCGCTCGTCGGGCGGCGGTTCGGGCGGCACCGCTACCCCGGCTCGCCGAAATCGCTCGAAGGCTCGCTGGCGTTCTTCGTGACGGCGCTCCTGACCGGCCTCGCGCTCGCGCAGCTCCCCGTGCCTGGCCTCGCCGAGGCCCTGCCGTTCGGCCGCCTCGCCCTCGGCGCCCTCGCGGCGACGGTCATCGAGGCCGTCCCGTTCCCCCTCAACGACAACGTGCGCGTGCCGGCGCTGGCCGGGCTCGCCATGCTCCCCCTCGGCTGACCACTTCGATGAACCCTCGCCCTCGCCCCAACCGCCGCCTAGGCTTGATCGTCCTCGGCGTTGTCGTCCTCGTGATCGGGCTCTCCATCGGGTACGCCTTGATGAGCTACCACCGCGACCTCACGCGCCGCTCCGCCGAGACCGGGCTCACCGACGTGGAGGCGACGGCCACCTCGTGGCGCTCCGGCCGTCAGCGCCGCTCCGGGTACGACCACCAGTACACCTTCGAGGTGGACGGGCGCACGTACGAGGGATCGGCCAACCGCCGCACCTACCGCATCACCTTCGACGCGTTCAAGGTGTGCTACGACCCGGACGACCCCGCCGACCACGCCGTCTACCGCGACGACGTGACGTGCGGCCAGCCCTGATGCCCGTCCCCCTCGACCGGCTCCGCGCGCTCCTCGGCGACGACCGCGTCCTCGCCTCCGAGGCCGACCGCGAGCTGTACGCCTACGACGCCACGCCGCTCCTCCACCAGCGCCCGGCCGCGGCCGTCCTCCCGGCCGACGCCGAGCAGGTGCAGGCGGTGATCGAGCTGGCAAACGAAGAGGGCTTCGGGCTCGTCCCGCGCGGCGCGGGGACCGGCCTCTCCGGTGCGTCCGTCCCCGCCGACAAAGACGCCGTTGTCCTCCTCTTCCCGCACTGGAACCGGCTGATCGAGGTCGACGAGGAGAACCTCACCGCGTGGGTGGAGCCGGGCCTCAACACGCTCGCCTTCGCGACGGCCGTCGAGGCGCGCGGGCTGTTCTACCCGCCCGACCCCGGATCGATGAAGGTGTGCACGCTCGGCGGCAACGTGGCCCAGAACGCGGGCGGCCTGCGCGGGCTCAAGTACGGCGTGACGGGCGACTACGTGATGGGGATCGAGGGCTTCCTCCCGACCGGCGAGCCGCTCCGCGTCGGGGGCAAGAACGTGAAGGACGTGGCGGGCTACGACCTCAAGCGGCTCCTCGTCGGGAGCGAGGGGACGCTCGGCGTGTTCACGCGGCTTCTCCTCCGGCTCATCCCCCAGCCCCGCGCGCGGCGGACGCTGCTGGCCGCCTACCCCCGCGCCGTCGACGCCGCCGCGACGGTGAAGGCCATCATCGGCGAGAAGATTATCCCGGCCACGCTGGAGTTCGTGGACCGCGTGACGCTCAACTGCGTCGAGGACTACGCGCACGTCGGCCTCCCGCGCGACGCCGAGAGCCTGTTGCTGATGGAGACGGACGGGCACCCCGCGGTCGTGGAGGAAGAGGCCACTGCGATGGCGAGGATCGCCCAGGCCCACGGCGGGCAGGTGGAGGTGGCGGCGTCCGAGGCGGATGCCGAGCGGCTCAAGACGGCTCGCCGCATGGCGTTCACCGCCCTCGCCCGCCTCCGCCCTACGACGATCCTAGAGGACGTGACGGTCCCCCGCAGCGAGCTCCCGGCGATGGTGGAGGACGTGCGGCGGATCGCGACCGACTACGGGCTCCTCGTCGGCACCTTCGGCCACGCGGGCGACGGCAACCTCCACCCCACCATCCTCTGCGACGAGCGCGACCCGGAGGAGATGCACCGCGTCGAGCAGGCGCTCGACGTGCTGTTCGAGGCGGCCGTCGCGCGGGGCGGGACGATCACGGGCGAGCACGGCGTCGGGCTGGCGAAGCGGCCGTTCTTCGAGCGGCTGACGGCGAGCGGCACGCTCGAGCTCACGCGGCGCGTCCGCGCGGCGGTGGACCCCAACGGCGTGCTGAACCCGGGCAAGATCCTCGCGCCGCCCGTCCGCACCGAGTCACTCGTCGTGTGATGCTGAGCGCGCTGACCCGCCGGTTCGAGGGGGAGCCGTTCCCCCAGCCCCCGCTCCGCCCCACGCGGTACCCCGTCGTGCTGATGCACGGGTTCGGCGCGCTCTCGCCGCTCGTCCGCGGGAGCGGGATGCTCCACCCGGAGGCGCTCCACCTTCGGATGCACGGCGTCGCGGCCTACGCGCCGCAGGTGAACCCGTACGACACCGTGTCCGTCCGCGCGCGGGCGTGGCAGGAGCGGCTGGCCGTCGTCTTCGAGGAGACCGGCGCGGAGAAGGTGAACCTCGTCGGCTTCTCGCTGGGCGGGCTCGACGCGCGCTACCTCGCGGGCACGCTCGGCGAAGCCCCCCGCATCGCCTCCATCGTCACCGTCGCGACGCCGCACCGGGGGACGCCGCTCGCGCGCTACGTGCTCGACCGCCCCGAGCGGCTGCGCTCGGTGGCCGTCGCCGTGATGGAGATGGCGGGGAAGGCCGCCTACGAGGAGCCGCCCCACGTGCTCGACGCGCTGGCCGAGCTGACGCCGGAGCACGTGCAAGAAACCTTCAACCCCGCGCACCCGATGCCGGAGGGCGTCTACTGCGCCTCGTGGGCGGCGCGCGCCGGGCGCGACACGCCGAACGCGATCTACCCGCCGCTCGTGGTGCAGAACCGCATCCTCTACCGGCTCGGCGGCGTGAACGACGGGTTTGTCGTGACGGAGGACGCGCGGTGGGGGGAGGACCTCGGCACGGCCGAGGCCGACCACGCCCGCCTCATCGGGATGCGCGTGACGCCGTCGGCGTTCGACGTCAAGGCGTTCTACCTCGGCATCGCGGAACACCTCCGCGCGCGCGGCTTCTAGCTTTTTTGTCCTCCCCAGGCGAGGGGAAGGATGGCATCCTCGCGCGCCTAGCTTCCTGACGTGATCCCGCCCGCCCATACGCCCCTCCGCACCGACGCCGGTCCGCTCGACGTGGACTACGGCACCATCCTGAACTGCATCCACTGTGGGCTGTGCCTCCCCTCCTGCCCCACGTTCCAGCTCACCGGGGCCGAGAAGCACAGCCCGCGCGGGCGGATCCAGATGATGCGCGCCGTCGCCGACGACCGCCTCCCCATCGAAGGCGACTTCACCGACTCGCTCGACTTCTGCCTCGGCTGCTACGCGTGTGAGACGGCCTGCCCGGCCGGGGTCGACTACTCCGTCCTCTTCGAGGCCTCCCGCGAGGCCATCGAGCGCGATAAAAACCGGCGCGGTGTGGCCAACCGCTTCGCCAACTTCGTCCTGCGCCGCGTGTTCACCTCGAACAAGCGGCTGAAGGCGCTGGCGCGGTCGCTCAGGCTCGCCCGGCGGAGCGGGCTGCAGGGGCTCGGCGTGCGGAGCGGGCTCCTGAAGAAGCTCGCGCCGAAGCTGGCCGCGCTGGAGCCGATGGCCCCGGCGATCTCGCGGAAGTTCGCCGACAAGCTCATCCGCCCGGTCGAGCGGCCGAAGGGAGCGGTGAAGGTCCGCGTGGGCCTGCTCAAGGGGTGCGTGATGAACGTGGCCTTCGCCGACGTGCAGCGGCAGACGGCCGACCTCCTCCTCGCCTGCGGGGCCGAGGTCCACTTCCCCGACGCGCCGTGCTGCGGCGCCCTCCACGGCCACCAGGGCGACCTCGACACCGCCCGTGACCTCGCGCGGCGCGTCCTCACCGCCTTCGAGGCGTGCGGGGAGCTGGATGCCCTCGTCGTGAACGCAGCCGGGTGCGGGGCCTTCCTGAAGGAGTACGGCCACCTGCTCAGCGGGGACCCCGACTGGGCCGCGCGCGCGGCCCGGTTCGCCGCGAAGGTGCGCGACGTGAGCGAGTTTCTTCTAGAAGTGGAACGTCCTGCCCCGAAATACGATGTGCCGGTTCGGGCGACCTACCACGACGCCTGCCACCTCGCCCACGCGCAGGGGGTCACGGCGGCGCCGCGGGCGCTGCTGGCCGAGGTGCCCGGGCTCGACCTCGTGCCCCTCCCCGACAGCACGACGTGCTGCGGCTCGGCCGGCCTCTACAACGTCCTCCAGCCAGAGGCCGCGTCGGCGCTGCTGGCGCGGAAGATGGACGCCATCCGGTCCACCGGCGCCACGCTCGTCCTCACGGGGAACCCCGGCTGCGCCCTCCAGATCGCCGCCGGGGCGCGCCAGTTTCTTACGGAACCTGACGGTTTGGGGCCGCCCGTCGAGGTGGCCCATCCCGTAACGATTCTTCACCGGGCGTGGCTCGGCCCGGCGGCGTGATCCTTGCCCGGACCCGGGGTCCCTCCGCCGCGTATACTCCGCCGTTGAAATCGGTGACCACGATGCGCTTCCTGCTCCCTGTAATCGCCTGCCTGGCGGCGCTCCCCCTCCAGGCCCAGCCCAGCAGTTCGGCCCGGAACGCCGACGCCCTCATCACGGCCGACCTCGCCGCCGACGCGGCACGCGGCGAGGTGACGTACTTCAGCCAAGCCTGGCTCTTCGACACGATGGAGCGGCGCTCCGGCTCGCTCCGCGAGGTCCCGCAGGTGACGTACCGCTACTACGTCGTCCCGCCGGGGCAGAACCGCCTCCAGGCCCGCCTCGCCCTCTACGAGCGGATGGGCGGCGACCGCGAGGAGGTGAAGCCGCTCCTCTGGCTCCTCAACCGGAACGACCTCGAAGACCTCCGCCCGGGCGACACCCTCGTCATCCCGAGCCAGTTCGGGCTCGACTTCCGCGCGTACTCCCCCTTCCCCCGCTACTACGCCGGCGCGCGGGACCTCGACAAGGTTGTGATCCTCGACAAGAGCGTGCAGGCGTGGGCGGCCTACGAGTGGGGCGAGCTCCAGCGCTGGGGCCCCATCTCGACGGGGATCGAGAGCAGCCGCACACCGAGCGGCCGGTTCAACATCAACTGGAAGCAGGAGTACCGCGTCTCGACGCTGAGCCCCGGCGTCATCAACCCCCGCGCGTCGGACGAGCTGTGGGAGATGTACTGGGTGATGAACATCCACGAGTCGCGCGGCATCCACCTCCACCAGTACGCCCTCCCGACGAGCGGGCCGGCCAGCCACGGCTGCGTGCGGATGCTCGAGCCCGACGCGCAGTGGCTCTACCACTGGTCCGACGGCTGGGAGAAGACCGGCAACAACGACCCCATCTCGTCCATCGGCGCGCGGATCACGCGGCAGGGCACGATGGTGCTCGTGATCGGGCACGACATCTCCGGCCCGCCGCGGCCGTTCCTGCACAGGCCGGGGTACCCCGTGCAGCGGATCGTCCACCTCCCGCCGGACCCGTACATGGTGCCCGCCGGGACGCCACAGCAGGAGGCCTTCGACCGCCAGCGCCGCGGCCAAAGCTGATCGCTGATCAGCGGGGAGCGAGGACGTCGGTGAGGGGAGCGCGACGGCCCGTCCGCCGCTCGACGGCGCCGGCCAGCATCAGCAGCTCGCCCACGTTCGCCAGCGTGAGCACGCCCACGAGCCGCCCGCCCTGCACGACGGGAAGCATCGGCGCCTCGGCCTCGCGCATCGCTTCGAGCGCGGCGTCGAGCGGGGAGCCGGCCTCCACCGCAGGGCCCGCCTTCTCCATCACGTCGTAGACGCGCGTGGCGCGGTCGCGCTCGGCCAGCGCCTGGAACAGCCGCTTCCGCGTGAGCACGCCGGCCATCTGACCGTCCACGCCGAGCACGGGGAAGTCCTCCTCGCCGCCCGCGAGGAGGTGCTCGACGGCCTCGCCGAGCGTGCTCCCCGGCCCGAGCGCGGTGTACCGCGTAACCATCGCCTGCCGGACGGGCACCCCGCGCACGACCGTCCGCATGAGCGTGGCGTGGGCCTCCTGCTGCGCGCCGAGGTACACGAACAGCGCGACGAACAGGAGGAACGGGTTCATCGGCGGGAGGATTGCGAGGATGCCGAAGCCGATGGCCATCGCCTGCCCGACGGCAGCGGCGATCTGGGTGGCCCGCGCGTAGTCAAGCCGGAAGGCCAGCAGGGCGCGGAGCACGCGCCCGCCGTCCATCGGGAACGCCGGGAGGAGGTTGAACGCGACGAGGACGACGTTCACCCAGAGGAGGTCGTGCCAGAGGCTCGCGCCGGGCGGGCTCAGCCCACCTGTCCACCGAACTGGCTGCCCGGCGGTGGCGAGCCCGCCCGCGATGAGCGCCGCGAGGACCACGTTGACGGCCGGCCCGGCCAGCGCCACCACGAGCTCTTGGCTCGGCCGTTCGGGGATGCGCTGGAGCCGCGCCACCCCGCCGATGGGGTACAGCGTGATGTCGCGCGTGGGGACGCCGTAGCGGCGCGCTGCCAGCGCGTGCCCTAGCTCGTGCAGCACCACGCACCCGAACACGGCGAGGATGAGGAGCACGCCGCCCACCGCGCGCTCGACCGGCTGCCCGCCCACGAGGAAGAACCCGAACGCGCCGACGAGGAGCAGCCCGAACGTCCAGTGGAGGTAGACGTCGATACCGGCGATGCGGCCGATGCGGAGGGAGCCTCCCATGCGCGGGGCAGTAGGTGGGGGGGTCGAGGGCGCCGCTCTAACCCCGCCGCCGCGCGAACGGTCCCGCCTAGTCCCAGGAGAACCGCGCGTAGATAGGGAGGTGGTCCGAGACGTGCCGTGCCTCCCGGAGGGTGGGCACGCGGCCGTAGAAGTCCACCGCGCCGGAGGCTTCGAGTTCGAGTTCGGACGACTCGAAGAAGCAGTTGTCGTACTCGCTGGCGAGGTGCTCGCCGGAGGGGCTCTCGGCGGCCTTGAAGGTCGTCTTCACGTCATCTAGCGCGGCGAGGAGGCCGCGCTCGCGGAGGCCATCGAAGGCGGGGCGCTCGGCGTCGAGGTTGAAGTCGCCGCAGAGGACGAGGGCGTCGTCGGGGTAGGCGTCGTGGAGGGCGCCGAGGCGGGCGTTCTCCTGCGCGGGGTTCCGGCTCGTCGGGACCGTGTGCATCGTGGCGAGGAGGAGGGCCGGGCCGCCGCTGCGGGGCGCAAAGCGGCAGAGGAACGGCTCGCGGTCCACGACGGCTTCAAGCCCGCGGTCGAGCCAGCACGTCCCCTGGGGAGCTACGCGGTCGGTCCGCCAGAGGAAGGCGTAGCGCTCGCTGCCCCGCCCGCTCGTCGGGTTCGAGATCGTCCAGTCCCAGTCGCCGCCGCGGGCGTCGAGCGCCGCGTCGAGCCTCGTGACGGCGTCATGGCCCGCCTCCGAGAGGACGACCTCCTGGATGGCGATGAGGTCGGCATCTTCGAGCAGCTCCGCCATAAGGGCGATCTCCTCGTCGCTCTTCGAGCGGCCGAAGTTGGCGATGTTCCACGAGTAGACCGCCAGCTCGCCTGCTCCCCCTTCTGCGCGAGGTCCCTGCTCCGGCGTCGCTCGCCGGCCTTCCGAAGAAGGCACTTCCTCTTGCGCCTTCCGCATCTGGAAGAGCAGGAGGTAGCCCAGCCCCAGGAGGAGGGCAACGATGAGGATAAGCCCCCCCCTCAGCCTCGGCGGACCCGGATGCCTGCGCCGGGCGCCACTCGCCGGGAGGGAGGAATGGGGAGACCGGGCGCGACGGGGCACGGCGAGGAGAGCACGCGTCCCCACCGCGTGCGGGGCGCGCGGGAGATTACGCCGCGCGCCCCTCGGGCCTCAACCCTCAGCGGGGTCGTCCGAAGACCTGCCCCCAGTGGCGGTCCACCTCCGCTGCGCCCAGCTCGGTAAAGCTCGGGTGCATGAGGTTGGCGCAGTGGCCAGGACTCTCGATCCACTGCGACACCACTTCTTCCACCGTGAACTGGTTGCGCGCGATGTTCTCGCCGAGCCGGCGCCAGTCGTAGCCCTGCCGCTCTACGCGGTCGTCCACCCGGCTCCCGTCGGAGCCGGTGTGGCTAAAGAAGTCGTGCGCGGCCATGTCCTCGACGTGGACGCGGGCGGCGCGGGCGAGGCGGCCGTTCCACGCGAGCGGCGGAGCTGCTTCGTACCACGTGCTGCCGCAGGCCCGCCCTTCGGCGCGGGCGGCGTTCACGGCGGTGAGCATCTCCGACCAGGCGTCGGCAGGGTCGTCCGTCACCCGGTCGTCCGATGCCAGCAGCGCGCCGGCGACGTCGCAGCCGGCGAGGAGGGACAGGATGAGCGGGAGCACGAACACGCGCGGGGAAGGCATGGTCGTCGGGGAAGGGAGCGTGTCCCCAGCGGCTTCGGCCGCCGCCCGACGGTTTCAATCAGGCCGTGTAATCGTTACCGCGCCATCCCTCCCCGGAGTATCAAAGGCCCGCGTCGAGGGCGCGGACGGCGCCGAGGATGGCCTCGGCCGCGCCGACGAAGAAGGCCGGCTGGATACGCTCGACGTCGTCGGTCGGGCGATGGTAGTCGACGTGGTCCTCGACGCCGAAGTAGACGAACGGGATGCCCGCCTGGTGGAAGGCGCCGTGGTCGGAGGACGCCGTCCAGTCGTCCCAGCCGAGGGCGGGGTCGTCGTGGCCGAAGCGGACACACACGGGCGCCGCCTCGGCCGCGGGCTCGAGGATCGGCCGGAGCGCGGGGTAGTGGCGCATCCCGGCGATCCACAGCTCCCCCCCATCGCCCCGGCTGACCATGTCGAGGTTGACGTTGAGCCGGATCGCCTCAAGCGGCACGGGCGGATCGGCCACGAACGCGCGGGCACCGACGAGCACCTGCTCCTCGGCGTCGAAGGCCGCGAAGAGGAGCGAGTGCCTAGGCGGGTGCTCGCGGAAATAGTCCGCCAGCGCGAGGAGGACCGACACGCCCGAGGCGTTGTCGTCGGCGCCGTTGTAGATCTGCCCGTACATCACCCCCATGTGGTCGTAGTGCGCCGAGAGGACGAGGTACCGGTCGGGATGCTCCGTTCCCTCCAGCCACCCAACCACGTTGACGCCGCCTTCGAACGGGTGCTCGAAGGTCTCCCCGAAGGGGCGCAGCCCGCGCGCGGCGAACTGCTCGACGAGGTAGCGTCGGGCCCGCGCGCCCCCGGGCGTGCCCGCGGCGCGGCCCTCCATCGAGTCCGCTGCGAGGATGCGGACGGGGCCAAGCAGGTCCTCCGCCGAGAACAACCCGGCCGCCGGGCGCCGCGCCGGGCACGGGGAGTCCGACGGCTGGGCCGACGTGCAGCCGGCGGCGAAGAGCGCAGCGAGGAGGAACGAGGGGCAGCGCATCGAAGCGAGGCAGTAGCCTGGCCGTGCCGGCGCCCGGCCGGGTCACGGCGCGCCTACCGCACGTGCACGGGGGCGGCGAAGGTGGCCTGCTTCGGCGGCAGGCAGATCTCGTCGCTGCAGACGGCGAAGCGGACGGAGCCGCCGAGGGTGTGGCGGCCCCGCCGCGCGTTCCGGTTCGCGCGGAAGCGGAGGGTGACGGTGCCCTGCCCAGCAAAGTAGGTGTAGTCCATGCCGAGCGCGTCGTCGAAGTCGGTAAAGGTGCGGCTCTGGGTGGGGCCGGCCGTGCGGCGGAAGCCGCCGAGGTCGTCATTGAGGCGGACTTCGAGGGGGCGGCCGGCCTGAGAGTCCATCGCGTAGAGCTTCCAGCCGGCGGCGATCCGCGCCGTGAGTGTGAGGGTGACCTCCTCACCGCGCCGGACGGAGCGCTTGTCGAGCAGGGCCTCCCACGTCACGACCTGGTCGGCCGTCGGGGGATCCCCCGGGCGCGGCTGGGCGAGGGCCGGGGCGGCCCCGCCGAGCAGGACGGCGAGCAGCGCGAAGCGGAGCATGGGAGCGGGGGAGGGCACGGGGGAAAATAGGGCGTGGGGGAGCCGAGCGCGACGGCCGGCTCCCCCACGGGCTCTCGGGCGAGGGCGCCGGTCAGGCCGCCGGCTCCTCCTCGGGCACCACCTTCAGCTTGAGCTCGGCGGTGTGCTCCGGGTGGAGCTTCACGGTCGCGCGGTAGACGCCCGTCATGCGGATCTCCTCGCGGAGCGCAATCTTGCGGCGGTCGACCGGGATGCCCTGCGCGGCGAGGGCGTCGGCCACGTGCTGCGTGGTGATCGTGCCGAAGAGGCGGTCCTCCTCGCCCACGCGGGCGGGGAGCACGAGCTCGAGGTCCTCGAGGCGGGCGGCGAGCGAGGCGGCGTCGGTGCGGGCCTGCTCGATCTTGCGGGACTGCTGGCGGCGCTCCTCCTCGTAGCGGCGGGCGTTCCCGGCGTTGGCGACGACGGCCATCTTGCGCGGGATGAGGAAGTTCCGCCCGTAGCCGTCGCGGACCTCCACCACCTCGCCCTTCTGGCCGAGGTTCTCGAGGTCCTCCATCAGGATGACTTTCATAGCGATGCTGTCGGTTGGCAGTTGGCTAGCAGGCGGCCGCTCACTTCACGTCGTTGGCGACGTAGGGGAGCAGGGCCACGAGGCGGGCGCGCTTGACGGCGAGGGTGAGCTGGCGCTGGAACTTCGCCGAGACGCCGGTGAGCCGGCGGGGGAACAGCTTGCCCTGGTCGTTGAGGTACCGCTTGAGCGTCTCGACGTCCTTGTAGTCGATGTACTCGACGCCGGCCTTGACGAAGGGGCACTGCTGCTTGATGCGCTTGGCGCCGGGCGCGGCCTGCCGCGCGATGGGTTCGGTGATCTCTGCCATGGCGGTTAGCCCTCGGTCTCTTCGACGATGGTGGGGGCGGGGATGGGCTTGACGCCCTCGCCGGTGCGGACGCGCTCGTAGTGCCGCTCCATCTTCGCGTCGTAGCGGAGGATCAGGTGGCGGAGGACGTCCTCGTTGATGCGGAGGGCGCGGTCGAACCGGGCGATGAACGCGCCCGGCGCGCGGAAGAAGACGTTGACGTAGTACCCGTTCCGCTTCTTCTCAAGGGGATAGGCCAGCCGCTGGCTCCCCATCTCGACGACCTCGACGATCTCGCCGCCGTTCTCGGTGATGTAGGTGCTCACGCGGGCGACGATGTCCTTCGTCTGTTCGGCGTTGAGCACGGGGTTGAGGATGTACATCAGCTCGTACATCCCGTTCGGTGCAGGCATAGGGGTCCCTGTGGAATACGTGCGTATGCCCGCCGGCGAGGGCAGAAGGCCCAGGCGACGGGCAGGGAGCCTGAAAGATAGCGGCCGGGGCCCGCCGCCCGGTAGCGCCGGCGCGGTGAAGAGTTGGCGCAGCGCCTACGCCCCGCCGGCCATCCGCTCGGCGTGGTCGGCCATCCGGAGGGCCGTGAGGATGGGGTCGAGGTCGCCCGCCAGCACCCCCTGGAGCGCGTGGTTCTTGTGCTCCCCCTCTAGGCGGTGGTCCGTGACGCGTCCCTGGGGCCAGTTGTAGGTTCGGATCTTGGCTGAGCGGTCGCCGGAGCCGACCATCTGGCGGCGGGCGTCGGCGCGCTCGGCGTGGAGGCGGTCCCGCTCCATCTGGTAGAGGCGGGCGCGGAGCACCCGCATCGCCTTCTCCTTGTTTTTGAGCTGGCTCTTCTCGTCCTGGCACGTCACCACGAGCCCCGTCGGCTTGTGCGTGAGGCGGACCGCGGAGTCGGTCGTGTTCACGCTCTGCCCCCCGGGGCCGGAGGAGCGGTACACGTCCACCTCCACGTCCTGCGGTCGGACCTCAACGTCCACCTCCTCCGCCTCCGGGAGGACCGCCACCGTGGCGGCGCTCGTGTGGATGCGGCCCTGGCTCTCGGTGGCCGGCACGCGCTGCACGCGGTGGACGCCGCTCTCGTACTTGAGCGTGCCGTAGGCGTCGGGCCCCTTCACGGCGAAGACGACCTCCTTGAACCCGCCCATCGCGCCGGCGCTCGCGTCCATCACCTCCACGCGCCACCCCTTCTCGGCGGCGAAGCGCTGGTAGATCTCGAAGAGGTCGCCAGCGAAGAGGGCCGCCTCGTCGCCGCCCGTACCTGCGCGGATCTCCACGATGGCGTCCCGGGCGTCCTCAGGGTCCTTCGGGATCAGGAGCCGCTCGAGGTGGGCCTCCAGGGCGGGAAGCTTCTCTTCGAGCGCGCCCAGCTCCGCCTGCGCGAGGGCGGCCATTTCCCCCTCCTCCCCTTCGACGAGCGTCCGGAGGTCGTCGCGCTCGCGGACGAGGCGGCGGTAAGCCTCGGCGGCGGCGGCCACTTCGCGGAGCGAGGCCCCCTCGCGGCCAAGCGCGGCCAGCCGCGCCGGGTCCGTCGCCACGTCGGGGTGCGCCATGAGGCGCACCACCTCGTCACGGCGGGCGAGGATCTCGTCGAGGCGGCGGGGGTCGACCATTAGGAGCCGTAGGATCTTCGAGCCTGGGAAAGTGCGATCCGATTACCCGGTTCCCTGATCCACAGATTCCCCGATCCCTCTTTACTCCACCGTCACGCTCTTGGCGAGGTTGCGCGGCTGGTCCACGTCGCACCCGCGGAGGACGGCCACGTGGTACGCCAGCAGCTGGAGCGGCACCACTGTCAGCAGCGGCTCGAACCCCTCGACGGTCTTCGGCACGTGGATCACGTACTCGCAGAGCTTGTCGAGGTCGTGGTTGTCCTCGTCGGTGATAGCGATGACGGTCCCGCCGCGGGCGGCGACCTCCTCGATGTTGGAGACCACCTTCTCGTAGATCGCGTCCTTCGTCGCGATGAACACGACAGGCATGAACCGGTCGATCAGCGCGATCGGGCCGTGCTTCATCTCGGCGGCCGGGTACCCCTCGGCGTGGATGTAGCTGATCTCCTTCAGCTTCAGCGCGCCCTCCAGCGCCACGGGGAAGTTGAACCCCCTCCCGAGGTAGAGGAAGTTCTGCGCGAAGCGGAAGTCCCGCGCGATCTCGCGGACGAGGGCGTCGGTCTTGAGCACCGCACGGACCTGATTGGGGATGGCTACGAGGGCTTCGAGGCAGCGGCGCATCTCGGTCTCGCCGAGGAGCCCGCGCTCGCGCCCGAGGAGGAGCGCGATCATCGAGAGCACGGTCACCTGTGCCGTGAACGCCTTCGTGCTCGCCACGCCGATCTCGGGGCCGACGTGGAGGTACACCCCCGCCTCGGTCTCCCGCGCGATGGTGCTCCCGACCACGTTGCAGATGCCAAGCGTGAGGACGCCCTGCCGCTGCGCCTCGCGCACGGCCGCCAGCGTGTCGGCCGTCTCGCCCGACTGCGAGATCACGAGGACGACGTCGTCGGGGTGGAGGATGGGGTTCCGGTACCGGAACTCGCTCGCGTACTCCACCTCGACGGGGATCCGCGCGTGCTTCTCGATCAGGTACTCGCCGACGAGCCCGGCGTGCCACGACGTACCGCACGCGCAAATGAGGATGCGACGGGCGCCCTTGAGCCGGTCGAGCACATCCTCGACCCCGCCAAGCTTGATCGTGGCTGTCTCGACGCGGACGCGCCCCCGGAGGCAGTTCTCGATGGACTCCGGCTGCTCCATGATCTCCTTGAGCATGAAGTGCTCGTAGCCCCCCTTCTCGATCTCTTCCAGGCTCCACTCCAGCGCGTGGACCTCCTTCGCCACGGGCGCCCCTTCGATGCTCATCACCTCGTACCCATCGCGGCGGACGACGGCCAGCTCGCCGTCGTTGAGGTAGACCACCTGCCGGGTGTACTCGATGAGGGGGCTCGCGTCGGAGGCGATGAAGTTCTCGCCCTCGCCGAGGCCGAGGAGCAGCGGGCTCCCCTTCCGCGCGGCGATGAGCATGTCGGGGTCGTCGGCGCTCACGAGCACAAGGCCATACGTCCCGCGCACCTGCGTGAGCGCCTGCCGGACGGCCTCGGGCAGCGGGAGCCCCGCCTCCTTCTGCACCTCGTCGATGAGGTGGACGAGCACCTCGGTGTCGGTCTCGGAGACGAACCGGTACCCCTTCTCCTTCAGCTTCTCGCGGAGCGCCGCGTAGTTCTCGATGATCCCGTTGTGGATGAGCGCGAACCGCCCCGTGCCCGACGCATGGGGGTGGGCGTTGATGTTGTTCGGCGCGCCGTGGGTGGCCCAGCGGGTGTGCGCAATGCCGATGGTGCCGTGCACGGGGCTGTCTTTGAGGACCCGCACCAGCTCATCCACCTTCCCCTCCTGCTTGCGGACCTCGATCCTCCCGTTGAGCACGGCCACGCCGGCCGAATCGTAGCCGCGGTATTCGAGCCGCTTCAGGCCGGCAACGAGGAGGGGACTCGCGTCGCGCTGGCCGATGTATCCGACGATGCCACACATAGCGGGGAAGGGCAAGAGGGGAGGACGGAAACCGGGAAGGTAGGGACGCCGGAAGCCCAGCGCAGAGCCCACCGGGTGAACTATTCCTGAGCCACCCCCTACGCCGCGAAGGTCTCGACCGGGGCCGCCTGTGGCGGCTGGACCGTCCGCCCGATGGCTCCGGCCACGCGGCGGACCTGCACCATGAGGTCGGCGAACCCCTCGAGGGCGAGCGACTGCGGGCCGTCGGAGAGGGCGCGGGCGGGATCGGGGTGGGCCTCGACGAGGAGCCCGTCGGCGCCGACGGCCACGGCCGCGCGGGCGAGCGGCGTCACCTTGTCGCGGTAGC
>DASPKS010000174.1:0-3352 GCA_035628035.1 Rubricoccaceae bacterium
GCCCCTCCGAACGGCGCGGAGCATATCCTCACCCCGACGACGACCCGAAGGAGAAGAGATGCCCCACGAGCTCCCGCCGCTTCCGTACGACTACAACGCCCTCGAGCCGACGATCGACGAGCAGACGATGCGGATCCACCACGGCAAGCACCACCAGGCGTACGTGGACAATCTCAACAAGGCGCTCGAGGGGACGGAGTGGGCCGAGCGCTCGATCGAGGACGTGCTGCGCAACCTCGACGCGCTCCCCGAGGACAAGCGCGCCGCCGTGCGGAACAACGGGGGCGGGTTCTACAACCACGGCATCTTCTGGACGACGATGCGCCCCGGCGAGGCAGGCCAGCCCACCGGCGCGCTCGCCGACGCGATCAACGAGAAGTGGGGCTCGTTCGAGGCGTTCCAGAAGGCGTTCACCGAGACGGCCGTGAACCAGTTCGGCTCGGGGTGGGCGTGGCTCGCCTGGGGCGCCGACCAGGGCCTCCACCTCCACGGGATGCCGAACCAGGACAACCCCATCATGCACGGCCACCACGCCATCCTCGGTGTGGACGTGTGGGAGCACGCGTACTACCTGAAGTACCAGAACCGCCGGCCCGACTACGTCGGCGCGTGGTGGAACGTGGTGAACTGGGACGAGGCCGACCGCCGCTTCCGCAATGCGAAGGCGCAGGGCGGCGCGTAACCATCGGGTAACGTTCTGCCTCCCCGCATTCCGGGGGGCGAAGAGGGGAGGGGCTCGGGCCCGCTCCCCTCTTTTGTTCGCGCCTATCTTCGCGCCCCCTCGCCCGGACCACCCCCTTGGACGGCTACGCCTTTCCCGGACAGAACGTCGAGACCGTCGTCGGCAATGGCCGGGTGATCGCGCGGGTGCGGGCCGGCTCCGCCGCGTTCTTCGCCCACGGCGCCGTCCATCGCTTCCGCCTCTTCGCCGACGGCGCGCCGCTCGACGACCGGCTCCTCGACACGCTCGCTCGCCCCGGCTGCTCCGTCTACATCGCGCCCGGCGTCGGCACCGTCACCCACGCCGCGCAGCCCGATGCCGAGCTGTACCTCGTCGTGATCGAGGGCACCGATGAAGCCCCTCCGACCGGGTGGACGCTGGAGGTCGAGGCCGATGGGCTGCGAGCGGAAGGCGGTGTGCTCGTGACGGGGACCGGTCGCGTGGCCGCTGTGGACGTGGAAGCGATGGCGTCGGTAGAGGGGGGGAGGGGCGTGCTCGCGGTCACGCTGGCGCCCGGCGGGCGGGCGGCGTTCCTGCTCGGCGCACCGGAGGCCGTCGGCGGCCTCGACGATCCGTTCGAGGCACCGGCACGGTGGGAGGGGTCCTACCGCGCGCGCGGCCTCTGCCTGCGCACGCCCGACCCCGCGCTCAACCGGGCCGTGGACTTCCTCAAGGTCCACATGCAGCTCGGCTACGCGTGGGAGCCTGAAGGGAACCCCGGCGGCAAGATGGTCTGCGACATCTTCCGCTGGCGCGACGTGTGGAGCCGCGACTTCGGGAGCGGGTTCGGCCCCGGCGCCCTCGCCGCAGGGCTGCACCAGGCCGTCGAAAAAACGCTCGACTACGAGGTAGCCCGGTACACGAGCCACGTGCCCGCCGGGCTCAAGGTCTCCGACGACACCTCCCAGGGCGGCTCGGCCGAGAGCCTTGGGTGGCTGATGAAGCTCGCCTGGCTGGTCTTCGAGCACACCGGCGACCGGCGCTTCCTCCAGCGCATGCTCGACGCCTTTGGGCCGTGGATGGCCGAGTGGATCGCCCGTGATGCCGACGAGGACGGCCTCGTCGTGGACGTGACGGAGTGGATGGACCACTCGCGCTTCCTCCGCCTCCCGGAGGGGCAGCGCACGCTCTATTCGAACGCGCTCTACTACGCCGCCCTCCGCCGTTTCCAGTGGGCCCACGAAGCGCTGGGCCGTGAGGCCGAGGCCACGCGGTACGCCGCCCTTGCTGCCCGCACGCGGAAGGCGCTCCGCGGCGCCTTCTGGAACGAGAACGGCTACTTCAACAACGCCGTCGCCTGGGGCGTCACCGACACGGCGCTCATGCTGGCCGACAACGTGATCGTGCTCCACGAGGACCTCGCCAGTGAGCGCGAGCGCTTCCGCGTACTCCAAAGCATCCGTGAGCGGTGCTGGCGGGCCTTCGGGAGCGCCACGTGCGACGTTCCGATGAAGTACGTCCCCCTGGAGAACGACCACAACGGGAAGGTGTGGCCGTGGTGGATGGCGCACGAGGCGAAGGCCCGCTTCCGCAGCGGCGACGCCGAGGGCGGGATGCACGTCCTCCAAAAAATCCTTGACACGCTGGAGCGGCCCACGCTGCCCGGGCTTTGCGAGGAGTACCTCGACCCGGACGACGGAACCCAGGATGACGTCGCTGGTCATGCCTTCATCACCGGCAGCGGCGCCACGCTCGACGCAGTGCTCTACGGGCTCGTTGGGCTGAGCGTCCGTGCGCCCGGCGAACGCGCGCTTCGCCTCGCTCCCCAGGTGCCCCGCGCGTGGACCGACTGGGAGGCCGACGTCGAGCTCTACGAGGGACGCCTCAAGTTCACGCAGTCTCCGAGCGGGTACCACCTTGCTCTCGACGGTACCCATGTGGAGACGCTCGAAGTCCGCATCCCGCCGAACCAGACCCTCGCGCGCGCAACGCTCGATGGGGAGGCCGTGGAGCCGGCGCGGCAGGAGGAAGGGATGGAAGAGTTTGTGACGTTCCGGTTGACCCCCGGTACGCGGCACCACATCAACGTCGAGGTTGCGCACGGCGGCGTGCAGGCAAGCGCCTCGGCGCTTCCGCCCCCCCTCGTCGCCGCCCGCCCGGCACTGATGGACGAGCCCCGCCTCTTCGCCGATGTCCTCCAGGGGTTCGTCGTCAACGCCGTGCAGTACTTCGGCCGGCTCCGCCACCTCGCCGCGTGCGAGATCCCGTCGCTTACCGAAGAGGACGATCCGGAGGAGGCGCTGCTCGTCGTCGTCGGCAACGAGATGCCGTACCGGACGAAGCGCGGTGCGCCGGTGCCGCCAATGCTCGACGCCCACCTCGCGGCCGGCGGCTCGCTCCTCCTCCTCGGCCCCCGCTTCGGACGGATCGACCTCCGCGCCGACTTCCACGCCGACGGCCAGATGGGCGGCAAGGCCGGGCTGTTCTGGTGGAAGGTCTGGAAGGCCGGCCAGTGGGTGGACTACGACCCCCGTGCCGAGGAAGTCACCGAAGCACCGGCGCAGCACGGCGCCGTGTACTGGGGCGAGGGACCGCTCTTCCGCGCGTGGGAGCACCGGCACGGGCTGTTCGGCTTCGAGGGTGAGTTCCGCGGCGTCTACGACGCGGCCGGGGAAGCGCTCGACGCGGACC